>CALMRC010000042.1 GCA_937873275.1 uncultured Spirochaetota bacterium
GCTCGTCTCTTCAACCCTCGATTGCTTCGGGACAAGCTTCGTAACACTACCAGGGCCCTTGAGCCGGTCCGTCGGCTTCGGGTATACCTTTCGTCCATGGGTATACAACTGGTGGCCCTCGACCTGGACGATTCCCTGCTCCGGCAGGACCTGAGCATATCGGAGACCAACGCGGAAGCCTGCCGCCGGGCGATGCGGCGGGGTGTGCGGGTCGTCCTGGCCTCGGGCCGGACGGAACGGGCGATGATGAAGTACGCCCGGATGCTGGGCGCCGAGGGCCCCGGGGAGTACCTGATCTCCTACAACGGGGCCAAGATCCTGGACCTGGGCTCCGGCGAGCACCTCTACGAGCGCCGCATTCCCCCGGAGACCTGCCGCCGGACCGCCGCCCTCCTGGCGGAGCGGGGGTTTCCCTACCAATTCTACATGGACGAGGGCCTCATCGTCACGACGGTCCGCAACCGCTGGACCGAGGAGGACTCCCGCCTGACGGGACTGCCCATCGAGGTGATGACGGATCCGGCCCCCTACCTGGACCGGGGCCAGCTGAAATTCGTGGTGGCCGGGGAGCCCGAAGCCCTGCAGGGGCTCCTCCGGGAGTTGTCCGCGCTCCTGGAGGGACAGGCGGAGGTCCTGATCTCCAAGCCCTACTTCCTGGAGGTCCTGTCCGCCGGAACGGACAAGGGGACGGCCCTGGAGATCCTCGCGGACCGCCTGGGGATTCCCCTGGGATCCGTCCTGGCCGTGGGGGACGCCCAGAACGACCTGGGGATGGTCCGGAAGGCGGGCTGGGGTTGCGCCCCCTCGAACGCGATCCCCGCGGTCAAGGCGGCGGCCCGGTACGTGTCCCCGCGATCCCACGAGGAGGACGCGGTGGCGGAAATCCTGGACCGCTTCGTCCTGGGCTCCTAGGATCGCCGGTCTCCGGGCCGTCCCCCCGCCTCGGGAGCCCGTGCCGGTGTCCCGATAGGATTCGTGCCCCCCTCAGGTTTCCCCGGAATTCTACGATATTATAAAAGCATGCAAAATGACGGAACGGAGGCGACCATGTCCCAGGATCTGAAACCCATCGCGGCCAAGCGCTGCTACGCGTGCATCCAATGGGAAGGGGTCCGCAGTTACGACCGGCAGACCAAGATGGTCAAGGTGGACGTAGGCCGGGAAGGAAAATGCCTGGTCCACCGGACCATGGTCAGGGGCAGCCACTACTGCGATCAGTTCTTCCAGCTTCAATAGTTCCGGGCATCCCGGCTTGGACATTCCCGCGCGGGCGGCTAGAATGTGCCCATGGAACCCTTCCGGATCCGCCCGGCGTGCCCCGGGGACCTGGACGATATTCTCGTCGTCGAGGACGAATCCTTCGATCCCGCCATTCGGGAGAGCCGGGAGATCTTCCGGGAGCGCCTGGAGGTCTTT
The DNA here is from genome assembly GCA_937873275.1 of uncultured Spirochaetota bacterium. Lineage (GTDB taxonomy): Bacteria > Spirochaetota > Spirochaetia > Treponematales > UBA12059 > JAAYUR01. Next base: position 1,417 of record CALMRC010000042.1, read on the forward strand.
CCCGCCGGGTTCGTGGTCCTGGAAGGCCCGGACGGGCTAGCCGGCTACCTCTGCTCCGAACTCTGGAACCGGGACGGCGCTCCCGGGACCGCCGACTTCGCCCTGGGGCATTCCGCCCGGGCGCGCCACCGTCCGGCGGGCCGCGTACTGTACGTATCCTCCTACGGCATACTGAGGGCCCTCCGGGGTCGGGGCCTGGGGAAACTGCTCTTCCGGGAGTTCCTGGATTTTGCGGACCGCTCCCTATCCTTCGACGAAGTCCTCCTCCTGGTCAGCGGCACCTGGACCGGGGCCCGGGCCATATACGAGGCGGAAGGCTTCCGGCACGCCCTGACCGTCCCGGGCTTCTTCCGGTTCTCCGACGGCACCGCCGCGGACGGGATCGTTCTCCGAAGACCCCGGGTACGGGACTCAACTGACGCGGCTTCCGCGCCGATGATGGTGGATAAGGAATTACCATGAGACGAAGTGCCCTAGCCCTTGTGGCGGCCCTGGCCGCGGTCTCGTCGGCCTTCGGGGACATCCGCTTCTCCGGACCGGACCTCTCCCAGAAGGACGAGCTCCTCTTCGCCGCGGAGTCGACCCTGCCCGGGGGAGGGGCCTTCCGGACCCTTTTCTCCGCGGACCTGGCCGGTGGAAGCATGCGCCAGCTGACCTTCTATCCCGAGCGGGTGACCCTGGTGGACCGGGGACGCCGTCTCCAGGTCCAGAACCGCTTCGGGGTCTTCCGTACCGGCGCAGACTTCCGGGGCATGGAGCCCGTTCCCGGCTTCCCCTCCTTCGCCCGGGGAAGTCCCGCCCGGGAGGGGAAACTCCCCGAAGTCCTGGCGTCCCCGGACGGGACGCGCCTCCTGTACATGGACCCCGCCTCCCACGCCTACGGCCGTCTCATCCTGTTCGACGTGGCCGGCGGGGGTGAGACGGTGATCTCCTCGGAGGTGGCCCTCTACGCGGACCGGGTGCCCGCCCTCTGGGCGCCGGATTCCCGGCACTTCGTCTACGCCAAGGGCGGGTTCCTCCACTACTATTCCCTGGACCAGCACGAGGGCAAGAGGGTCCTGGACGAGTCCTTCCGCCGGATCGGCCCGGGCCGGATCGAGAACGCCCAATGGAACGAACAGGGCAGCCTCTACGTCCTCCGCCAGCGGAGCCTCTACCGCATCCTGCCCGCGGAGTTCTTCGCCCAGGCCCTCTACGCCGGGGTCATCTCCATCGGGACCATGGTGGGAAAGGTCCCGTTCTCCTTCGATCCCAACTTCGATTCCTTCCGGGTCTCCCCGGACGGCCGCAAGATTCTTCTGTGCAAGGACGGCCGGAACATCTTCCTGTACTACCTGGATCCGGACGACTACGGCAAGGCCGACCGGGTGACCGCCCTGCCCTACCTCTTCCTGCAGGGCAATACGACGGTCACCGAGGTCCTCTGGCCGGAGAGCGCGGAGATCACCATCCTGACTTCCTCCCTGCGGGACGGCGAGCGGGTGGCCGGGGCCTACCGGATCGCGGCTCCGGACTCCCCGGCGGACCTCTCCCTGACCCAGACTTTCAAGACCCTGGACGCCTCGGGAGCGGTCTCCGTGGAGCTTTCCCCGGACCGCAAGCGGGTGGCCCTGGCCAACGACCGGGGGGTCGTGATCCGGCGCTATGCGGACTGGTCCGCGGTGACCACCCTGGACGCCCCGGGCACCCTCCATGCCCTCTGGGTTTCCGACGATCGCCTGGTCCTGGCGGGAGCCCGGACCATCGAACTGGCCGCGGCGGACGGGTCGGAGCGCTCCCTGGTGGCGCTGTCCCAGGCGGAGCGGTACGGCTGGGCCCCGGAGACCCCGGGGACGGCGGCGGCGACGGTCGGGAACTCGGCGTGGACCCTGGATCCCGGAGCCAAGGACTGGAAAAAGTCCGCGGCCTTCAGGACCCTTCCCGTCTCGGGGGCCTCCGCGGCCTACCGGGTCTACCTGGACGAACTGGATTCCGGATCCTACCGGAACATCGTGATGGTCCGGTCCATCCAGGGCTTCGGGACCAAGCCCCTCCTCCTGCCCGCCCCCCGGCCCTGGGCCCCCTTCCCGGACAAGGACGAACCCCGGACCCCGGGGATCTTCGACCACGGTTCCCGGATCCGACGGCGCCAGGTGGCCCTGGTCTTCAACGCCTACGACTCCTCGGAGGGCCTGGCGGGGGTCTTGAATACCCTGGCGGACTACCGCATCCGGGCCACCTTCTTCGTGAACGGGGAGTTCATCCGGCGCAACCCCGGCGCCGCCCGGCTGATCGCGGAGAGCGGCCACGAGACCGGCAACATGTTCTTCACCACCTACGATCCCACGGACGCCCGGTTCCGGGTGGACGCGGAATTCGTGAAGCGGGGCCTGGCCCGCACGGAGGACGAGTACTTCGCGGCCACCGGCCGGGACCTGTCCCTCCTCTGGCACACCCCCCATTACTCCACCAGCACGGACATCCTGGACGCCGCCGCCCGGATGAACTACTCCTTCGTGGGGCGGGACCTGGACCCCCTGGACTGGGTCAGCGAGACCGAGGGGAAATCCGTCCCCGGGCTCTACCTGGACGCCCACCGGATCGTGGAACGGATACTGTCCAAGGTGAAGCCGGGGTCCATCGTCCCGGTTCGGATCGGGGTTCCCGAGGGGGGCCGGCAGGACTACCTGTTCCGGGAACTCTCCCTCCTGGTGAACGGTCTGTTGTCCGAGGGGTACGAGATCGTGCCCGTATCCACCCTGATCGAGCACGCCCGGTGAGCCCCGACCGGTTCCGGCTCTCTCCGGAAGATATCGCCTTCTCCGTCACCGAGGAGGACATCCTCCGCCTGGAAGGCGGGGACTGGGGCAAGGCCGTCATCGGCCAGCCCCGGGCCCTGGAGGCCCTGCTGATGGGCACGGGCATCCGCGCCAAGGGCTACAACATCTACATCTCCGGAGCCCCCGGCACGGGGCGGCGCACCGCGGTCATGCAGGTCCTGTCCGAGGTACCCTCGAACCTGGAGACCCTCCGGGACCGGGCCTACGCCTACAACTTCCGGTCCCCCCTGGAGCCCCGGGCCCTCTCCTTCCCCCGGGGACAGGCTAGGGCCTTCAAGAAGGACCTCCACGCCCTGGTGGAGAACATGAAGAAGCTCGTCCGCCTCCAGACCGAGAGTGCGGACTTCAAAGGCCGCCTGGACGCCGCCACCCGGGAGGTGGAGGCGGAGGAAACCCGCCGGCTTTCGGAATTCGAGGCCGAGCTGGCCGCCCAGGGGTTCCGGATCGCCCAGTCCCAGGATGAGGAGGGCTCCACCTCCACGGACATCGTCCCCCTGCGGAACGGGGAACCCTCGGGCTTCGACCAGCTCCAGACCGAGGTCGCCGCGGGGACCCTGGCCGAGGAGGAATGGAACCGCCTGAGGGGCCTCTACCTCGACTACATGGACCGCCTCAAGGGGCTCTTCGCGGAACTCCGGAGGGGCCGGGTCGAGCTGGAACGGCGCCTGGAAAACCTGCGCCACGACGCCCTGCGCCCCTTCGTGCTGGCGGAGACGGACCTCCTGCGGAAGCGGTATCCCGACCCGAAGGTCCACACCTGGATCTCCGATCTGGAGAAGGACCTCCTCCAGCATCTCCGGCTCTTCCTGGCCGATCCGGAGCCCGAGCCGGCTCCCCCGGCCCGGCGACCCGTTCCACCCCTGGCCCGGTACGGCCTCAACATCCTGGTGGACAACGGGCAGGCCGAACGCCCCCCGGTGATCCTGGAAAACCACCCATCCATCGTGAACCTCTTCGGCTTCGTGGAGCCCCGGCCGGACGAGCGGGGCGACACCCGGGCGGCCTACCTGAAGATCCGTCCCGGTGCCTTCCACCGGGCCGACGGGGGCTTCCTGATCCTCCGGGCCGAGGACATGGTCCAGGACGAGGAGGCCTGGCTCTGGATGAAGCGGGTCCTCCAGACGGGCACGGTGGAGATCCAACCCTCCGCGGGCCCCTTCGGGACCCCCGGCGTCCACACAAAACCCCAGGCCGCGGAGGTGGACGTCAAGGTCATCCTCCTGGGCGGGGAGATGACCTACGACGCCCTGTACGCGGCGGATCCGGATTTCCAGAAGCTCTTCAAGGTCTTCGCGGAGTTCGACTCCACCATGCCCCGGAACGACGAGACCATGCGGGAGTATGTGGCCTTCATCCGGAAGATCATCCGGGAGGAGGGCCTTCTGCCCGCGGACCCCGACGCCATCGCGGCGGTGGTGGAATACGGGGTACGGCTTTCGGAGTACCGGAACCGCCTTTCCACCCGGTTCAGCCTGATCGCGGACCTGCTCCGGGAAGCCTCCTGGCACGCCGGGAGGGCGGGCCGGACCGCCATGGATGCCGGAAGCGTGACCACCGCGGTCAGCGCCCGGGCCTATCTGGCCAACCTGCCGGAGGAGAAGGTGGAGGACATGATCGCCTCCGGCCAGATCATCCTCCAGGTGTCCGGCGCCGCCGTGGGACGGGTCAACGGGCTCGCGGTCCACGACCGGGGGTATTACGCCTTCGGTCTGCCCGCGGTGATCTCCGCCCAAGTATCCCCGGGGGAGAGCGGGGTCATCAACATCGAGGGCGAGTCGGGGCTCTCCGGGGAGATCTACGACAAGGCCGTCCTTATCGTGGAGGGCTTCCTCCGGAGCCGGTACGCCCGGGGCTTTCCCCTCATGGTGACCGCCAGCATCTGCTTCGAGCAGTCCTACACGGCCATCGAGGGGGATTCCGCCTCCTCCACCGCCGTCTACGCCCTCCTGTCCGCCATCGCCGGGGTGCCCCTGCGCCAGGATGTCGCCGTGACCGGCTCCGTGAACCAGATGGGCCAGATCCAGCCGGTCGGCGGGATCACGGAAAAGATCGAGGGCTTCTACCAGGTCTGCCGGCGGGCGGGATTCACCGGCACCCAGGGGGTCCTGATCCCCCGGCAGAACGCCGTCAACCTCACCCTTTCCCGCCCCGTCCAGGAGGCCCTGCGGGAGGGCCGGTTCCGGATCTGGGCGGTCTCCACCATCGACGAGGGCGTCGAGGTCCTCACGGGCATGAGCGCGGGGGGTCCGAACGAGAGGGGGGAATTCCCTCCGGACTCCTTCAACGCGAGGGTCCGGAAGGAGCTCCAGCGGATGGCACGGACCATCAAATCCTATCTGGGATAGAGATATGGTTTATTATTTGAAAATTCAGAATCGTTCCGTTATCCTAGGAAAAGATACCATCCCAACAAGTGTGAAAGGTCTGGACCATGGCCGCAAATGAGCTCGTAGTCGACGTATCCAAGATCAAGAAGGCCGTCCACAGCGCCATCCCCCTGACGATCACCACGTATACCCTTCCCCACGAGATCGAGATCTACCTGGAGGAGGTCCTGGACGTCTTCCTGGGAGAGCTGGGACAGAAGAAGCTAAAGGACTACCTGGTCTACTGCCTCCGGGAACTGGCGGTGAACGCCAAGAAGGCGAACACCAAGCGGGTGTACTTCGAAACCCGGGGCCTGTCCATCAACGATCCCTCGGATTACGACGAGGGAATGAAGGGCTTCAAGGCGGACACCCTGGAGAACATCGCCTGGTACCTGGCCAAGCAGAAGGAAAAAGGGTACTACATCAAGATCGTGCTCCAGGCCAAGGGCTCCACCGTGGTTCTGGAGGTCCGGAACAACGTGGAGATCAACCGGACGGAATACGTCCGCATCCACGACAAGCTGGCCCGGTCCCGGAAGTACACCAGCCTGGAGGAGGCCCTCCAGCAGGTCCTGGACCCCTCCGAGGGCGCGGGCCTGGGCCTGGTGATCCTGGTCCTGATGCTCAAGAAGATCGGCCTGGACGAGGAATGCTTCGACATCCGGGCCGAGGGCGGGGAGACCCTGGCGCGGATCACCGTGCCCGTGGAGGCCACCCGCATCGAGTCCCTGTCCAAGCTCACCGACGAGATCGTGCGGCAGATCACCTCCCTGCCCCACTTCCCGGACAACATCGTGGCGGTCCAGAAGCTCCTGGCGGATCCCAAGAGCGAGATGGTGGACATCGCCCGGCACATCTCCACGGACCCCGCCATGACGGCGGACCTCTTGAAGCTGGTCAACTCCGCGCAGTTCATGCTGCCCAAGCGGGTGGACAACATCGTCGACGCCGTGAAGCTCGTGGGCCTCAAGGGCATCCGGAACCAGCTGTACTCCTACGGGGCCCAGAAGCTCCTGGGGGACGACACGGACACCAAGAAGAAGCTCTGGGACCACTCCTACCGGACCGCCTACTACGCCTACAACCTGGTCAAGAACTTCAAGCCCGCCAAGCGACACATCCTGGACGACGCCTACGTGGGGGGAATGCTCCACGACATGGGCAAGATCGTCTTCTCCACGGTACATCCGGACCTCCTGGACCGGATCCGGGCCTTCTGCGGGGAAAAGGACATACCCGTCCAGACCTTCGAGGACATCGCCGGCGGCATGAACCACTCGGAGATCGGGGCCCGCATCGCGGAGAAATGGAACTTCCCGGAGTCCCTGGTGGCCGCCATCCGGTTCCACCACGAGCCGGGGCTCATGACCACGGACTTCAAGGACGTGGTGTTCGCCGTGTATCTGGCCAACGCCTTCTGCGAGTTCGAGAACGGCGGCATGACCTGGGACCAGCTCGAGCCCCTGGTCATCCAGGATTACGGGTTCCAGGGGGAGGCCCAGTTCCGCAAGATCGTGGAGCAGTTCAGCGAAGGCTTCAACAAGGAAACCCGCCGGCTGGCCGGCGAGGTCGGCAAGAAGGCCTAGGCGCGCCGACCGCGCCGGAGGATTGCCCGTGAGACCGTCCCCCGACCCCGCGGCCGACAAGGCCGCCGGACCTCCCGTTTCCGGCCTAGTCTCCGCGGCGCGCCGATTGAACACCCTCCTGGAATCCGCCATGCCCGTGGTCACCCCCACGGGGGTCATCCTCGGATTCCTCTTCCCGGGGGTCTTCCTTCCCCTCCGGCCCTACATCCCCGTCCTCTTCGGGCTCATCACCCTGGCCGGAGCCCTGAGGCTGAAGGCCCGGGACCTGGGGACCGCCGCGGCCAGCCCGATCCCGGTCCTGGGCTTCTTCGCGGCCGCCCACGTCCTGATGCCCATCGTAGCCTTGGTCGTCTCCCGGCTGGTCCTTCCGGGGGACACGGAGGCCGCCGCGGGATTCGTCCTGCTCTTCTCGGCGCCCACCGCCGTGGCCGGGTTCATCTGGGTCACGATGTACCGGGGCGACGAGGCCCTGGCCCTCGCGCTCATCCTCCTGGACACCCTGGCGGCGCCCTTCGTCCTGCCCGTCACGACCTCCGCCCTGCTGGGCGCGTCGATCCGGCTGGACGGGCGTGCCATGGCCCTATCCCTGACCCTCATGGTCCTCCTCCCCACGGCGCTGGGGGTGGCCCTGAACGAGGCCAGCCGGGGCCGGATACCCCGGGCGGTCCTTCCCTACGTTTCGCCCCTCTCCAAGATCTTCCTTGCCCTCGTAATCGCGACCAACTCCGCGGCCGTGACCCCCACGGTGGATTTCTCCCGACCCCGGGTATGGGCCGTCGGGGCGATCGGGATCGGCCTGACATCCGTGGCCTTCCTCCTGGGCAAGACCCTGGGACTCGTGCCGGGGATCAGCCCCTCCCGGAGGCGGGGGCTGGTGTTCACCGTGGGCATGCGGAACATCAGCGCCGTGGCCACCATCGCCATCACCTTCTTCCCGGAGGCCGCGGCCCTGCCCGCCGTCCTGGGGATGATATTCCAACAGACCCTGGCCGCCGTCTTCGGGCGGATTCTCCTGAGAAAACCCTCGGATTCAGGGGAATAAGCGTTCCAGGAATACCAGCAACCAGTGCTGGAGACCGAAGAATTCGGCCTGGAGGGCCGCGGCGTCCTTTCCGACGTACCGGAAGTGCCAGCTCTCCCAGTCGTATCCCGTGATCTCCTCCGCCCCCTTCGGATAGGAAAGGGAAAACCCGAAACGCCCCGCGTTGGCGGCCATCCAGAGCCCCGCCTTGGATTCCGCGAAGGTGTTGTCGATGGAGCCGAGGTCGACGACCGTGCCCAACTGGTGCTGGGAATGTCCGGGGCGGGCGGAAACCCGGTCCGCGGCGGCCTGGCCGTCCCGGCGGACGTTGCGGGCGTACACCTCGGCCTGATACCCGTAGGACCGGTACGCGGAGGAGAAGACCAGGGTAACCCCGTCCGCCTTCGCGGCGGCGTCCAGTTCCCGTGCGGCCTCCGCCGCGGGCTTGCGCAGCCGGAGGTCCCGGCGGGATAGTGCGAAGGGGTAGTCCGCGAGAAGAGCCAGATCCCCGGGCTCGTAGTCCGCGGGAAGGGCTTTCTCCTTGTCCACCCGCCGCAGGAGGAAGGGATCCTCCGCGACCGCGGCCGACACCGCCCGGACCAGGGCTTCGAACCGGTCCGGCGCCGCTTCCGCCCGGGCCGGGATCTCCGGGGGCAGATCCGCCAGGGCGGCCCGGTACGGGGCCAGGGGGTCCCGGGGCGGGGCCTTGGGTGCGGCGGGCTGGCAGGCCGCCAGCAGGAGAAAGGCCGAGATCAGCAGGGCGCATCGCATGGCCCAAGGATACGGTATTCCGGATCCCGGAGGCAACCGGGGACGGGACGGTGACCGATCCGCCCCGGACGGATATACTTCCGGGTATGCTGTCCAAGTCCCGCCCGGCCTCGTGCCGCGGCCTGACCGCCGCCGTCCGCCTCGCCCTCGCGACCTCCGCGCTGGCGCTGGCGGCCTCCTGCGGGTCCGGAGCCTCGGGGCGCTACACCGTGCCCGGCCTCGAAGGCGTCGGCCCGGAATCCCGGCTGGTCCGGGAGGCCCGGGAGGAATTCGTGGACCTGCCCGGAATCCGGGGACCGGAGGCCGCCTCCCCGAAGCCGGTGGAAGTCCCGGCGGACTGGCGGACCTACGGGGAGGGCTCCCCCTCCCGCCTGGCCGTCCTACTGACGGATCCCCGATCCTCCTGGCTGGGTCTGGTCCACGGCTTCAAGTCCCTCGGCCTACCCTTCCGCATCACGGATTCCCTGGACTCCGCCCTGGAGCACGACGTGGTCCTGGCCTATCCGGGTTTCAAGCGGGGGAGCCTGGACGACGGGGAGGTGCGGCGGTTGGAGGAGTTCATGCGTCGGGGAGGAGCCCTCCTGGCCGTCCAGGTCGGCAGGCCGGATCCCCGGGTCGAATCCCTCTTCGGATTCCGGGGATCCGTCCGGAACCGGCGGAGGTCGGAGCTCCGCTACGGGGACGGCCCCTTCGCCGCCGGCTTCGAGTATCCCGAGGAACGGACCGCGCGCCTGGGCAATCCCGACCGCGCCCGGTACAGGCTGCGGACCGCGGCCTTCTCGGACCCCGGGGAGGTGCTGGCCCGGTACGAGGACGGGGGAGCGGCCGTCATCCGGCGCCGCTCCGGAACCGGGGCCGCTTTCGCGTTCGGTTTCGACCTCGGCCGGTACATCCAGGGGGCCCAGGACAATCGGGACGACGAGGCGAACCGGACCTACGTGAACGCCTTCGAGCCCTCCGTGGACTCCCTGCTCCGGTTCCTCGGAGAGGTGTACCGCGCCTACGAACCGGACTCGGTCTTCCTCCACCCCGCCCCGGACGGCATGCCCCTGTCGGTCGTCGTTTCCCACGACGTGGACTACGCGGGGTCCCTGGCCAACAGCGTGGAGTACGCGGAGTACGAGCGGAGCATGGGATACGGCGCGACCTATTTCCTGCAGACCAAGTACTTCCGGGATTTCTTCGACGAGGTCTTCTTCGACGAGCGGACCCCGGAGCTCCTTGCCCGGCTGGAGGACCTGGGGATGGAGCTGGCGAGCCACTCGGTCTGCCATTCGGACATGTTCGCCCGGGTGCCCCCAGGCACCTTCCGGGAGGCCTATCCCGACTACCAGCCCCGCATCATCGAGTTCTACTACACCAAGAACGCGACGGTCCTGGGGGAACTGCGGGTCAGCAAGTTCCTGATCGAGCGCCTGTCCCGGTCCCGGGTTGATTCGTTCCGGCCCGGATTCCTGGCCAACCCCTTCTCCCTGCCCCAGTCCCTGGAATCCGCGGGGTACCGGTACTCCTCCGCCGTGGCGGCGAACGACGTCCTGACCCACCTTCCGTTCCGCCTGAACCACGACCGCCTGTACCGGTCGGAGACCGCGATCTACGAGTTTCCCATCACGGTGGAGGACGAGAAGGATCCGCCCATGGACGGCCGGGTCGACGCGGCGGTGGAACTGGCGGGCAAGATCTCCCGGTACGGAGGTCTCTTCGTGATCCTCATCCACCCCAACGTGACCGCCGAAAAGCTCCGGTTCCTCAAGGGCTTCTCGGAGCGGATGCGCGAAAAGGCCTGGTGGGGGACCCTGCGGCAATTCGGGGATTGGTGGACGGCCCGGGACGGAGTCCAAGCCGACGTGATCCGTTCCGGGGACCGCCGGGTCCTCCGGCTCTCCTCCCCTCTCCCGGTTCGGGGACTCGGACTGCGGCTTCCCGAGGGCCTGCGCATCGCCGCGGACCCCGGAGCGAACGGGACCTTCGTCATCGACCTGCCGGCGGGGGTGACGGAACTGGAGCTGGAACAGGAACCGTAGACCCCTGGAAACCCTTCCGCTCCAGCTTCTGCCAGCCCTTGTTCCGGGTCAGGAGTTGAAGGACGGAAAACACCCGGACCCAGCCCATGAGCTGGCGGAACCCGAAGTTTTCCAGGATCGAGTCCGCCAGGAGCCGTGCCAGCTCCGCCGGCCGGAAGTACACGATATCCCGTTCCGACAGCGCGAGGGAAACCAGGGAGATGAGAAGTCCGAAGAGCAGGACCGCGCTGAACATGACCAGGAAGACGGGAAGGCTGAGGGCTCCGACCGCGAAACCCAGGATCATGAGGGGATACCCGGCGAACTCGTAGAAGGGACCGATCACCTCGAACACGAGGAAGTAGGGAAAGGCCACCAGCCCCGCCGATCCGTACCTCGGGTTGAACAGCAGTTTTCGATGCCAGGTCATGATCTCCACCAGGCCCCGATGCCAGCGGTCCCTCTGCTTGTAGAGGCTCCCCAGGCTTTCGGGGACCTCGGTCCAGCAGTTCGCCGTGGCGGCGTACCGTATCCGGTATTTGCGCCGCGACTCCCGCATCCTCCGGACCAGGCGGACGACCAGCTCCATGTCCTCCCCCACGGTGTCCCGCTTGAACTCCCCCCGTCCCGTCAGGTAGCCCCCGATCTCCAGTACCCGGTCCCTTCGGAAAAGCCCGAATGCGCCGGAGATGATGAGCAGGGCGTTGAGCTGGGCCCATCCCAGGCGGCCGGCTATGAAGGAGCGGAGGTATTCGATGGTCTGGAACCGGGCGATCCGGTTGGCGGGCAGGCCGATCTTCTGTAGCATGCCCCGCTCCACGGCGCACCCGTTCACGGGAAGGATGTTCCCGCCCACGGCCACGGTCTCGACGTCCGAGGTGAGGACCTCCGCGGTCATCCGGAGCAGGGCGTCGGGTTCGAGGAGGGAGTCGGAATCGATGCTGCAGATGTAATCGCAGCGGGCCAGGTTGATGCCCGCGTTCAGGGCGTCCGCCTTTCCCCCGTTTTCCTTGTCCACGACCAGGAGCTTCGGGTTGCCCGGCGACCGGTATACGCCCCGCACGGGGGCCGTCGGCAGGGAGCCGGTCCGGCTCGGATCCATCCGCTCCAGGTCGAACGCCCTCGCAAGGACGCCCATCGTATCGTCGGAGGATCCGTCGTTGATGACGATGACCTGGTAGTCGGGGTGCTGGAGGGACAGCAGGGAATGCACGCTCTCCAGCACGGTCTTTTCCTCGTTGTACGCCGGCGCCAGGATCGAAATGGACGGCATGATTCCCGGGGTGAACAGGAACTCCTTGTCCAGCACGGCCCAGTACCTCCCCTGGACGCCCAGGTTCCGCGCGGCCAGGAGCAGGAGCAGGATGTACACCAGGTTCAGGAAGACCGCGTAGAAGGCGAACCCCCAGGAGAACAGGCGGAAGATCTCCCGGACCAGGATCCAGGTCCGGCCGATGGTGGCCCCGGAAAGGCCGTAGGCGATGGCCGCCGAGGGCACGGCGATCATGGCCGCCAGCACGAACACCAGGCGAATGCGGTCCGAGCGGGTCAGGGGAATTTTCCGGGCGCTCTTCGGGATCTCCTCGGAGGCGATGCCCAGGGCTTCTCGCAGACGGGGCTCCAGGTACCCCGCGCAGTCCCGGCGGAATTCCGGAACCGTCCCGAGATAGGGTCGTATCCATTCCAGCAGAAGCCCCTCCAGCGCGGGATCCCGGTTGGAGTTGAGCAGGGCGATGATCTCCGAACTGCGGCCCGAGGCTGCCAGGCCTTCCACGACGCGCCGGCAGCGCCCCGGATCCTCTCCCGAGACGAGCAGGAAGGGCAACCGGACGCCCAGGACCCTCGCCAGGGCGCGGCCGGCCTCGGAATCCGGCAGGCGGGACAGGAGTTCCAGGACCCGGCCGACCTCCTCCGGGTACCGGCCGAGGTATTCGGCCAGGGACGAGGCGGCCACGTCCCGGAGGGTCGGGTCCGTCAGGTATTCGGCGAAGGATTCCAGGTCCAGGGGATAGGAGACCTCCGCCTGGGCGCGAAGGGAAGCCCGGCGGGTCACGATATCCGCATCCCTGTCCCGGGCGCGGCCGGCGAGCATCTCGGGATAGAGGGATTCCGCCGCCTCGATGGCGGAGCTTCGGATCCGGGGATCGTCATGGTCCAGGCAGATGAGTACGAAATCCCGGAGCCACGGGGCGGGGTGGGTCCGGGCTCCCGCCAGGACCGCGACGGCGAACCCCGGGTCCGAGGGGATGAGGCGTTCCCGGGCCCAGTCGACGAACCCGTTTCCCCCGGCCGCCAGCATCAAGCGGACCGAGCGGAAATACCCCATCCCGCAGTCCCGCAGGCTCTCGGCGATCGCGTCGTAGGCCGAGCTCATGTCCGCGGCCAGCAGGTCCTTGACCAGGGCGATCCGGACGAATTCCCGGGTCTCCCGGTGGAGAGCGTCCGCGATGGCGGGAACGATCCCCGGCGAAACCAGGGGGAGGATCATTCGGGAAGCCCGGAACCGTTCCAGGGGCCTGCGGGATTGGATCCTCCGAAGGAGCCTCGCCTCGATACCGGAGGAGCGGAACACCTCCAGCACCGGATCCGCCTCCCGGTCCGTGAAGTAGAACGTCGCCCTCAGGTCGGCCCAAAGCCGGATCGCCAGGCCGGAATTCCTCCGGACCAGCTTGTCGAACCCGGACCGGTCTCCGTCGATTACCGCCGAGATCAGCGCGCTCCGCAGGGTCTGGGCCCGGCGGTAGATCCTGCGCCCGCGGCGTTTGGCGGCCAGGAGCGCCAGGACCGTGAGGACGTTCGCCGCGAGGAAAAAGAGCAGGAGGGAGAAGGGGAGGATCAAGGCCGCCGCTCCTCGGCCGATTCCCCGGCGAGCAGCTTGATGATCCCGATCAGTTCCTCCGGCTGAACGGGCTTCTTGTAGAAGTGAAGGATGCCCAGGTCGAAGGCCTGGCGCAGGGCGGATACCCCCTTGTCCCAGGAAACCAGGATGAAGGGGATGTTCTTCAGGTCCGGGGAGGCGAGCAGGCGCTGGCGGATCTGGAAGCCGTCCATCTGGGAGACGAATATCTCCGACACGATCACGTCGGGCCGGTAGAGATCCGCCTGGGCCAGAGCCTCGCCCCCCCTCGTCACCGAGTGCACCTCGAAGCCCTCCCGTTCCAGGATCTTCCGCAGGAGGTCGGCCTCGAAGGGGCTGGCTTCGATCACCAGGACGTTCCCCCGTGTCCTGCGGAGGGTCACCGAGGACTCGTGGCAGATGGAGGCCGGGCCGAGTTTGTCCAGTAGGTGGAGGCGCTCCTTGCAGACCTTCATCAGGGAGGCGTAGGGCTTTCCCGTCTCCGCGGCCATGCCGGAGATCTCGGAGAGCTCCACGATCGCCGCGGATACGGTGACCTTGTCGACGAAGCGTCCCGAACCCTCCACCTCCGTCTGCAGCGTACGCACGTAGTCCACGGCCTGCGGCTTGCCGTCCCCCTGGAGGTAGCATGCGAAGAGGGGACCGTTCATCCGGAAGAAGATCGTGTTCGGCCTCTTGGTATCGAGCAGATGCAGACCCAGGGCCTTCAGGGCGGTGTCTCCCGCCTCCGTGCCGAATCGCTCGTTGAGCTTCCGGATTCCGTCCAGGCGGACGAAGGCCACCGAACCCGGCGAGGGGCCGGCACCGCCTTCCGACAGGAGAAGGTCGTCCAGGTATTCCTTGAAGAAGATCTCGTTGTAATACCCCGTGACGGGATCCTTGAGATGGTCGTCGCTGGCCTGGATGATGGACTTCTGGAGTTCGATGTTCTCCGTCCGGATCCTCTCGATGTCCCGGATCAGGCCGCCGATGCCCTGGTCGATCTCCCGGCCGAACCGTTCGAACGCGGCGGGCAGGGGAATCCCGAGCGCCTCCGTCCCCCGGACGACGTGCGCCCGCACGAGGGAAATCCATACCGGGCCCTTCACCCGGGCCAGGGTGTCGAAATACCGCTCCACCAACGCCGGGTATTCCAGGCCCCCGGGCTCCGGGCGGTAGTCCGAGCCGAACCGCAGTCCCGTCTCGGCCAGGACTTCCCGGAGCTCCGCCGGGGAGAACACGTCGGCCAAGCGCTGGTTCACCTCCCCGATCAGCCGCACGCAGGCTTCCGGGAGGGATTCGGACCCGCAGGCCGCCGCGTCCCCGCACCCGAACAGGATGGAGGCGACGGAAAGATGCCGTTCGACGGGGGGGCCGTTCCGGGGAAGCGCCCGGCGGGGGGACAGGGAAGCCAGGGCCGCGAGGAGGTCCGGCCGGGCGCCCAGGGCGGGGAACAGGAGGTCGTGGAAGGACTCGATCCTCCCGGGGGACTCCTCGTCCGCCTCGGCCTCCCCGCCCCCCACCGAGCCCAGGGCCATGCCGGTGAACAGGCTCCCGGAACGCTCGTCCAGACAGAACATCGATCCCGCGGACGGCAGACCGGGTACGTTGACGAACCGGAGGGTCCTGCCTCCGCCGAAGGAAACGCGGTCCTCCTGGTTCCCCAGGTCGCGGATCTCCGGCCCCCCGTAATATCGGGCCTGGAGACCCGCCTTCCAATGGGCCAGGACCTTGCCCGAGAATCCGGAAGCGGGCCACAAGGGGAGGCTGGAACAGGCGTCCGGGGTCTCCGAGGTCAGGATCAGGAAGGAAAGCCGCTCCTGGGAAATCACCGAACGGCAGAGGGAAAGGGTCGCGGCGAAATCCGCCGCGGGGCCGGGATCCACCAGCACTCCCGTCCCTCCGTCCGTGACGAGATAGGAGTAGCCGGGGAAGAACCCGGGCGCCCCCGCCGCGGCGATCCGGTAGATCCCGTCTCCGAGTTCGCGGACGCCCCTCAAGCCCGTACCCTCGACGCCAGATCGACCAGCATGCAGAGGCGCACCTCCCCGTCCTCCCCGGGAGAGACGGTTACGGAGTCCATGGCCTCGTTGATGAGGTATAGACCGTATCCCCCCGCGGGGAAGCTCTCGATGTTCGGGGCTGTCGGCTCCTGCCATTCATAATCCGCTCCCCGGTAGTAGAGGTAGAAGGCGGCCCAGGAATCGGACACCCGGAAGGCCGCCGTGCAGTCGGACGGACGGTCCGGAACGCTGTGCCGGAAGATGTTCGCGGCGGCCTCGCCGGTCGCGATGAGCAGGGCGTCCAGATCCTCGGAGGAAAGGCGTTCCGACAGGGCCCGGAGCGCGCAGGCACGGTAGAAATCCCGTACCGCCCGGAGGGATTCCATCGACTGCGGAAACCCGCGGCGCGCGGTCCGGACGGCGGGACCGGACGCGACGCGCACCGTCAGCGCCGTGACATCGTCCTTGAAATCCCCCCCGGCGTAGGCGAAGGCGATGTGCTTGACCTTCTCCAGGAGCGCCGCGGCGTCCAGACCGGAGTGGGCTCCGACGAGCTTCATGAGGCGATCCTCCCCGAATCGCTCTCCTTCGGAATTCTCGGCTTCCGTGATCCCGTCGGAGTACAGGAACAGGAGGTCCCCGGGGGAGAGCGGAACCGCGTACTCGACGTAATCCTGCTCGGGCAGGAACCCCACCGGGGCGTTCGCCCCCTTGAGCCGCCAGCATCGCCCGGTCTTGCGCTCGAAATGGAGGACGCTCGTATGCCCGCAGTCCACGTAGCGGTACAACCCCCGCTTCCCGTCCAGGCGGCCGTACACCAGGGTGAAGAAGGTGCGCAGGTCCATGAGCTTGCCGGCGATACGCTCCTCCGCCCCCCGGACGATGTCCCGAACGGGAGGCAGGGCCGTCCCCGTCCCCTCCGCCAACGCGAGCCGGGCCCGGAAAAAGGCGTTGCAGGCCGCGGCCCCCGTCAGGGCCGCGGGGACGCCCTTCCCCATCACGTCCCCGAGCATGAGATCCAGCACCTCGGGCCCGCCGTCGAAGAAATCCATGAAATCCCCGTCGATCTTCTGGGAAGGCAGGGTCATGGAAGCCAGGTCGAATCCCGGGTACGCCCGCTCCGGACGGCCCAGGAGCAGGGCCTGCTGGATTCGGGCCCCCACGGCCACCTCGTAGTCGAGGGCTTCCACCAGCCGGAGCTCGTCGGTCTTCCGCAGGGACCTGTCCTCCACCCACACGGCGATCCTCCGGACGGCGCTCCTCCCCTTTCCCGCGACCGGGAAGCCCCGCATCCGCAGCCAGCGGGGGTCGTTCCCCGTCCGGATCCGGAATTCCACGTCGAAGGGCCGGACGCGGCCGGCGGAGAGGGCCGTATCCAGGGCTTCCAGATCCTCCTCGTGCACGATGCCGTCCAGACGCCGGAAGGAGATGCGATCGGGCCTCGAGCCGAAGAGGGGTTCGAATCGCGGGCTCGCGTACAGGACCGTTTCCAGGTCCGGAGAGATCAGGGCGACGGCGCCATCCAGGGAGGCGGCGAAATCCCGGAATTCGGGCCGATCGAGGGGCAGCAGGGAAACCCGCCGGGCGGCAAGGGTCGCGGCAAGCGCACCGAGCGCGGCGGACACCGCGGCGGCCAGGATGGGTATCAGAACGGGAGGGACTCCATTCATTCTTCCGCCCAGGCGAGCGCCGCGTCCTTCCCGTCGAAGATGGGGACGAGCTTTGCGAGCTGTACCATGCGGAACAGGACCTTGACGGACGGTTGGGGACAGCAGATCGAAATCCGGCCGCCCCTCCCGAGGGTATCCCTCACCAAGTTGAGCAGGCCGCCGAGCCCCGAACTGTCCACGAATTCGACCTGGGACAGGTCCAGGATGACCGTCCGAGCGTCCTTCGCCGCCGGACCGAAGCGCTCCGTGAATTCCTTGGAGCTCAGGATATCCAGGTGCTTGAATTCGGGCGTCATTACGAGCGCCGCCCCGGTCGTCTCAATCGCCATTCTGCCTCCCGAACGAATCCCCGGGACCCCGCGGACGCCACCGGTCCGGGCGGGTGTGCCTCACTCTTTTCCGCGGAACTTGACGTCCACCACGATCAGGGCGGAGATGATGTTGTGGGGATTCACCGGCGCGGAGTCGGCGTTCTCGTATTCGACGAGACACTTCACCGCGACCGAATCCGAGGGCACGACCTTGACCCCCCCGAGGACGGACCATTTTTCGTAGCGCGCGTCGGGTTCGTACACCGTCCCGAAGGTGCCGCCGAGGGACAGGAATATCTCCGGTCCCAGGCCGTACTCCCCCGTGGCCAAGGCCGCGAAATTGAAGAAGCTTTCCGAGGTGGAGTAGTGATGGAAGGCGAGGAATAGGGAGGAGGACAGGGAAAACCGGGGATTCAGGGTATATTTCAACGAGGGCGAGAGAACCCCTCCCGTGCTGTCCGGGGTGAACTCCCCGGAAAACGAAAGGCTCGCCATCGCGGGTCCCGACTCGTAGGTGCACGAAACCAGGGGAGTGTGCTTCGGGTTCGCCGTCCGCCAGTCGTATTCCAGCTCGTAGGAGGCCTCCCCGTAGAAGGAACCGGGCAGGTCGAAGGCCAGTCCCAGACGGCCGCCGGTGATGTCGGAAAAACTCGTATTCGTGCCGGAGACCGCGGACACCAGGTAGAACCCCTTGGGCAGGGGGGCCAGGAAGACTTCCTCCCACTCCAATCCGAAGCGCTGGTCGGTATAGTAGTTGAACTTGAGGGAGAGGATGTTGCGGGGCCGTCCCTGTCCGAAGGCGGCATCCGCGCCGAGAAGCAGGATCAGGGCGATCATCATGCAGCGTATTGATTTCATAGACTCAGTATATGCTCGGCGGACCTCAATATCCATATAAGCGCGGATTGCCGGTTACCCTTGCGGCTTCGGGCCGGGTCCGTCACAATGCCGGGCATGGAACGACGCCGATACGAGGAGTTCTCCGACCTCCGGGCGGCCTTCCGCGCCAAGGTGGCCGGGTGGTCCGCCGCGGTGCCGGTGCTCGGGGACCTCCAGGAGCGCCTCCGGGAAATCCGGGGCTTCGACGATTACGCCGTGGAAACCCCGGTCGTCTACAACCGAGCCCTGGACGACGTCGGGCCGGAATCCCGGCCCCGGTGGATCCTGATCGCGGACAACCCGGGCAAGCAGGAGCAGAAGGCCGCGAACCTCCGCTACCTGGTCGGCCAGTCGGGGCGTCTGGCGGAGGGATTCTTCCGGAAGGAACTGGAGGAAGACTTCCGACGGGACGTGCTCATCATCAACAAGACCCCGGTGCACACGCCCAAGACCGCGGAGCTGGCCCTCCTCCGCGGCCTGGACGGGACCGGCGTCGTGGAAGCCCTCCTGTCGGAAAGCCAGGTCTGGATGGCGGGGTTCGCCCGGGATCTCCACCGGGCCTTGGGCGTACCCATTTGGATCTCGGGCCGCTCGGAGCTCAAGGAGCGGGGAATCTTCGGGCCCTGGTTCCGGGAATTCTCCCGGCTCTACCGGGAAGCGTCCCCGGAGGAACGGGAGGAAGTCCTCGTGTTCAGCCACTTTTCCATGAACCAGTTCTCCATAGAGCTGAACCGAAAGCGGGATCCCTCCAAGCCCCTCCGGGACGAACTCCGCCGGATCGGCGCGGAGAACCGCCGGGCTGTATTCGGGTTCTAGTCTTCCCGGCGGGCCTTGAAGTCCGCAACCACCGCCCGGGCGTCCTCCACGTCCTCGTCGGAGACCAGGATGCGGACCCCCTGGACGGAGGCAGAGAAGAAGGGATTCACGTCCAGCATGTCCCCGTTGAGGATCTGGGAGGGGATGCCCGCGGAATCCAGCAGGCTCTTCACGACCAGGGCGTCCTCCAGGTAGACGCAGCGGTAGGCTTCCTTCACTCGAGGCTCCTTCCTAGGGTTTCGGGTCCAGGAACATCTTCTGTATCTTGGTGCCGTCGGGGTTCCGGTAGGGGTTCCGCACGTTTTTCAGGTATTGCCGGTACGCGGCGCAGGCCTCGTAGTATCCGTCGGGTCCCCGGAAGGTGGACAGCTCGTCGCAGCGGTACAGCTCCAGGAGCATCGGGAACAGGGGGTGCTCCAGGTCCTCCTGGACCCGGGTCAGGGGCAGTCGGGGAAGAGCGGCGGGCATCATGTGCCGCCGGACCAGGAATTCCACGTCGTCCGCCAGGTGCCGGGGGAAGCCCAGGCGCTCCAGGAAGCGCCGGGCGACCTTGGCGCCGATCTCGCTGTGCCGGTCGAAACGCCGGCCCTCCGACGACCGGGAACCGGGCTTTCCCGTGTCGTGGAGCAGGAGGCCCAGGGAGAGCCGCAGTTCCGAGAGCTTGCGGTACCGGAAGGTCTCCAGGGTGTGGGTCCAGACGTCTCCCTCGGGATGGTATTCCTTGGAATGGTTCACCCCCCGCAGGTCGGCCAGCTCCGGCCAGTAGGCGTCCAGGAAGCCCGTCCGGCCCAGCCACTCCAGGGCCGATCCGGGATCCCGGCCGGTCAGGATCAGGGTCAGGAGGTCCCGCTGAAAGGGTGGCGACAGGTTCTTCGGCACCTCCACGGAGAAGCCCCCCTCCGGCAGGCGGTAGGGATACCGGGCCAGGAGGACCGCGGTCTCGAAGAGGGTCAGGTCCTCGGGGGCGTCGCAGGGGTAGAGGACGGGCTCCCGGGGGTCCGGATACTTCTGCCGGGGATGTCGGTACCGTCGGGTTTCCGGGTCGTAGGTCAGGTCCAGGAGGCCGTACGCGTGGGGTTCCGGGTCCTCGTCGAAGTCCGCGCAGACGTACCGGCAGGGAGTGGACGGGGAGGCGAGGTCCGAGGCGCCTCCCGCGACGGGAGCCGGCTCCGCGGATACGGCGTCCGCGTAGGGCAGGCCGGGAAAGGCCAGCTCGTTCCCCTGCCGGGCCAGGTCGGCCAGGCCGCCCCGGAACAGGAGGAAGCGCAGGGGCGCCGGAGTGTTTCCCCGGTACCGGTCCAGGGCCGTGAACGAGGCTTCCACGAAGCGGGCTCCCCCGGTCGGACCGGGGTCCGCGGTGCGTTCCATGCCATCATCCTCACTCCGCGGAAACCACCGCGCGATGCAGCTCGGCCCCCCGGGAGTCCCGGAAGACCAGCTCGATCCGGTCCCGGAAGAACGCCGCCTCCAGGAAGCCGAAGGTCGAGGTCCGGATCCACTTCGACGCGGGGGACCGGTACGTCGGGGCGGGATCCGGTACCCCGCCCATGGCCCCGATCACCGCGTAGGAGACGCCGTTCCGCTCCAGGAGTTCCTGGTAATGGTTGTGTCCGGAAACCGCCAGATCCACCCCGTGGGCTTCCAAGAGGGGAACCACCTCCCGGATGGTGCCGGGGTGATCGTACCAGGGGCTCCCCGTCTCCGGATCGTCGTACCCGGAGGCGTAGAAGTAGCAGTGGGAGAGGACTACGACCGCGTCTTCGCGGGGTATCGTCTCGAGCTGCCGGGTGAGCCAGGCGCGCTGGTCGTGGTCGAAGTCCTCCTCCCCCCACAGGAGGTTCAGCACCAGGACGTGAGCCCGGCCCGCGTCGATCCGGTAATAAAAGGGGGAACCCGAATCCGAGGAGTGATCGGCCGGGAAGAAGTACTTCCGCCACCTCCCCGAGGCGTTCACCAGGGCGTCGTGGTTTCCCATCATGGGCCGTAGGGGAACCCGGGTCAGGAGGCGCTCCAGGTCCGTCGCGGCCTCCCGGAAGCCTTCCTCGGGGAAGCCCATCTCCGAGATGTCCCCCAGGAGGAAGAAGGCGTCGTAGTCCCCGGCGTCCACGGTCCGAAGGATGGAGGCGCGGGCCTCGGCGTCGCTTTCCGCCCGTCCCCAGTGGGGGTCCGAGGAAAAGGCGAGCCGGAGGTAGGGCTCCCCTTCCGGGGCGGACCGGACGGGAATGCCCTTCGAGGGATCCAGGATCCCCGGACGGGGAAGGGGCTCGGGAACCCGGTTCGGCGCCAGGGACAGGAAGAGGACCGCCGCCAGGGACGCCGCCCCGCACACCGCGGACACGGCCATCGAGGCCAGGCCCGCCGCCCGGTGCCGCCGGAAGGACGGTATCCCCCGGAGGATCTCGTAGAGGATCGCCAGGAGGAAGGGGACCGCGCCCAGGGCCAGGATGGCGTAGACGATGGGGCGGTACCCGGGGTTCCAGTTAAGGAGCCCCAGGGTGCCCGGGGCCCGCATCAGGCGGAAGAGGAGGAAGGCGGCCAGGGCCGCGGCCGCGAAGGCCAGGAAACGCACCCGGAACGGTTTGGAGGGTTTCACGGTATCTCAAAGCTACAGCGCCGCCGGGCGGCCGTCAAGCTCGGCCTCCCGGGCGGTCCGAAACCTCGCTCGCTTCGGGACAAGCTTCGTAACACTATCGAGTGAGTCCGATTCCTAGTCCAGCCGGACGTCCCCGGACCGGGAGGTCCCCCGGCCGACGGCCTGCCTGCGGTTCCCCAGAACGTCCAGGACGGGGATGTCGTCGTACCGGCCCGCGTTGTTCCAGAAGGTCAGGCCCAGGTTCACGGAGTCCCGCACCCCCTCCACCTGGCGGCGCACGTAGTCGGGGTTGTACCACTTCCGGTCGTATCGGACGTTCAGGAAGAAGGCCTGGACGTAGGGCCGCACCACGACGCGCTTGCGGGCGATATAGGTGTTGCGCAGGGTCCCCAGGTAGTAGATGCGGTACGGCCGGAGCTCCTCCGGTGGCTGGGCCAGGAAGTCCTGCTCGAAGTGGGAGGGATAGAACATGGGGCTGATCACGTCCACGTACCGGGACAGGAGCTCCACGTCCTGGCCCGTCCGGACCCCGGACCGGAACCACCCGTTGGCCCCGTAGATGTCGATGCTGATCGGGGCCTCGAGGTTCCGGCGGGCGTAGCCCAGGAAGGACATGAGGGCGCTCTCCATGTCCATGCCCGGATCCCGCCAGCGGTACGAGGCGTCGCCGAGGTTCTCCCCGTCCGTGGGGAAGCGGATATAGTCGAACTGCACCTCGTCGAAGCCCCGGGCGATGATCTCCCGGGCGATGGCCACGTTGTACTCCCAGATCTCCTCGCTGTACGGGTCCACCCAGTATTCCTCCATGTACTTCCGCTGGTAGACCGGGGCCGTGGCGGGCGCGGCCGGAGCGGCCGGGGTCCCGGGTTTGGCGGGTGTAAGGAGGGAGGGAGGGGGTGGAGCCGTAGGCGCCGCGGGAGCGGGAGCCTCGACCTTCTCCATGAAATAACCGCGCCAGGGAGCCTTTTCCGCCGAATCCCAGACCGCGTACTTGCCGCCCGCGGCCTTGTACATGTGGGCGTCCTTGAAGACCACGATCCGGGCGATGAGGTAGACCCCCCGGGTCTTCATCTCCGCGACGAAGGACTCCACGTCCAGGGGATTCACGGACCGCCCGAGGCTCCGGACCAGCTCCGTGCGGGGCTCGAAGCGGAGGCGGCCCAGGTCGTCCTTGAGGTCCACCACGACGCTGTCCAGGTTGTGCCGCTCCAGGATCCCCAGGTACTTCGCCCGGCTCTCCGGGTTCACCATGAATCCCGTCTGGAGGTAGAGGCCGTGACGGCCCTCCGCCGCGGCCCGGTGGGGTTTGCGGTCCTTGAAGGCCGCCAGCCAGAGTTCCGAGAGCCGGACCGGGCGACCCGAGGAGTCGACCCCGTGGAAGGACTCCAGCTGGCCCTGCTGGCTCCGGGAGGCCGCCAGGACGGCCCGCAGGGCTACGGGCTCCGCCTCGTGCCGGCCCGAGCGGGGATCGTAACGGTAGACCTCTCCGTCCGTCACGTACAGGATCCCGTCCTCCCGAATCTGGAGACTCTCGAAGCAGGCGAATTCACGATCGTCCCCGTGGGCGGTCGTGAACGCCCGCTTGGCGGAATCCCAGCGGTACAGGCGGGGCAGGAAGGAGTTGGCGGCCCAGATCCGGGCACCCTCGGGGCTCTTGGCGGCCACGATGTCGGAGACCTCGTCCGGGCTCGCGGATCCCGCGGACCGGTCCAGCCCGGATACCTCCGTCCAGGGGGCCCCGGGATTTCCCAGGGGCCGCACGTAGACTCCCCGGATGGGGTGGGAGGCGAAGACCAGGTTTTCCGCCCCGGAGACGACCGCGGCGGCCTTGAGACCCGTGGTCCAGGAGGGCGCCGCGGGAAGGGCGGTCCAGGTAAGGCCCCCGTCCCGGGTCAGGTACACGGCGTCCTTGGTGCAGGTGACCAGGGTCTTCGGGTCGTAGGGATCGACCTCCAGGTCCTTGAGGTCCTGGATCTCGTACTGGAAGCTCTTCACCCCTTTGTCGTAGCGCTTGACCGTCTTGACCGGGAGTCCCCGGTTCCGCTCCTCGAAGGTCGCGAGGTCCCGGCTGTATACGACGCCCCGGGAGCCCAGGAGAAACCAGCCGGCCTCGGTGGAGAGGATCTTCTTGACCTCCCCCCCCAGCCAGAGGGGGCGGGCGGACCCGTCCCGCTCCAGCCGGTACAGACCCGTGTCGAAGCCCGCGAGATTCTGAGCGGACAGGGCGGAGGCCAGGAGGGCGGCAAGGACGAGGGCTATCGGGGTTCGGGGGGAGAGAAGGCGCATGCGGTACGTGCTCCCGGGGAAGGTGGAGTTTCGATCCGGTGAAGGCTCGCGGCCGGGTCCGGACCGGCGAAGGCTCGCGGCCGCCGCAGTGTATATAGTATCGGACGAATCCCGGATGGGGAAGAGGAGGGGAAGGCCGCCGCGTCGATTAGGGGGCGCGCCTTCGCACCGTCAGCACCCGCTCCTCCGTCTCGGTCTCTTCCCGGAAGCGATTCCGCTCGGAATCCCAGAACCAGTCCTGGGCCGAGAAGGCTTCCCGGTCGGACTCGGGATTCCTGCGTTCCCATTCCCCCGAGGGCAGGAGGACCCGGGCCTTGACGGTATCCCGGAAATAGGCCTGCAGGATGGAGAGCACCCGGTCCCGGGCCGCGGGATCCGCCACCGGGAACATCAGCTCGATCCGGCGTTCCAGGTTCCGGGGCATCCAGTCCGCGGAGGAAAGGTAGAGCTCCTCGGCTCCCCCGTTCCGGAAATAGAAGATCCGGGAATGCTCCAGGAAGCGGCCCACCACGGAGACGACCGTGATGGACTCCGAGAGCCCCTCGACCCCGGGGACCAGGATGCAGATCCCCCGGACGTTGAGGAGGATCCGGACTCCCTTCCGGGAAGCCCGGTAGAGGGCGGCGACCACGTCGGGGTCGCAGAGGGAGTTCATCTTGGCCATGATCATCCCGGGGGTCTCCGGAGAGCTCCAGTCCGCTTCCCGGTCGATCATGGAGATGATCCGCCGCTTGAGGCTGAAGGGGGCCATGGCCAGGGTCCGGAGCTCCTCCACCGCGGAAAGGCCGGTCAACATGTTGAAGAAGATCCCGGTCTCCCGGCAGAGGGTCTCGTTCACGGAGAAGAAGGAAAGGTCCGAGTAAAGCCGGGCGGTCTTGTCGTTGTAGTTGCCCGTGGACAGGTGGACGTACCGCAGGATGGACCCGTCCTCCTCCCTCCGGACCACCAGACAGGCCTTGGCATGGACCTTGAGCCGGGCCACCCCGTAGACCACCACCGCCCCCGCCTGTTCCAGGCTGGAGGCCCACTCGATGTTCTTGGCCTCGTCGAACCGGGCCTTGAGCTCCACCAGGACCGTGACCTGCTTACCCTTGCCGGCGGCCCGGGTCAGGGATCGCACCAGGGGGGATTCCCCGGAGGTCCGGTACAGGGTCATCTTGATCGCCAGGACGTTCGGATCGTCCGCGGCGGCCCGGACGAACTCCTCCACCGGGGCGAAGGACTCGTAGGGCACGTGGAGGAGGATATCCCCCTTGCGGATCTGGTCGAAGATGGAATTGTCCTCGGAAAACTCGTAGCCCGCCACGGGCTTGCGGGGCGGGAACCGTAGGCGGTCGAAGCCCTTCATGGTCGCGAGCTCCATGAAGGAGCGAAGGTCGATGGGACCGTCCAGCTCGTATACGTCCAGGTCCGAGAGTCCCAGGACCTCCTGGAGCCGTTCCCGGAGGAGGGGGGTGTCCTTCCCCAGGGTGATCCGCACGGGCCAGGAATTCTGCCGGTTCGCCAGGACCTCCTCCATGGCGGCCACGAAGTCGTCGTCCCGGCCCTCGTCCACCCCGATGGCCGCGTCCCGGGCAACCTTGAAGAGGTTCCGCTCCAGGACCCGGAAGCCCGGGAAGAGGGCGTGTCCCAGGGTCAGGATCACTTCGTCCAGGAGGGCCAGGTGGGTGCGGCCGGAATCCGAGGGGACGGGGACGAAGCGGTCCAGGTTCGGGGGGACCGTGACCATCACCAGCCGCGGTCGTCCGTCCCGATCCACCGCGGGGAATCCCGAATTTCCCGGCGGCAGGGCGGAATCCCCGGCCGGAGCGTCCGGTCCGCCCGGGGCCGGTTCCAGGGGTTCCAGGAGAAAGGCGGCGTGCATGCGGAGGTTGCCCGTGGCGGGCACACCCTCCCCGTCGTCCATCCGCAGGGGGGTCAGTACGGGCAGGATGTTCCGGGCGAACCAGGACTCCAGCCACCGGAGCTCCGGGCCCGTCCATTCCGCGGGGCGCACCACGCAGAGCCCCTCCGCCGCCAGGGCGGGGAGGATGTCCTCCAGGAGACACCGGTACTGCCGGACCTGGATGTCCCGGACCCGGGCCGCGGCGGCCGCGAGCTGTTCCTCCGGGGAGAGCCCCGAGGGATCCCGGGTCTCGTCCCGGTCCCGGATCTGCGCCTTGATGCCGGCCACCCGCACCATGAAGAACTCGTCCAGGTTGGAGGAGACGATGGACAGGAATTTCAGCCGCT
Organism: uncultured Spirochaetota bacterium; assembly: GCA_937873275.1. GTDB lineage: Bacteria > Spirochaetota > Spirochaetia > Treponematales > UBA12059 > JAAYUR01. The sequence continues at coordinate 27,612 of CALMRC010000042.1, forward strand.
CCAGGGGCGGGTTGGAGGGGTCCAACCCCTCCTCCAGGACCCGGTTGTTGAACTCGAGCCACGAAAGCTCGCGATTGAAGTACCGCTCACGACTCATGCGAGGACCGCCTTGATTCCGAACACGTCCTCGAACATATCGCCTTTT
>CALMRC010000043.1 GCA_937873275.1 uncultured Spirochaetota bacterium
GCGGACCAGGCGATCGTCAACTGTGACACGGACCTCGCCCGGGCCCTGCTTCCCCAGATGGCGGATTTCCTGGCCGGCACGCCTTCGGACGCCCTCGTCGAGGCGGCTGTGGACACGGCGGTGCTGGCGTCCGGGGTCGGAGAGGCCTTCGGGGAGGTGCTGGCCGCCGTGGGGACGAGCATCATCGAGACGGGGACCATCGACCCGGCGGACTACGATACCGTGGCCGCGATTCTCGGGTCCGTGGGAGTGTCCGCCGACGGCTTCGACGTGTTCACCTTCCTGGCGACGAACTACGATGACGCCGTCCCGGCGGACGTCACGGCCCTAGCGGCCCTGGGAGTCACGGCCGAGGATCTGGCCTTCGCCGCCGCGGCGCTCCTGGTCCAGCAGGCGACCGTGGACGGCGCGACCCTGGACACCCTGATCGACGGAACGGCTTCGTTGACTACCACCGACCCCGACTACCAGCTCGCGCTGAGCATGTTGGACCTTGCGACCGCCTTGGATCCGACGAACGACCTGGTGTCGCTGGCAAACGGCTGGCTCTGACAGAATGAGAGGGACGAAGTGAAAAAAGACCCGGCAATCATCGTTCTTTTCGCCCTGGTTCTCCCGATCCTCCCCCTTTCCGCCCAGACCGTTTCGCCCGGAGTCCCCGTATCCCCCAGGCGGGCCGCGATAGGCGGCCTCCACGCGGCGGACCTCGCCGGATTCGACTCGCTCTTCACGAATCCCGCGGGCTTGGCGTCCGCGGAGGGCGAGTGGATGTACTCCCGGATCGCCTTGAACGCCGCGGGTCCCATCTTCGATATAGCCAACATGGCCCTGGGCGGCACGGACATCCTCTCCAACCTGACCAGCCTCCTGGACCCGGCGGGGCGGCTCTATACGTCCATGGACCTGGCCACTCCCATCGCCCTGGGCTACGTGGGCAAGGGCCTGGGGATCGGGATCTTCAACCGGACCTACGTGATCGTAAACGCGCCCTCGGTTACAAGCGCGTTCCTGACCTTCGGGGAGGAGCTCCTCCTGACCGGCGGATACGCCAAGCGCTTCGATCTGGGGGAGGGGAACCTCCTCGACTTCGGCATCGCCCTGAAAGGCTTCCTCCGGAACGAGTTCGCCTGGTCCGGCGCCTTGACGGACGTTTCCACCGCCTTCAACGACATATTCGGGGGAATACCCTTCAACATCGTGACCGGTTTGGGGGTGGACCTGGGTGCCACGTGGACCTTCGGGGACTACGCCCTGGCCCTGAGCGCCCGGGACGCCTTCACGCCGTACATCGCCTCGTCCTACACGAGTTATAACGGATTCAAGGCCAATCCCACGGCCAGCCAGATCTCGACGGCCACGGACCTCATGCCCATCGACCTGTCCCTGGGATTCCGTTGGAGCCCGAGGTGGCTCTTCCTGGCCCGGTCCGGGAGCGAGTTGACCCTCCTTGCGGATTACCGCAACATCTGGGGCCTCTTCCGGATCCTGGACCGCAACCCGATCCTGGAACTCAGCCTGGGCGCGGAGGTCGTCATGCTGGAGATCCTGAGCCTTAGGGCCGGACTCCGGGACGCCCTGCCCTCCGCGGGGTTCGGTCTGGATCTCCAATTCTTCGACTTGAGCCTTGCGATGTACGGGAAGGAATTGGGATTCGAGCCCGGCCAGCGCCCGGTGTTCAACCTGGACTTCGCCATCGATTTCCGGTATTGATGCGGTCCCGGATTTCGGACCTCCGAGAGCCCCCGCGTTGACACTCCCCGGCACCTTCCTATAGTCTAAAAGCCCGTTTCGGGCCGCTAGCTCAGTAGGTAGAGCAACGCCCTTTTAAGGCGTGGGTCACTGGTTCGAATCCAGTGCGGCTCAAAAAACAGCGCCCCGGTGCAACCGGGGCGCTGTTTTTTATCCCGCACCGGATTCGATCGCCGGTCCGTGCCGAGCGGTAGCGAGGAAGAGGCGCCAGGGATTACGTGGCGCGCGATAGCGCGCATATAAATCCGTCCTTTCGTAAAACGATGCGAAGCATCGTATGGCGCCGCCAGCGGCCCGGCGCGGCCCGGAGCGAGCGGGCAGGATGCCGGGGTCGCGCAAGCGACCACGACAATCCATTCCCATCGGCAAACGACGCGAAGCGGCGTAAGGCTGCGAGCGCAGGGCGAATCCAGTGCGGCTCAGAGTGGAAGACCCCCGGCGTCAGCCGGGGTTGTTTATTTTGGGCGCACAGGATTCGAAGGGCGCACGCCGAGAGGAACGGACGCTACCGCACCTTCCCCACGAAAGCCTCGACCGCCGCCTTCTCCGTCGCGTCGTCCGTATCCTTGGTGGCCATGGAGACGGCGTCCACGGGCTTGGCGCCGGACTTCTCCAACAGGCCCGTCAGATCCCGGAACAGGTTGTCCAGGAACCAGCGGTTGGCGGTTACGAAGAGATAGACGCGTTTGCCGGTCACCGCGGGCTTGGTCTTGAGCCAGTCCCGGATGGGGGACTTCGCGTTGAAGGCCTGGACTATGCCGTGAACAACCAGCACGTCGTACCGGGAGAGGTCCCGGGATTTGAGCTCTCCGGCCGCCGCCTCGTCGAAGGGCAGGCCGTAGGCGGTGAAGGCGCCCCGGAACCGGGCGATGTAGGGCTCGGTCTGCTCGTTCACCTCGTCGTAGACGAAGAGGATCCGGGGTGACGGGGATTGGGCGGCGAGGGGTACGATGATCAAGGCCAGCAGCACGATCATGCCCAGGCGAAAGCGGTACATACCGTTCATGGGAGACTCCTCCGCAAGGAGTATACCCCGCGGAGGAGCCTTTCAAAATATGATCTCGGATCAGGAGCCTTTTTCGGAGTCGGCCGCTTGTTCGCGGAAGTCCGCAGGGCCTACGCGCCGCCGCACACTTCAGTCGCTTCCGTCCACTGTCCACTGTCCACCGTTTACTTCACTCCCAACTCGTCCTGCAGGAAGGCGATGGTCTGCCTCCAGGCCTGGCGGGCCGGACCCGGGGAATCCACGTTCTCGTCCTTGACGAAGGCGTGTCCGACGCCGGTGTACACCGACTCGGCGTACCGGGCCTTGCGGGCGGCCAGGGCATCCTTGAAGGCCTGCCTCTGGGCGGGAGGGATGCTGGCGTCCGCGTCGCCGAAGATCCCCAGCACGGCGCCCTTCCGTCCGAGCTCGCCCAGGGCGGACTCCTGCTGGATGAGGCCCGAGCCGTAGAGGGTCACCACGGCGCCGAGCCCGGGCTGTCGGGTCCCCAGGAACATCGCCTGGGCCCCGCCGAAGCAGAATCCCAACGTACCCATGCGGGAGCCGTCCACCCGGGGATGCCGGGTCAACCACTCGTAGGCCGCGTCCAGGTCCGCGGCGATCTGGGCGGGGGGAGTGCCGTTCCGCAGGGCCCCCGCCTCCGCGGGCGTCTGGGCTAGTTTGCCCCGGTAGGCGTCCACGGCCAGCACGGCGAACCCTTCCTTGGCCAGACGGTCCGCCATGGCCGCGATGTCGCCTGAGAGGCCCCACCACTCGTGGACCATGATGACTCCGGGATGCCTGCCGGAGCCGGGGGGGAGGGCAAGATACGCGGAGAGTTTGGTTCCGTCCGCGGCTGTGAAGGAGGCGTTGGTCTGGACGGGCTTCTTGGTCTGGGCGGCTAGGGGGAGAACGGCCAGGAGGAGCAAGGCTATGGTGAGGAGCGATACCGCCGCAGGTCGGGAGGGGGATTTCATGGGAACCTCCATCGAAGGGATTCGGCCCCATTGGGGCCAGGTTTCATTCGTATAAAGGTACGGAAAAAAGATTATAAAAACAATAATATAAAGGAAACCGTGGACCGTGAACGGTATTCGAAATAGGAGGAACAGGCCGCGACGGAATACCGCGGAAATCTATGTAACCCGAGACGGATCCGTACCCAGGTAGGACGACGGTCCGGGTTCCGGGCTCCCCCGCAGCAGCTTGAGCCTGGACCGCAGGCGCCGCTCGCCGATGCCCAGGGCGCGGGCCGCCTCGCTCTGGTTGCCCCCGGCCGCGTCCAGGGCCCGGGTGATCAGGTCCAGTTCGAAGCGGCCGACGAGCTCGTCGTAGGTGCCGACCGTCGGCACCGACACTCCGGACGGCTCTCCCGGGGAATCCGGGGCCTCCTCGGGGGATTCCAGCCGGATGTCCTCCAGGGTCAGGATCTCGCGTCGCGTCATCAACACGGCCCGTTCAAGGGTGTTCTCGAGTTCCCGCACGTTGCCCGGGAAGGGATGCCGAAGGAGGGCCGCCAGGGCTTCCCGGCTTATGCCCCGAACGGTCTTGCCGTATTCCCTCGCGAACTTGTCCGTGAACCATGCGGCCAGGGCGGCGATATCTTCCCTCCGCTCCCGGAGGGGCGGTATCTCGATGGGAATCACGTTCAGCCGCCAATACAGGTCGGACCGGAACTGGCCCCGCTCCACCAGTTTCCGCAGGTCCCGGTTGGTCGCGGCGATGATGCGTACGTCCAGGGTCCTCGTCGCGTTCTCGCCGACCCGCTGGATCTGCCCGAACTGGAGGGCCCGGAGGAGCTTCACCTGGATGGACATCGGGATGTCCCCCACCTCGTCGATGAAGAGGCTGCCGCCGTCCCCCTCGGCGAAGCGGCCCTCCCGGGCCTGGTCGGCCCCCGTGAACGCGCCTTTCACGTGGCCGAAGAGCTCGCTCTCCATGAGGGTTTCCGGGAGGGCGGCTATGTTGACGGTGACGAAGGGCCTGTCGCGGCGTGCGCTGGAGTTGTGGATCAGCCGGGCGATCAGCTCCTTGCCGGTGCCGCTCTCCCCGGTGATCAGCACCGTGGCGGAGCTGTCCCGGGATCGGGAGACCGTGTTCAGGACTTCCCTCATCCGGCCGTCGGCGTGGATGAAGGGCACGTCCCCGAGTTCGGAACCCAGGAAGGGAGTCAACTCGTCGTTCTCGTGCTCGATGAGGGATTTCTCGAACACCCGGATGAACAGGTGCTCCAGGGCCTCGGTGGTGACGGGCTTGACCAGGTAATCCTCGCCCCCGGCCTTCAGGATGCTGACCGCGTCCCGGGTATCCTCGAAGGCGGTCATGATGACGACGGATACGGTCGGGTTGGAGCGCTTGACGCTTTTAAGAACGTCCAGGCCGTTCCCGTCGGGCAGCCGGTAGTCCGACAGGACCAGGTCGATCGCCCGGGATTCCAGGACCTCGAGGGCGCCCCGCACCGTCTCCGCCGTATGCAGTTCGATGCGGGGATACTCGATCCGGCCGACGATGGCCTTGATCCGTTCCAGCAGGGTGAAGTCGTCGTCCACCGCGAGGACGCAGAACCGGGTGCCTTCCATGCCTCCAAGTATCGGCCCGTCCGTCCCGTAGTGCCAGGGCGATTCGACATTCGGGTCGAATCGTTCGACGGATGCGTCGAGACCTGACCCTCTTCCGGAAGGCTTTCAGGCGGTCGGACGCCGGAGGTCCCGGGTTTTTACGCCATTTTATTATATAGTAGATACTTAGTTCTCCGAGGTCGAGCGGTGTTTTTTGGCATGAAACCTGCTTGTGATTATTTGAGCACGAAATGGCTCCCCGCTGGGGGCACGGCACGCCGCCCGCCCGGAGGCGTGCGATATGTATAACGGCTATATAGGAAAGCGTCCGATAATGATTCCGGGTAGAGGTGCGCGATGAGGTCGAACAAGAGCCGTTTCCCGTACGTACTCCATATCTTTACGATACTGCTGTTCCTGTTCGGGGGTTGTCGGAATCCCTTTTCCCCGGGCTTGGGGGAGAAGATCGATATCTCGGCTCCGTCGATCAGCCTTGCCAGCCACCTTCCGGGAGAGTACCTCCAGGATCAGGTCGTTTTTTCCGGTTCCGCCACGGACGACCAGAAGATCTCCGCGGTCCGGATTTCCTTCAACGGAGGGGCCTCCTGGAACGACGTGACCTCCTACGACGACTCGACCAAGGTATGGCGCCATGACCTGGACACCACGTCGTACCCAAACGGGTCCTTCCGGATCCGGCTTCGCGCGATCGACGAGGCGGGAAAACGCACGGATACGGAGGATTTGGTCTTCACCATCGACAATCTCCCGCCCCAGATAGAGATCCAGGTGCCCGCGATCAATCCCGCTACGTACGATCCGCTCCTGCCGCCGGAAATCGCCATGAACGGCGTCGTCATCGGCATCGTGACGGACCTGCAGGGAGTGGCGGTCGGATACCCGCAGATGAAGTTCTGGAAGGAGACGGATTCCGAGCCGGACTGGGACGACGGCATCGGCGTGACCGAGGTCAAGAAGACGACCGACTTCCGGTACCGTCTTTCCGACGCGCATCCCGACGAGGTCGGGATCTTCAACCTGAGGCTCCGGGCGGTGGACGTCAGCGGCGGCGAGACGATCGTTCCGCCCCCGGCCCAGGATCCGTATAAAGTGAAGGTCATCAGCGGGGATGTCCTTCCCGTCATAAACCTGGCCTTCACCTCCGGGGACGTGAACGTCGTGGCCGGGGGTACCTACGCGGGGGAAGCTTTCTCCTTCCGCGTGACCGCGAATCACCCCAACGGGATCGACGTCGTGACCCTCCACCGGACCCCGGAGGGCGGATCGACGGATCCCGTCATCTGGGCCGCGGATGACCTGGGATCCCCGACCCGCACCCTGGACAGTCCGGTCCTTGCCGTGGCGCCCGACGGGTCTGACGACGGGACCTACGAGTTCCGCATCGAGGCGGTCAGCGCCACCGGGAGCGTCGCGACCTACTACAAGACCGTCATCGTGGACGCCACCCCGCCCAGCGTGGAGATTACGAACCTTTCGCCCACGGTGGTGGACGATTCCGATCCCGGCAACCCCGTGGAATACGTGAACGGAGTGATCCAGATCAACGCCCTGGCGACGGATGCGAATGCCGTGCTGGGCAGCAAATGGTGGATGCTTCCGTCCGCAGATTCTGCCCCCGCGGACTACGACAGCCCCGGGGGAACCGCGTTCGCCACCTCGACCCCGTCCCTTTCCCTGGATTCCACATCCCTGCTGGACGGCACCGAGTACACGTTCTACATCATCTCCCGGGACCGGGCCCGGAACGACACCCGGATCAGCCGCGTCCTCTCGGTCAGCCAGGGGACGGATATCCCTACGGCGGAGCTCACGGACATCGACACCTCCGTCACCACGGCGGCCGGGGCCGGAGTCGGAGGGGTGAACCTCCTGGATACCAACGCCCGAATCCGGGGCATCCTCTCGGACGACGACCGGGTCGACGTCTCCTCCGTGACCCTGAGCCTGAACGGGACGCCCGTGGGAACCCTCGATTCCCTGGGGCTTCCGGGGCGCAGCGTTTCCTTCTCCCACAACGTGGATTCCCTGGGGCAGGGAGTCCACTACTTCGAGCTCGAGTTCGGCGACGACGCCTCCGTCAAGAGCGGGCAGCCCTCGGCCTCCGCCTCGATCGGTCCCGTGTACTTCGTGATCGACACTTCCCCGCCCGCGATCTCCGTCGATTCCCCCGGGGCGGGGACCTTCCAGAGGGCATCCTTCACCCTTTCCGGCACAGCGGCGGACGCGAACGGCCTGGCCACGGTTACTCCGGGAGGGTCGGACGAGTACATCGAGGTAGCCTTCCCCGAGGCGCCGGGGACTTGGGTCCAGGTGCCGGTCGATCCCGGGACCCACGCGTGGTCCGTAGCCGTGGGGGGAGGGCCGTCGGCTCTCTTCGGCGGTTCCTACGAAGGTCCCCGTTCGGTCTCCCTCCGAGCCCGGGACCGGTTCGGGAAGCTCTCCACGGCTTCCTTCGCCTTCACCGTGGACACGGCGGCTCCGACCGCGGTCGTCTCCCTGCCCGCGGCGGACGCCTGGCTATCGGGAGCCTCGGACTCCGTCCAGGGTACGTCATCCGACGCGACCAGCTCCATATCCCAGGTCCGGTTCTGGGTCGGCGACGAGGGAGCCTCCCCGCCCGCGGATGCGGGAACCTGGACCCTGGCCTCGGGAACGACGAGTTGGAACGGCTCCTTGAACCTTTCCGCCCTGGGGGAGGGCCGTAAATCGATCCATGCCCGGTCCCGGGACGCCGCCGGCAACTGGAGCGTATCCGCGGTCCGGACCTTCGGAATCGACCAGGCCATCCCTGGTATCACGGAAACGGCCGTGGGTACGGCGAGCGCGGGACGCAACGCGGCCTTCAGCCTGGGCGGGCTCCTGACGGACTCCAACGCCCTCGCGAGCCTGACCGTCACCCAGGCCAAGGGCACGGACCCCGCGGTGGTGCTGCAGGGCGGATCCGTGACGGGCACCTCCCAGGCCTGGTCGATCGCCGACCTCCCCCGGGACCCCGCATCCCCGGCGGACTTCCTCCTGGCGGACGGGGTCTACGCCTACGCCCTGACCGTCACGGACGCCGCGGGAAAGACCTCTGTCCTCGGGCGGACGATCACCGTGGACCTCACGGGGCCGGACGTGACCATAACCGCCCCGACGCCGGGTGCCGCCGTCCAGGGCACCGCCCTGTCCGCGAGCGGCACCGCCGCGGATTTCGGCGACGTGAGCCCCATAGCCGAAACACGGTACGCCGTGACCGTACCCCCGGCCCTGCCGCCCGCGGATTACCTGGCATGGACCGCCGCGTCGGGCGCCGCCTCCTGGACTGCGGCTCTCAGCTTCCTGCCCTCCGAGGAAGGCCCTCGGATGCTCCATGTCGTCGCCCGGGACTCGGCGGGCAACTGGAGCCCCGCCCCGGCCACCGCGGCCTTCAACCTGGACCAGGCGCCGCCGGAGGTCCAAGCCTTCGGGTTCGGGGCGGGAACCGTCAACACCGTCGGAGGCACCGGCTACGCCAAGGGGGACTTCTCCTTCTCCTTCACGGCCTACGACAGCAACGCCCTGACCAACGTCCGGGTGAGTCGGAACGGCACCCAGATCTTCAACGGGGACTACTCGACCTCGAGCCAGCCCGTCACGGTCAATGAGACGGTGGGCGGTCCCGGACTGTCCGACGGCATCTACGAGTACGTCATCACCGTGACGGACGTCGTAGGCAAGACCGCGACCCTGACCCGCAGCGTCGTCGTGGATACCGCGGGGCCCCTCGCGGAGATCGTCAGCCTCACCCCGGTGCTTTCGATAAGCGGAACCGATTACGTGAACGGCACGATCCGTTTCACCGCCTCCGCCTCGGACGGGAACGGGCTGACCGGGGTCAAGTGGTGGCTTCTGCCGGCCGCGGACCCCGCTCCGGCGGATTACGACGCCGCCGGCGGCACCGCCTTCGGGGCGGCTCCGTACTCGGCCACGGTGAATACGACGAGCCTGTCCGATTCGACGGACTATGTCCTGTACGTGACGGCAAGGGACCGGGCTCTCAACGACACCCAGACGACCCGGGCCGTCACGGTGGAGCAGTACACGGACATCCCCGCGGTGACCCTGACCTATCCCGGCTCGGGCGCCTTCGTGGGCGCCGGGTATACGGTGCGGGGTACGGTTACGGACGACGACGGCGTGGCCCCGGCCACGGTCCAGGTGAGCTACCACGACGGAAGCGCGTGGAGCGCCTGGGTTTCCGCCACGGTCACGGGGACCGGACGGGAAGTGTCCTTCACTTATGTCCTTCCGATCGGAATCGGGGTGGACGGACCCAAGCAGGTGAGGGCCCGGGCCGACGACGACGCGGCCGCCAAACTCGGGGGCGATCCCGCGGTTTCGGGAGCATCCCCCGACGTGTCGTTCACCCTCGACACCCTTCCTCCCGTGGCCTCCATCGCGGTGCCCGCAGCGGCCTCGGCCCGCAGGGTCACCTTCACGGTCTCCGGGGAAGTGGTGGAACAGAACCTGGACACCCTGCGCCTGAGCCTCGACGGCGGGCCGCAGGTCAACGCGGCGGCGGTCGGAGCCGGGGAGACCAAGACCTGGTCCTACGACCTTCCGGGTGCGGAATTCGACGCCCTCGCCGAAGGCCCCCATACGATCTCCGTGGAAGCGGTGGACCGGGTGGGCCGAAGCCAAACGGTGCAGCGTGTGTTCTACAAGGATACTTCGGGACCGGCGATATCCTTCACCTCCATCGTGGAGGGGGGAAATACCATCGTAACCGAGACCTCCCCGGTCCTGAGGGGCGCCTTCTCGGACGAGTACTCCGACATCGCCGCGAACTTCGAGTATCGGCTCGACTCCTCCCTGGATACGGATCCGTGGAACTCCGCGGCGGTCACGGGGAGCGGCAAGTCCGTCACCTGGGCCGTGCCCGTGGATGCCCTGGCGGACGGCAGTCATACCATAGACATCCGGATCCTGGACTCGGTCGGGAACCTCCGAACCAAGGAGGACGTGGCCTTCCGTCTGGACCGGGCGCTTCCGGTCATCAACATCTCGACGCCGGTTTCCGGAGGGATCTACGGAGTCGTCGCGGCGGGTCCCGCGTTCACCCTTTCCGGGACCGCCCAGGACGCCAACCTCGTCTCGGTCAGCGCCAAGCTGGGGTCGGGGCCGGAGACGGACATCACCGGGGCCGTCGCGGGCGGCACGAGCGTCTGGAGTTACCCCGTGGCAAAGGCGGACTTCGACGCCCTGTCCGACGGGGGCGGCACGATTACCTTGACGGCCGCGGATTCCGCGGGACGTACGTCCCAGGTGACGTGGACATTCACGAAGGACACGACGGGGCCGGAGGCGGCCTTTAACAACCTGGACCTCGGCGGCACGACCGTCCTGCAGGACAGTCAACCCCGTGTCCAGGGCGGCCTCTCCGACTCGTACGGCGTCGCCTCCATGGAAAGTCGGGTGGAGCGCTACGATTACGCCGGGACCGTCTGGATCCTGGTGCAGGACTGGACTTCCTTGGGGGCTGCGGGAGGCCAAACCGTCGTCTCCTGGTCCAAGGACCTGGGAACGGCGGGCCTCAACCTGGCCGACGGGAGGTACCGGATCGCGGTCCGGGCTTCCGACCGGGCGTCGCCGGACGCGAACGTCCGTACGACCGCGGCCGTGGAATTCCGGATCGACCGGAACAACCCGTCCCTGACCCTGAACCCCGGCGGTCTCTTCCAACGGGTCGATTTTCCCGTCAGCGGCACGGCCTCGGACCTGAACACCGTGGCGTCCGTGCGGGCCAAGGTCGGGGACGGGGACTTCTCTTCCGGGACGGTGACATCCGCGGTGACTTCGAACGGGTACGCCACCTGGACGGTGACGGTCCCGACCGGCGGGCTTGCCGCCGGATCGTATACGGTGTACGTGGAGGCGGAGGACGGGGCCGGCCGGAAAAGCCAGCTGACCCGGGAGTTCAGCTTCGACAGCGCTCCCCCGGTCATCTCCGTCAGCGAGCCCCCGAACGGAAGCCGGGTCAACGGGCTCGTGACCATCCGGGGCACTTCCTCGGACGACAACGCCGTGGCCCTGGTCCAATACCGGATCGGGAACGGTGCGACCACCTGGCAGACCGCGGGGTTGGGGGGAGGGCTCTACAGCTGGAGCTACACCTTCTCGAACATCAACACCTACGCCAACACCTCGGACGTGACGGAGGTCGACCCGCTGACCGGTCTTCCCGCCTCGGGGACGAACGTCTGGGCCCTGCCGTTCCAGGTCCGGGTCACGGACGTGGCGGGCAACGCCGCGGAGGAGCTGTCCTACCGGCTCCTGGTGGATCCCGACATGGACGCGCCGGAAGTGACCGTCATCAGCCCGATGAACGACCAGATCGTCGGCGGCGAAGTCCGCGTGTCCGGGTACGCATCCGACGACGACTGGGTGCGGAGCGTCGAAGTGCGGGTTGACCCTACCGGTACGGGAACCTCCTTCGAAGCTTGGGAGCCCGCCACCCTGGTGAACCAGGGAACCCAGGTAAACTGGTTCAAGAACATAAACACCTCCGGGGAATTGAACCCCGCGGCCGGAACGATCCGGGACGTCCGGATCCAGGTACGGGCCTACGACTCCAAGGATTACGGGGTGACCCCGGGCATAACGGGGGACACGGTCGAGCTGAACGTCAAGTTCGACAGCGGTGTGCCGGTCATCCAGGACGTACGGGTGTTCCGGAACGGTTCGGAGGTCGAGTACGCGGCGGGCGTCCGGGCGGCGGGGGTCTTCTCGGTCCGGGCGAGCGTACGGGACGAGGGCGGCATCGCCAGCATCAAGTGGCGCCGGGAAGGCCAGACGGTCTTCACGAACATACTGGCCGATCCCGCGTACACGACCCCGCCGACGGAACGGACCGCCGGGGCCTTCGAGGTCGGGCGGAAGTACCTGATCACCTCGATCGGCACGACGAACTTCATGGCGATCGGGGCCAGCAGCAATACCGTCGGGATCTCGTTCCTTGCCGAGGGGGCGGGAACAGGTACCGGCACCGCCTACGAGGCTACCGGGCCCCTGGCGGATCCCACCAACCAATACTTCCAGTACGAGGTTGAGATCGAGATCGACTCGACGACCGTCAACGCCGGACAGTACGCGGACACCACGGGCTTCTTCTCCCTGGACCTCCAGGCCACGGACAATGCGACTCCCACGCCGTACCTGACCCAGGCGAGCCTGAACATCCAGATCGACAACTACTTCCCCTTCGGGGAGTACAGCTCCTCCGCGAGAGCCTCCACGGCGAATTACTACATCCAGGGCCGGGCCTGGGATTCCGGGGTCGGTTCGGGAAGCATCCAGGGCATCGACCGGGTCGTGGTCTACTTCTACAAGAACGGAGCGTACATCGCCCCCGACGGAGGGGTTTTCAACGGCACCACCCGCACCCTCAAGGACATGACCGCGGGCGGAACCCTCCAGACCGTCGTCTTCCCGGCGGACGCCGCGTCGGGAATCGTCATCGACGGCAACGAGGTGACCTCGGATGTGGACGGCAGCGGATATATTGAAGGCTTCACCGACGACGGGATCTACAAGAACTGGTACGCCGTATACGACACGACCCAGCTGGGCGACGGTCCCATGGACCTGCACTACGTCGTCATCGACCGGGCCGGGAACGCGACCCGGTACGTCCAGGGGATCTACATCCGGAACAACGCGCCCCGGATCACCGGGATCGTCATCGGAACCGACGTGGACGGCGACGGGACGGTCGGGGACATCGCCTCCGGGGAGAGCCGCCGGATCGCGGCGGCTTACGGGACGACGAACTTCACGGTCCGCAACGAGCGCCTGGCCTTCGAGGTCGAGACGTCGGGCGGGAATCTTCCGAACCGCTACTCCATCGGCTATGTGACCGGCACGGCCTCCGTCGGGGCGGCGGCGCTGGTTCCCGGGAGCGTCTATACGATCGAGACCGCCGGAACCACCAACTGGACCCTCCTGGGCGCCCCGGACAATCTGGCGGGTACGACCTTCGTGGCCGGAAGCCCGGGGACCGGGACCGGAACCGCGACGGTATATACGATCGCCCAGAAGAACATCGCGCCGTATACCTCCGCGGCCCTGACCCTGGACGATTTCACGGCCATGCCCGATACGGTCACGGCCAACGGTGCGCGCTTCGTGGTGAAGGTGTACGACACGACCGTAGCCGCGGGAACGGAGGCGGATCAGCTGGCCGACGCGGTCGTAGTAGGGCTCAATATCGACAATGTGGACGATATAGCGCCGGTCATCGCGGCCGCGCCCGTCGGCCGCGAATACTCGTCCCCGGCCAGCTTCTCCGACGCAGACAAGACGTTGAAAGATGTGGACGACTACACGGAGAACCTCGTCACCACCGGCAGCGGAACTTCCCTGGTGAAACACGGATACGCGCAGTACGCCCTGCATTCCGGGGACGGCGACGCGGACATCAGCGGAAAGGTCGTGTTCCTGGGCAAGGCGGCGGACAACCAGAGGATCGCCCGAATCACGGCCCGGATCCCCGGGTACAACGGGGGAGCCGCCTTCGACATCGCCCTCTGGGACGGATCGGCCCTGTCGGCGGCCTCGGCGGGCCGTACCCTGGCCGACGTGGCCGCGGGGACCTCGGACTGGGGTTTCGAGGCGGAGGCCGGCAGCCAGGCGGTGACGGAGACCTACGGTCACGTGCTCAACTGGAAGTTCGCCTGGAACTCCGCGGCCCTCTCCACCGTGACCGCCCCGAACGTAACCGTGACCTTCACGGCCTACGACGCGGGACCCTCGGGGGGCAACCCCTCCTCCGGGGACCTTGCCGTGGACGTGGTGCCGTACATCACTAGGATCTCCAATCCCGCGGGGCAGGGCGGTCTGTCGGACACGGTGATCCGGAGCTCCCGCGGGCGGTACAGCATCGAGTACCATGCCACGAACTATTTCCGGGCCAGCGGGTTCAACCTCTCGGGGGCGGTCGCGCATGTAAGCTCCACGGCCATCGACACCCAGCCCGGGACGACGAATCTCACCGTCGCCGCGACGACGACGACGACCGTCGATATCCGTAAGAACTTCAGCCTTTCCGGATACCTGACGCTCTTCGTGAACGGCATGCCTAGCATCAACAATCTGAACGATCCCGATCCGGCGTACCACTCGGAAGCCTCTGTAAGCGATCCCCGTTCGACCTTGTGGACCGATGATCGGTATCTGACGGTATGGAACCTGACCCAGGTCCTTCCGGCGGTCGCCAACCAGACCTTCTACTACCCGTCCATGGTCATGAACGGCGACCAGCCCATCTTCAGCTACGCCAACGACAACGACGGGTATACCTACAGGACCACGGGGGACGCGGCCTCCTCCCAGCGGGGCGGCATCTGGTACGAGCGTCACACGGCCCTGGCCCGGTCGGCGGGCGGGATCTACTGGATCCTTTCAGTCCAGGACGCCGTAGGGACCGGAGGCATCGGATACCTCTACCTCAACCGGGACCGGAACGTAAACGCCCTCCTTGGAGACACCCAGAACAACAACCACTTCGAGATCATAGGCCTGGACTACACGAGCCGGCAGATGAACCGGATCCGGTATCCCAAGCTCATCGTCGAGGGGCCGGACAACGCGACGAACATCTACATCTCCTACTTCGACGCCCATCCCTCCCGCCGGGAGCTGTCCTTCGTCTCCTTCCAGGCGTCCACCGCGACGGCCTCGAATCTCACCCAGCCCTCGAACGACGCGGCCCGGGCCGCCCAGGTCCAGGTCATCCCGAACACGGCCAACGCCAGCAGCGAGTACTTCGACATGGTCCGGATCGGGACGGGCGAGGTCGCGGTGGCCTACTTCGACGAGGCCGCCGGAGTCCTGAAGCTCCAATATTCGGGAGACGCTTGGAACGCGAACAACCAGAGCGGAGCCGGGACCTGGACGGAGTTGACCGTGGACGACAGCATCCTGACGGGCTCCCACGTATCCATGACCGTCGGGCAGAGGAGCGGTACGACCTATCTCTACCTGGCGTACCACGACGCCGCCGAGACGGCCCTGAAATTCGCGCAAATCGATTGGTCCACCAAGGCCGTCACGAAAGCGGTGGTGGACAACCGGTTCTCCGTGGGTACTCGGACCAACGTCTTCGTGATCGATGAACTGCCCTACGTCTCCTTCTATTCCGATTCGTACAGCGGCACCCGGAATTCCATCCGCCTGGCCTACCCCGTGGCCGCCAACGGCCGAAGCGCGGCGGAAAACCTTCTGCAGCCCGGGGCCGACGCCGACGAGGAATACACGGGCAACTGGGAAGTCGCCGCGGTACCGGCCGTGACGGTCCCCAAGGGAGGGATCGAGCAGTTCAATCGTACCCAGTTGAACCAGTACACGAATGGGGCGTCCGTCCTGCCCGTCGTCGGCTGGCTTGCCGACCGGATCGAGTACGCCAAGCTCCAACCGACGGCACCGTGACGGGAGGACGACGGTGAAACCATCCGTACGACATGCCGAACGGCGGGCCGGAAAACTCCCGTCGGCAACTCCGGCCGGAGCCTCACATTTCTGGAAGATTGCGGCCGTTTCGACCCTGGTTCTTCTCATCCTGGCCGCGGGATACTTCCTGCTCCGGTCTCGGCCGGTCTTCCTGGTGCAGGCGGACTACGCCGCGGCCTGGGAGAAACTTCTCCGGGAGGACCCCCGCGCGCCCGGGTGGCGGATCGTGACGTACGATCCCCGGGAAGGGCCGCCCTCGAGCCGGGGGCTTCGTGGTTACAGGATCTCCCCGGACAGGGAACGCCGGGCCCCTTCGGACCGGACGGCCTCGACCGGATCGGCGGAGCCCGTCCCCGTCACGATACCGCGCCGGGGCCTCTCCCGGGACCCGGCGCCGCCGGACGGAGTTCTGCCCCTGGCGGTGGATCCGTGGATGGTCTTCCGCCGCCATTCCGGCCCGCCTCCGTCGCGGGTCTTCCTGGAAAAGGGCGGATCCGGAGGGGTCGTCCTGCTTCCGGGCGGGGAGCCCGAAGCCCTCCGTGCCTGGGCGGCCCAGGAACTTCAGAACCGGCCCGGGGCGTTCCCCGCGGAGCCGGGTCCCTGGCTCGAACGAGCGGGCCTTCTTGCCCGGGACGGGCGCTTCCAGCCCGGAGCCCTCACCGCGCGCTGGGATGACGTCCTTTCCCGGCTTCTAGGCCCCGGCGTCTCCTGGTTGTACGCCCCCTTGAGCCGGGTGCAGACCCTCTCGGGGGACCGGACGAGCCTCCTGGAAGCCGATCCCTTCCCGCCGCGGGAAGGCTGGAACGAGTTCGGCCTGCAGGCCCGCATCCTCTGGGCCGTGCCCCTGGGGGAAGGAACACCCCGGGGATTCACGGCTTCCGCGGCCCGTTGGCTTCGGGATCCGGCCACCCAGACCCGTCTCGGGGCGATCCTGGACTGGGCACCCGCCCATCGGGACGCCCGGGCGTCGAACCCCCTGGCGCGGGCCGCCCAGGAGGCCTGGCTCGAAAGCACCTACGTTTGGGAGGCTCCCGAATATGTTCACATCGACTGACGTACGCCTGGCGCTCCCGGCTCGATTCGCGGCGCGCTGGATTTTTGCGGCGCTGATCCTCGCTTCCGCCGCGCCTGCCCGGGCGAACGGCACTCCCGAGGATACCTGGCAGGAGGCGACGGGTACGGAGGTCTGGCTTCGGGAGTTCGACTTGTCCGGCGCGAAGCCCGGGACCCACAACGTCGTAATCCGTGCCCGGGACTCGGCGGGAAACGAAGCCCTGGTAGGACCCTACAACATCCGTATCGATCCCTCCGTGGGTCTGCCGACGGTCCGGATCATCTACCCCGAGAAAGGCACCGTCCTGCGCAGGGACGTCCACATCGTGGGCGTGGCGGGCGGACGCATCGGCATCCAGACGGTGGAGATCAAGCTCGACGGGGGCGGGTACTCCGCCGCGAAGGGTTCGGAGTACTGGAGCGCTTCCGTGGACGCGGCGTCCTTGCCGGACGGTCGGCACATCCTGACGGCCCGGGCCGTGGATCCCCGGGGGACCCCGGGGCCGGAATCCTCGGTGTCCTTCGTCCTGGACCGGGCGCCTCCCTCCGTCCGGATCCGATCCCACGAGTCCGGGGCCCTGATCCGCGGGAACGTCCAATTCGAGGGGATCGCGGATGACGCGAACGGCATCGCCCGGCTCTCCTTGAGCGTCGACGGCGGCAAGACCTTCCAGGACCTCGGCTTCCGGGGCGCCCGGGGGGAGACGGAGGCTGGATTCTCTTTCCCCGTCCAGAGCGGAAAGCTTCCGGACGGGGCCGCGATCTACCACATCCGGGCGGAGGACGGAACGGGAGCCGTGTCGGTCAACCCCGTCCTATTCTTCGTGGACAACAAATCCCCGGAGCTGGAGATCCTTTGGCCTGAAAAAGGGTCGAGCGTCGCGGGCACCTTTCGGGTCACCGGAACGATGAAGGACGTGGTGGGGGTTCAAAGCCTTTCCTGCGAAGTCGGGAAGACCGTGCTGGAAATCGAGATGCGTCCCGGCGACCCCTACTGGACGGCGGACATTCCGGTGCCCCCGGGAACCGGGCGATCCGTCGATCTCCGGATCGTCGCGACCGACCGGAGCGGCAACCGGACCACGGTCTCCCGCGGGTTCGTGAACGAGCTCGATTCCTCGATACCGAGAGTCCGGATACTCCATCCCGGCGAGGCGGGACTCGCGGCGTTTCCGGCGGACGGTGCGATCTACGGGCAGGTTCTCGGGGGACCCGGAGTGGACACCGTCAAGGTCGAGGGGGGGAAGTCCTATCCCGCCAAGCCGGGTTTTCGCATCCCTTCCTCGGACATCGGGCCGGGGCGCGGCGAACTCCGCCTCCAGGCTTCGGGACCCGAGGCGGCCCAGGGCGAAGTCCTTAAGCTCCGGATCGTCCGTCCCGCTCCCCCCTCGGGGACCGTGCCCCCTCCTTCTCCGCCGCCTTCGAGCGTGACGGTGACGTCCCCGGCACCCTATTCGTATCAGCGGGGGGCCTTCGACCTCTCCGGGACATCCGAGGCTCCGGCCGGTTCCCGTCTGGAATTCCGTACGGCGCCTACGGAGCCCTGGCAGGAGATCGCCCCGGGCGCGGACGGCAGGTTCTCCGTCCGGGTCGCTCCGGACGCCCTGCCCGAGGGACCGATGCATCTGGAACTTCGGACGGTGACCGACGGAATCGCGGCGGAGCCGGTCTACCATCCGGTCAACCGGTACACTTCGGCCCCGGAGATCCGCATCCATTCCCCCCGGTCCGGGGAAACGGTGAACGGCAACGTGACCGTCTCCGGGGATGTCGTCACGGCCGCCCCGATCGCGGAGCTTGCGTATTCCCTGGACGGCAAGACCTTCCGGGCTCTCCCGGGTATCCCCGCCTCCTACGGTGCCGCATTCTCCATGGTGGTAGACTTCACGGTCTTGCAGAAGGCCGGTGGAAGCGTCGGCATCCGGGCCGTGGACACGGCGGGCAACTCTTCGACCGCCGCGATACCCGTGACCGTGGACTCTTCGGGGGACCTGCCCTCGATCCAGTTGAACCTTCCCGTCGACGGGGCCGTGGTGACCGGGGATTTCGACATTTCCGGAATGGCCTTCGACGACGACGGTGTGGCGGCCGTCCATTGGCGGATCGGAGAGGGAGCCTACTCCCGCCTGGCCGTGGAGCAGAGCTTCCGGATCCCGGTTCCCCTGACTTCCGTCCGGGACGGCGAGCGGAGGATCGAGGTCTACGCGGAGGACGTCTACGGCCGGGTCGGGCCGCCCGCGTCGGCCGTCGTCCGGGTCAGTACCGGCGCTCCGACGGTGGAGGTCACCTCCCCGGGTCTCGAGGCGTACAATCGGGGCACCGTGATCCTGCGGGGGGCCGCTCGGGATCCGAACGGCATCGCCGGGATCCGGGTATCCCTGGACAACGGAGCCACCTTCCAGAGCGCGGAGGGCGCCGAATCCTGGAGCCTGTCCCTCAATACCGGGGCCTACAAGGACGGAGTGTATTCCGTCCTCGTGGTGGCGGCGGATTCCTTCGGCGTGGAGTCGAGGATCTCCTCCCTCCTCAACATCGACAACACGCCGCCCTTGATTTCCCTCGGGGAGCCCGCGGACGGCCGGATCACGGAACCCGCTCTCCGCGTCTCGGGCCAGACCAGCGACAATACGGGGGTCGAGTCCCTGGCCTTCGAGGTCACCCCCGTGCCGGGGACGGGGACCCAGCGCGGCCTTCGGATCGACGTCAAGCCGAGGCTTGTGATCCTGGAAACCCTGGACGTCTCCTCCCTTCCGGGGGGGAAGTACAATCTCCGGATGATCGCCTCCGACGCGGCGGGCAACTCGTCCGTCCTGGTACGGGGCATCGAGCTCGTGAAGGAGGCGGGTGCGTATCGGGTTGTCCTTCTGGATCCCCTTCCGGGGGTGACCCATACGGGTCCTCTGACGGTTTCCGGCCGGGTGACCGGGCCCAGCCTTCCCGCCTCGGTCGGGATATTCTCGGGCCCGTCCCGAGCCGCGGATGCCGAGGTCGACCGGTTCGGGTATTTCCGGCAAACCCTGGAGGGCATTCCCGAGGAGGGCCGCCTGGTTCTCCGGGCGGGCTTCGACACCCCCGCGGGGGAGAAGGTCCGAAGCGAGGAACATGCCGTCATCCTGGAACCCTACGGCCCCGTCCTGACCATCTCCAGCCATGGCGCCGGGGACGCGGTGACCGGACGGCCCTGGCTCAGCGGTACGGCGGGAATTCGCCTCTCCCCCGGGGAGACGGAGGAGGCGGGCAAGAAGGCCGCGAGACGGTTCGAGGTTTCCCGGGTGGAGGTGAGCCTGGACAACGGCCGGTCTTTCCAGCCGGCTCAGGGGACTTCGGACTGGAAGTTCCGGCTGGAAACCGCCGAGCTTCCACGGGGGCCCCTGCCCGTGTTGGTCCGGGCGGAGTACGCGGACGGCCGTTCCGCGGTCCGGAGGATTCTACTGACCGTGGATACCGCTCCCCCCGAGGTGACCCTGGCGGCTCCCCAGGAGGGAAGCCTCCACGCGGAGTCCCTCTTGATGTTCGGGACCGCTTCGGACGACTACGGCCTGGAGACCGTGGAGGTCAACCTACGAGCCGGCGACAAGGCGGGATACTCGATCCCCCAATTCATCCAGGGATTGTACCTGGACACCCATGCCCTGGGCGCGACCTACGGGGACGTGGGGTTGGGGGTCAGTTTCTTCGACAACAACGTGAAGCTCCAGCTCCAGGCGGGATTGGCGCCCCCGGGTCGTTTCACCGGAACGGTGTTCGGGGCCAAGCTTCTGGCCAACGTGCTCTACCTGCCCTTCGATTATTTTCTCGGTCCGGACTGGTCGTTTTTCTCCATGTCCCTGGCCCTGGGGGCCAATTTCTCCTACTTCACCATGGACTCCGGCAGCGAGCCCCTGGTCATGTCCTCGGTCCTGGTTCAGTGGGAGTTCGCACGGTTCCAGTTCGCCGAATGGAAGGCCTTCCGTACCTTCTCCCTGTACGCGGAACCGAATCTCTGGTTCGCCGCCTCGGACGTGGAAGCCGGAGCCATCTTCAAGCTGGCCTTCGGATTCCGGGTCGGCATTTTTTAGTCTCCCTCGGACCGCGGCCCGCCCCCCTCCGGGGCGGGCCTTTCCATTCCGCCTCTCTTCCTCCGTTTACTGTTCACCGTCCACGGTTTACAGTAACCCCATGCTCCTATCCCCGCCCTTCCCGGAGGCGGCCCGGGACTACCGCCTCCTCCTGGACCGGGGCTATCCGTCGGCCGCGAGCCTCAAGCTGGTCGGGGACCGGTACGCCCTGGACAAGGAAACTCGGACGGTACTCTTCCGGGGGGTGCTGTCGGAATCCCGGTCCGGCGCCATAGCGGGCCGGATCGTCCGTGCCCTGCCCCCGGGAGCCCGGTTGGCCGTGGACGGATACAACGTTCTCTTCACCCTGCTCAACTACCGCCGGGGTCATCCCCTCTTCCTGGGGACCGACGGCCTCCTGCGGGACGCCGGGGGAGCCCACGGCCGCGTCTCCGACGAGGGGATCTTCCGGGACTGCGCCCGGGCCGCCGCGGAGCGCCTGGCGGACCTCGGGGTCGCGTACGCGGAGGTGTACCTGGACGCCCCGGTCTCCGGGAGCGGCTCCCACGCGGCGGCCCTCCGGGACCTCCTGGCGGAAGCGGGGCTGGCGGGCCGGGTGGACCTGGCCGCCTCCGCGGACCCCCGGGTCCGGGACTTCGAAGCCGGCTATGCTGCCGGCCAAGCCGAAGGCTTTGCCGCCACCTCGGACTCCGCGGTGGCCGAGACGGCCCGATCCCCGATTTTCGACCTGGCCCGGGACGTCCTGGAGGCCCGGTACGGGGCGAGGTTTCCGGACCTCGGCGAGGTGGTCCGGGGATCGTGAGCGGCGCGCGGGAGGGCGGGGGCCCGCCGCGATTCCCGGTTCGGCTTGACAGCCCGTTCCCCGGGGGCGGATACTCGTTTCGTTCCGTCCGTCCCCGCGGCTTCCGCGCCGCGGACCTTTCGCCGCCGAAATCCCGGGATCGAATCCGGAAGGAGTCCGCCATGCTTCCCGATCATGGAACGAACCATCGCAAGGTCCTGGAGGAGATCGACCGCCTCCGGCCGGACGCGGTGCGGATCAGCCGGTCCATCCACGACCGGCCGGAGTTGGGACTCCAGGAGCGCTGGGCTTCGGCCTTCCTCGCCGAGGAGGCCCGTAAGCGGGGATTCACCGTGGAAGCCCCCGTCGCGGGACTTCCGACCGCCTTCGCCGCCCGGTACTCCTCCCCGAAACCGGGCCCCCGGATCGGCTTCCTCTGCGAGTACGACGCCCTCCCCGGTTTGGGTCACGCCTGCGGCCACAACATCATCGCCGCGGCGTCCTGCGCCGCGGCCTTCGCCCTCAAGCCCCGGGTGGAGGAGGTCGGAGGATCGGTCTTCCTCTTCGGCACCCCGGACGAGGAGGCGATGAGCGAGGAGTCGAAGGGCGGCAAGGTGATCATGAGCCGGGCGGGGCTCTTCCGGGACCTGGACGCGGTGTTCATGACCCATCCCGCCGGCGGCCGGGACGCGGCCTGGCGCTACAATTTCCCCCTCACGGACTTCACCGTCCAGTTCCGGGGAAAGCCGGCCCACTACACCCAGCCGGAGAAGGGGATCAACGCCCTGGAGGCCCTCCTCCTGTGCATCTCCAACCTGAACGCCCTGAAGCGGTCCTGGTCCCCCTCGGTCCTCCTGGCCTACACGATCACCGACGGCGGCGGCCCCAGCGCCATCATCGTGCCGGAATCGGCCAAGGCCCACTTCACCCTGAAGACCTTCGACAGCGGGTACATGGAGGAGCTCTTCGGGCAGATCCGGTCCTGCGTGGACGCGGTGTCGGGGATGACCGGCGCGAAGGGCGGCGTCACCGTCCTGGACGAATACAAGGGGACGATCCCGAATCTCCACCTTACGGCCAGCCTGTACCGGAACCTCCGCTCCCTGGGAGCGGAGGTGGAGAATCCCCTGGATTCCCGGCGGGACCTGGAGCGCCAACGCTACCCCGGGACCTCCACGGATTTCTCGGACGTGAGCTGGGAGGCCCCGGCCATCCACGGGTACTGCGGCGTCGGGAAGGACCTGGTGCTGCATACCCCGGAGTTCGCCGCGGCGGCGGCCTCCGAGGACGGGGACGAGGCCCTGATCCGGGCGGCCAAGGCCATGGCCCTCTCGGCGGCGGACATCCTTTCGGATTCCGCCTTCGCGGCCCGGGTCCGGACGGAGTTCGAGGCCTACCGGCGGGACGGGTTCCGGAGCGTGCCGGGGATCCCCCCGGACTTCGGTCCCTTCCCGGAGGAGTTCGCCGACCTTTTCGGGGCGTAGGGCTTCCGCGGCCGGCTCGGAGTCATCCGCGGCGTGCCGGCCGTCTCCCTATACGGGGACCCGGGCGAACCGCGTGGAGACCAGGCGGGGCCGGACGGCCCCGGCGGTCAGCGCGGTCACGGCCGTCTCGAAGTCCTCCCGGGCGGCCAGGGACAGGTCCACGGCCAGGCGTACGCCCTCCCCGAAGCTCCGCTCCGCGATGACAGCTCCGAGTTCCCCGGCCAGGACCTGGAACCGGTCGAAGAGCCGGTAGGGAAGGTCCAGCTCGAAGCGCCCCGTCTCCACCAAGGCCGCCCGCCGCGCCGCGGCCAGCACCGCCTTGCCCGCCTCGGAGTAGGCCTTCACGAGGCCCCCGGTGCCCAGGAGGGTGCCCCCGAAATAGCGGGTCACGACGATCGCCGCGTCCCCCAGGCCGGAGCCCTTGAGGACCGCCAGGAGGGGACGGCCCGCGGTACCCGAGGGCTCCCCGTCGTCGGAGCAGTAGTCCGCGGTCGTGTTGCCTCCGCCCAGTACGTAGGCGGGCACGTGGTGGGACGCGTCCGGGAATTCGGCCCGGATGCGGGCGAGGAAGGCCCGGGCCTCCTCCGCGGACTCGACGGGCTCCAGGCTGGCGATGAACCGGGAGTTGACGACCCGGATCTCTGTCCGGGCGGGCTCGTAGGGGACGAGGAGCATGGGGCGAGTATACCAGATTGCCGGGAAGCCGACGAAGCTCGAAGAGCTTCGTCGACTCGAGCCTCAAGGCGGCTCGAGCGGACTTGCGGTTTTCCCGTCCCTGCCGGAGAATGTCCCCATGGACGACTCCTCGGCGCTGTCGATCCGGCCGGTGCGGACCCGGCGGGACTATCGGGACTTTCTGAACCTGCCCCGGGGGATCTACCGGGACGATCCCGCCTGGGTCCCCCCGATCCGGCTGACCGAGCCGGGGGAGTACCGGCCCTCGGGCAATCCCGTCCTGGCACGGTCGGAGCACGGGCTCTTCCTGGCCCGCCGGGGGGAACGGCCGGTGGGACGGATCGTCGCCTACGTCGACCCCCGGTTCAACGAGTATTACCGCTCCCGGATCGGATTCTTCGGGGCCTTCGAGTGCCGGGAGGACGGCGAGGCGGCGTGCGCGCTCTACGCGGCCGCGGAGGCGTGGATGGCGGAGCGGGGCATGGATTCTTCCCGGGGGCCGATCCACCCCTCCGCGGAGTGCTGGGGCTTCGTCGCCGACGGATTCGACCGGCCGCCGGTGTTTCTCTCGCCCCACAATCCCCCGTACTACGGCGCCCTCGCGGAGGCGGCTGGCTACGTCGGGGTCAAGGACCTCCTGGCCTACGAGGCGGACGCCCGGTCGGGCTACCGGATCCCGGAACGGTTCTCCCGGTTCGCGGCCCTCCACGCCTCCCGTTTTCCGGGCCTCGCGACCCGGCGCATCGACCCGGGCGCCCTGGACCGGGACGCCCGGCACATCCTGCGCATCCTGAACGAGGGGGTCGCGGAGAACTGGGGCTACGTGCCCGTGGAGGAGGACGAGATGACCTCGGTGCTCCGGAGGCTCCGTCCCTTCCTGGATCCCGACGCCGTCTGGTTCGTGGAGGCCGAGGGCGTTCCCGTGGCCTGCTGCCTGGGCTTCCCGGACGTGAACGTCGCGATCCGACGGATGCGGGGGAGGCTCCTGCCCTCGGGGTTCCTGCGGCTATTGTCCGTTCGGCGGCGGGTCCGGGACTACCGTCTCTGGGGCCTGGCCGTCCTTCCCGCCTGGCAGGGCCGGGGCCTGGACGTCCTTCTGTACATGCGGCTCTTCGAGGCCCTGGCCCCCAAGGGGGTGCGCCTGGAGGCCAACTACATCCTGGAGGACAACCTGCGGATCCGGAACGCCCTGGAGAAGCTGGGGATGCGACCGGTCAAGACCTACCGGGTCTACGAGAAGGCCCTGGGCCGATGAGGTTCCGAGCCCGGGCCGTCCTCCTCGCGCTCCTCGCCGCCCTGGCCGCGGTCCCCGCGGCCGCGGACCTGGTCGCCCAGAACCGCCCCCTCCGGACGATCCGGACCGAGTGGTTCGATATCACCTTTCCCGGGGACCTCCGGGACACGGCCGAGCGTCTGGCGGCCTTCGCGGACGACGCGTACCGCGAAACCGCCGCCATCCTGGGTACGGAGCCGCGGCTCCGGTTTCCCGTGGTCCTCAGTCCCGACGCGGACGGACCGAACGGGTACTATACCGTATGGCCCCGCCGCAGGATCGTGCTCTTCCTCCGGGCCACGGACCCGAACGACGGCTTCGGCTGGCAGGCCGACGACCTGCGTGCCCTCTTCCGGCACGAACTGACCCACGCGGTCTCCCTGACGATCCGGCCTCCCTTCTGGGATTTCATGGCCGCGGCCTTCGGCGACGCCGCGGGGATCTCGTACTACACGACCCCGGCCAGCCTGGCGGAGGGGGTTTCGATAGCCGTGGAGGGGATGGACGGCCGCGGCCGGGCGGCGGACCCCGGGACGGCGGACGAGCTCCGCCGGGACGCCCGGGAGGGGCGGTTCAAGACCTTCTGGGAAGCCGCGGGAGCCTGGGACCGCTACCCGTACGGCCGGGTTCCCTATTCCTACGGGGCCCTCTTCACCCGGTACCTCCTCGAGGCGTACGGCGAGGAGCCCTACCGGGAGCTTTGGCGCCGGATGGGTCGGGGCCTGGTCCTGCCGGGGCTCGGGGATTTCCTTTTCCTCCGGGGCGTCTTCCGTCGGGTGTACGGCCTTCCCCTGTCCGAGGCCTGGGATGACTTCGAGGAGCGGATGACCCCGACCGCCCCGGTCTCGGAGCCGGAGCGCCTGACGCCGCCCGGGATCCTGACGGCCCTCGCGGCCGGGGGCGGGACGGTCTGGTGGTCCGACGGGACCGCCCGGCGAATCCGGGGCCGGGACGCCCGGACCGGCCGTTTGGCCGCTTCCCTCCCCGGGGACGGGTCGGTCGCCCGGATCGCCGTCTCCCCGGACGGCCGCTTCCTCTTGATCTCCCATTCGGCGGAGGAGGGCGGGGCGGACCGGCTCGTCCTCCGGACGGTCGACCTGGAGGACGGGCAGTCCCGGGTCCTGCCGTACCGGGGGCTCCGGGACGGGGCCTGGGCGGGGGAGGACATCCTGGCCGTCCGGGCGGATATCGGGGCCGCCTCCCTGGTCCGGATCCGGGGCGGCCGGGAGGAGGTCCTGGTCCCGGGCGGCCCCTCCCGGACCTGGGCCTCCCCCTGCGCATCCCCGGACGGCCGGCGGATCTACGCCCTGCTCCGGGAGGACGGGGAGGTGTCCGTGGTCCGGCTCCCCGCCCCCCCGGAATCCGGGTCGGCTCCGCCCGGCCTCGAGCGGCTCGCCCTCCCCGACGGCTTCGAGGCGGTGCGGGACCTCTCCGTAGACGGGGACGGAACCCTCCGGTTCTCCTGGCACGACGGCCGGGCCTACCGGACCGCGGAGCTCCGGGGGGACCGGCTCCGCTACCCGGCCGAGGCCTATGCCGGGGGGACGCGCCGGGCCGCGGCCGCGGGAGCCCGAGTCTTCTTCCTGGGGGAGTATTCCGAGGGGATAGTCCTATGCGCGGTACCGGAAGGCGCGGCCTGGGAGGAAGTTCCCGTCACGTGGCATCCCGATACCGGCGTCCCCGAGGGAGGGACTCCCCCGGTTCTCCCGGCGTCCCCGGACCCGCCGGAGTCCCGTCCGTATTCTGTCCTCCCGGGCCTGGTCCCCGGCGTCCGCTATCCCGCGGTCCGTCTCTCCTCGGAGGGACTCTGGGCCCTCGGGGTCGGGGCCGCGGGGGGGGATCCCGCGGAGACCTTCTCCTGGACGGCGGGAGCCCTCTGGGTCCCGGACCTGGAGGCCGCGGACCTGGAATGGGCGGTGGAGTTCACGGCCTTCCCGGCGGTCCTCACCCTGTCCGCCTCGGACCGGTTCGAGCCCGGCGTCTCCGGGGCGGTCCGGACCTCCCGGGCGGGCCTGTCCGCGTTCCGGCATCGTTCCTTGTACGGGGGCTTCGAACTCTCCGCGGGAGCCGGGGCGGAAGCCCTGTGGTTCACCTCCCTCTCGCCCGGGGAGGACCCCTACGGTCCCCGGGACGCCGTCCTGGCGGCCGGGACCGCCGAGGCCTCCTTCGGGTGCCGGGCCTACGACATCCGGAAACCCGCGGCCCTCCGGGGGGCCGGCCTGACCCTCGGGCTGTTCGGGGCCCGGGTCCTTCCTCCGGGGACTCCGGAAAGCCTCGCGGGCGTCGAGGGCTCCCTGAGACTCCGGGCCCTGCCCCTGGCGGCGGCCCTGGACCTGCACGGGGCGGCCTCCCTCTCCCCGGGTCTTTCCTACGGGACCCGGGGGCGGGTCTTCGCGGGCTTCTCGGGGGAGGCGGGGTATCCCTGCTACGACGCCTACCCGGGCGCGGGATCCGGCCCCGGGTACCTGTACGCCGACGCCTCGGTCTCCCCGGTCGTACTGGAGATCCAGGGCCGGCTCGGGCCCGTGCATCTGCGGCGCCTCGTTCTGTCGGCGGGGCTCCGGGGGGCGTGGGCCGGCGGGGATCCCCTGGGGTCGGCCTACGCCCGGGCCGCCCTGGAATTCGCCCCCCTCCTGGGCCAGTACGCCCGGCTCCGCCCCCGGGCCTGGGCGGAGGCGGAGTACATCCCGGACCGGGTGCTCCTGCGCTGGGCGGTGGAGCTGCCGTTGTGAGGGGTGGACCGTGGACGGGGGTCGGTGGACGGAAATGGCCACAGGACGCGGAGGAATACACCGCATAGGCGTGGCAGTTCCCCGTGAAACTTATATCACTCCCGTCCACTGTTCACCGTCCACCGTCCACAGTTCTTGACCCCGCCCTCCCGCCGCCCCTATACTCCCCGAAAGGAGGACCGGAGTATGCCGCAGGCTTCCTCGGGACCCGCCGCGGACCCCGGGCTTCCGGGGATGCTGAGAAAGGCGGAAATCTTCTCGTCCCTGCTGGACGACGACCTGGCCTACGCGGCCTCCCGGGTCGGCATCCTGCGTCTCTCCAAGGGACAGCGCCTCTTCGAGGCGGGCCAGAAGGCGTCCCGGTTCTACGTGATCCGCTCCGGCGGCATCCGGGTATTCCGTCCCCGTCCGGACGGCGGGGAGGACGACATGGCCCTCTTCGCGTCCGGGGACGTCCTGGGGGACTTCGACTTCGCCCGGGGGGCCGAGTACGACGCCGGGGCCGAGGCGGTGGAGGACACGGAGCTCGTCGTCTTCCCCCGCATGGATCTCACCTTCGACGACCTCGCCCGGGAGCGGCCGGACGCCGCGGCCCGGCTGCTCCTTCGCTCCCTGGCCATGATCTCCGGCCGGCTGCGGGCCACCCACAAGCTGATATCCGAGAACGCACCCTGGGTGCGGGAACTCCACCGGCAGGCCTACGAGGACCCGGGCACCGGGCTCTGGTCCAAGGCCTTCCTGGACGAGGAGCTTCCCCGGTACCTCGTCTCCCCGACGGCCCTCGTCCTGATCAAGCCGGACCGGTTCAAGATTCTGGTGGATTCCCGGGGCCACGCCGCCGGGGACGAGGCCATGGCGCGCATCGCGGCGGTCCTCCAGTCCTCGGTCCGGGCCCTGGGCCGGGGCTGGGCGATCCGGGTGCGCAGCAACGAGACCGCCGTCGTGGTGCCGGGCTGCCCGCGGGAGACCGCCGCGGAGCTGGCCCGGTCCGTGGCGGACGGGATCGCGGACCTGGAGCCCGTTCCGGCGGCCCGAGGCGTCCCCTTCTTCGAATTCACGGCCTCGGTGGTCCATTCCGTCTGGCCCCGGGACGGGGATGACTGGAAGGAACTTTTCCAGAGATCCCAGGAATGCCTGATGGCCGTCTGGGGCGAGGGGGGCCGGCGGATCCTGGCGGTACCCCCGGGACTCCGGACTTCGCCGTCCTCCTCCGCGGGGAGGGTCCCGTGAGCCGCCTGACGGATTTCCTGGGGTCAACCGCCCTCTTCTCCGGCATGAGCGGCCTGGAACTCAAGGCGGTCGCGGAGCTCCTCAAGCGGCGGGAATGCCCCCGGGATACCGTGATCTTCCGGGAGGGCGAGCGGGGCCGGGAGCTCTATATCGTCCTGTCCGGCAAGGTCGGGTCCTTCGTGACCCAATCGGACGGAACCCGCCGCAGGATCTACGAGTTCGGGCCGGGGCGCTTCTTCGGGGAGATGGCCATCGTGGAGGGCGAGCCCCGCTCGGCGACCTGTTGGGCCGAGGAGGATACGACCCTCCTGGTGCTGGAGGGGATCGATTTCTACCGCCTGGTCTTCGACTATCCGATGATCGGGCTCAAGCTCCTGTCCTCCATCGCCCGGGTGATGGTCTCCTGGCTGAACGAGTCCTCCCGCTTCCTGAACGACCTGGTCCGGTGGGGGGAGACCGCCCGGAGGCGGGCCGTGGAGGACGCCCTCACGGGGCTCTTCAACCGCCGCTTCCTGGAGGAGACCCTGGCCAACCGCTTCACCGCGGGCCTGGGATCCGGGCGGCGCCTGGCCCTGGTCATGCTCGACCTGGACCACTTCCGGGACATCAACGGCGCCTTCGGGCCGGCGGCCGGGGACGCGGCGATCAAGGCCGCGGGGGCGGCCTTCCGCCAGGCCCTCCGGGACGGGGACGTGGCCGCCCGCCTGTCCGGGGACGAATTCGCCTTCCTCCTGCCGAACACGGGCATGGACGAGGCCCTGGCCGTGGCCGAGCGCCTCCGGAGGCGGGCGGAGGAAGTCCGCCTGGAGCTCCGGGCCGCCGCGGGAGGCCCGGCCTCGAAGGTTCGGATCACCGCGAGCCTGGGGGTCGCGGTGGCCCCGGACCACGCCGGATCCCCGGACGCCCTGATCGCCACCTCGGACCGGGCCCTATACGCCGCCAAGGAATCCGGCCGCAATCGCGTGGCAGGACCGAGAGGACCCTCCCGGTCATGATCGAGTACGTCGTCTCCGCCAACATCGACGACCGGGTCCTCCGGAGGGCCGCGGACCTCCTGGGCAAGGGGGGCGTGGTCGCCTTCCCCACGGACACCAGCTGGAGCCTGGGCTGTTCCATCGCCTCCAAGGACGGGATCGTCAAGCTCAAACGCCTGGTGGGCCGGGAGGCGGACGGTCCCCTCACGGTGATCTGCTCGGCCCTCCAGCAGGTGTCCGAGCTCTGCGAGCTGGACACGGTCTCCTTCCGGGCCATCAAGCGCCTGGTCCCGGGGCCCTACGTCTTCATCCTCCCCTCCACGAACCGGGCGGCCAAGGACTTCGACCTCCGCCGGAGCGAGCTGGGGGTCCGCATCCCCGAGAATCCCGTGCCCTGCGCCCTGGTGGACGCCCTGGGACTTCCCCTCCTGTCCGTGACCGCCAAGCGGACCCTCCTGGGCATGAATCCCCGGGACGCCGAGTTCCCGGAGGAGCTCCTCTTCTCCGGGGGCTGGGAGATCGACGGCGTGCCGGGGATCGACCTGGTCCTGGACCCGGGGGAGGAGCAGGAACGCCGGATCTCCACGGTCCTGGACATGCGGGGCGGGGGGATCGAGGTGCTTCGCCGGGGGGCCGGGGACTACCCCTAGTCCGGCCGTCATCCGGACCCTCGTCCCGGATCCGGCCCTCCGGCCCCGGGCCGCCTTGTAGCGGACGGCCCCTTCGGTATACAGTCCACCCCGCATGAACATCCTCTCCCTGGACGGCATTTCCAAGAACATGGGCGGGACCATCCTCTTTTCCGGGGTTTCCCTGGGGATCGAGGACCGCACCCGGGCGGGTCTGGTGGGCCGCAACGGGAGCGGCAAATCCACGCTGCTGAAGATTCTGTCGGGCTCCTTGGAGCCCGACGAGGGAACCGTCGCCCGCCGCCGGGACCTGGCCGTGGCCCTCCTGCCCCAGCTTCCCCGCTTCGCCCCCGATGCGACCCTGGGTTCCTTTCTCCTGGAGGACGAGTCCCCGGCGGTACGCCTGGTCCGGGACTACGAGGCCTGCGCCGCCGCCGTGGGCCGCGGGGAGAAGCGGGGAGCGGAGCTCGAGCGGTTGACCCATCGAATGGAAGAGGAGGGGGGCTTCGTCCTGGAGCATTCCTACGCCTCGTACTGCACCGAGCTGGGCCTGCCCGGTCCCGGCGCCCGGATGGACACCTTTTCGGGGGGCATGGTCAAGAAGGCGGCCCTGGCCCGGCTCCTGTGTTCCGGGGCGGACCTGGCCCTCCTGGACGAACCCACGAACCACCTGGACGTCGAAACCATCGAGTGGCTGGAGGCCAAGCTGGCCTCGGCCCCCTTCGCCTTCGTGGTGGTGACCCATGACCGGTATTTCCTGGACGCGGTCTGCTCCTCCATCTGGGAGATCGACGACGGGGCCGTATACGGCTACCCCGGGGGCTACACGGACTTCCTGGCCCGCCGTCGGGAGCGCTGGGAGGCCCTGGAGAAGGCGGACTCCCGGCGCAGGGCCATCCTCAAGATCGAGATGAAGTGGCTCAACCGGGGCGCCCGGGCCCGGGCCACCAAGAGCGAGCGCCGCAAGGAGCTGATCCGGGGTCTCCAGGCTTCGGCCCTCGTGCGGCCGGATGCCATGGGGGAGTTCTCCTCGGCCTCCCGCCGCATGGGCGGCAAGGTCCTTCGGCTGGAGGGGGTGGCCAAGTCCTACGGCGGGACGCCCGTGCTCTCCCCCTTCTGGCACGAGTTCGGCCGGGGCGAGCGGGCGGGGGTCGTGGGTCCCAACGGCTCGGGCAAGACCACCCTGCTGGGGATCGTCTCGGGGCGGATCGCCCCCGACTCAGGCAAGGCCGAACCGGGTCCCACGGTGGTCTTCGGATGCTTCGACCAGACCGCGGCGGCCCTGGATCCCTCGGCCACGGTCCTGGACTACGTCCGGGAACGCGCCGAGCTGACCCGGATGGGGGACGGCTCGGTCCTCTCCGCCGAGCGCCTCCTGGAGCGCTTCCTCTTCGACCGGGACATGTTCCCCCGGGTCCTGGGCGCCCTGTCCGGCGGGGAGCTCCGGCGGCTCCAGCTGGTGCGGCTCCTGGCGGAGGCCCCGAACTTCCTCCTCCTGGACGAACCCACGAACGACCTGGACATCGAGACCATCGAGCTGCTGGAGGACTTCCTGGAGGATTTTTCCGGCTGCGTCCTGGCGGTTTCCCACGACCGGGCCTTCCTGGACCGGGTAACCCGGACCACCTTCGTCCTGGACGGGGCGGGGGGCGTACGGAGCTTCCCGGGGACCTATTCCGACTGGCGGATCGCCCGGGAGATCTCGGAGGAGGAGGGGGTCCAGGCGGCCCGCTCCGCGGATCGGGCGCGCGGCCGGGAGCGGGGTGCAGCCGCCGTTCCGGCCGGCGCCCCCGGCACCCCGGACCCATCCGCGACGGCCCCCGCGTCGGCCGGGGATGCCGCGGGAGCCTCCCGCCGCCGGAAGCCCTCCTTCGCGGAGCGCCGGGAGTTCGAGTCCCTCCTGCCGGAGATCGAGGCCCTGGAGGCGGAGAAGGCGGAGCTTGAGACCCTCTTCGCCTCGGGGGAGCGGGACGGGCAGGCCCTGGAGAGGGCCTCCCGCCGCTACGCCGAGCTCGAACCCCTCATCCGGGCCAAGACCGCCCGCTGGGACGAGCTGGCGGGCTTGATGGACTGATCACGGCTTGGGATATCCCTCGATGCACTTGAGGGACTCGGCCAGGCCCTTCTCGGACATCGCGAAATCCTCCAGGCCCCCGGACAGGTACTTCTCGTAGCCCGCCAGATCCAGGTGCCCGTGGCCGGACAGGCCGAAGACGATCACCCGCTCGGCGCCCTCCTCGGCGGCCGCCTTAGCCTCCCGAATGGCCATGGCGATGGCGTGGCTGGATTCCGGGGCCGCCAGGATGCCCTCGGTCCGCGCGAAGGTCAGGGCCGCCTCGTAGCACTCCAGCTGGCCCACGGACCGGGCCTCGACCAGGCCGGTCTTGACCGCCCGGGACACCAGGGGCGACATGCCGTGGTACCGCAGGCCCCCCGCGTGGATGGTGGCGGGCATGAACTCGTGGCCCAGGGTGTACATGGGAAGGAGGGGCGTCATCCCCGAGGAGTCCCCGATGTCGTAGGCGTAGGTCCCCCGGGTCAGGGTGGGGCAGGCGGCGGGCTCCACGGCGATGACCGTCGTGTCCTCCCCGTCGATCTTCCGTTTGAGGAAGGGGAAGGCCAGGCCCGCGAAGTTCGAGCCCCCGCCCACGCAGGCGATGACCCGGTCCGGCATCCGCTCCCCGGCCTTTTCCAGCTGGAGCTCCGTCTCCTGGCCGATGATGGTCTGGTGGAGCATCACGTGATTCAGGACGGAGCCCAGGGAGTACTTCGTGGAGCCCGTGGGGTCCGAGACGGCGTCCTCCACGGCCTCGCTGATGGCGATGGCCAGGCTGCCCGGGCAGTCCGGATCCTTGGCCAGGGCGGCCCGGCCCGCGTTCGTGCGGTCGCTGGGGCTGGGGATGCACTCCCCGCCCCAAGCGGCCATCATCACCTTGCGGAAGGGCTTCTGTTCGTAGCTCACCTTCACCATGTAGACCCGGCAGGACAGGCCGAACTGGGCGCAGGCGAAGGACAGGGCGCTGCCCCACTGGCCGGCCCCGGTCTCGGTGGTGACGTGCTTCACCCCGGCGATCTTGTTGTAGTAGGCCTGGGCCACGGCCGTGTTAGGCTTGTGGCTTCCGGCGGGGGAGACGCTCTCGTTCTTGAAGTAGATGCGGGCGGGGGTCTTCAGGGCCCGCTCCAGGCCGAAGGCCCGGTGCAGGGGGGTGGGCCTCCACTTGGCCAGGATCTCGAGCACCGGCTCGGGGATATCGATGTAGCGCTCCGGGGACATCTCCTGCTCCAGGATGCCCATGGGGAAGATGGCGGCCATCATCTCCGGGGTCACGGGCTTGCCGTCCGGGCCCAGGGGCGGGGGGACCGGGAGGTCCGCGGCCAGGTTGTACCAGCGGCGGGGCATCTCGGATTCGGAAAGGAGTATCTTGACGGGGGTGTCGACGGCTACGGCGGCGAGGGGACGGGACATGGGAATCTCCTTGCGTGCGGTGTGGGCAGGAACCCTACGGGTCCCGCGGATCCGGATCGGATTCGGGGGTGGTCGGAGGAAGCGCTCTCAGGCGCGCCAGAGGGGGCGGGCGCGGAGAATGCGGAGGTGGAAGGACTCGATACCGCGCAGGTGCGCGGTATCAAGGCAAGTTTCTACTTGTAGAAACATCATGGAATGATTTATACCACCTGGGCGGCATTGTTGCAAGAGGAATATTTCGGAAATTTTCTCCGGCCGGAATCTAGACGCTAGACGCGGCCTTTCCGAACCGTTCGAGGACCGCTTCGGGAATCCGGATCTTGAACCGGCACCGGGGGTCCCCGGCCAGGACGGACTCGGTCACCACCGCCTCGGTCTCCTCTCCGAAGACCGTGTCGAAGAGGAACTTCTCGTACCCCGCCGAGCAGGCGCACCAGGCCGCCGGGACCCCCGCCCCGGTCCGGGTGATGGTCGAGGCGGCCAGGGGACAGTGGCAGGCCAGGCGGCGCCTCTCCAGGGGATCCTTCGACGCCAGGAAGCGGTCCGGGTCGTAGGGGATCTTGGTGGCCCAGAGGTGGCTGCCGTCGGACACCGCGGACAGGATCTCCTGGTTTCCCCGGACGAAGTCCACCACCGCGGGGGTGATCCTCTGCTCGAACCAGAGGGTCCCGTCCTCGGCGTGGCGCTCGAGCTCCCGGATCTTCCGGCCGTGGTAGGCGGCCAGCCAGTCCTCCAGGGATTCCGAGGCGAGGAAGGCCTCCCGCTCCGCGGCGAAGGCGGCGGCGGGGATGCCGTGGACGTTCCAGCAGAGGACCCGTCGGGCCCTTTCCGCGCCCAGCTCCGCTTCCAGGGCCCCCACGAAGGCCGCCGTCGCGGGGGGGTAGGCCTCCGGGGGGGACCCCGTCGGGGGGACCTCGAAACCCGCCATCACCCGGTCCCGGACGGCCTCGCCCTCCAGTTCGGCCAGGCGGTCCGCCATGGCGGGAAGGACCCCCACGGGGAGGAGGTAGGCCAGGAGCCGGATGGCGACCGCGTCGATCCCGGCCGCTGCGAAGTACCGGGCCAGGGCCATCAGGCGATCCTCCCCGGCCTCGCCCCGGGCGACGAGGTCCGCCACATGACGCTCCACCCCGGACAGGGGCGCCGAGGCCAGGGTCCCGTCGGGGCCCGCGGCCTCCGCCTCCAGGATCCGGACCCAGGCGACGGCCCGCTCGATCGCGTCCGGTTCCAGGCCCCGGGCCGCGCAGCGCTCACGGAACTCCTTCTCCTTGTACACGGTTCCCTCCTTCGGGGTACGAGACCCCTCCCGGCCGGGGCGGCCGGATCCGGACCTCGGTTTCCCGCCCCCGACCGGTGTCACGAAGCCTGTGCCGGCCCGGCGGGTTAGATCGGCGCGCTCTCCGAGGCGACGGCCCGGGCCGTGAAGCCCGCGGCCGAGGCCAGCTCCCGGCAGAGGGCCCAGACGTCCGCGTCCTGGTTCGCCAGGATCGCGACGAAGCCGTCGGCGCCCGGGTATCGCATGGCGATCGCCGCGACCCCGGGGTTGATGCCGTCCTTGCCGTACCGGACCAGCGCCCCGTCCGGCGCGTAGTCGAACTCCAGACAGTGGCCGTACCGGCGCAGGCCCCCGTCCCGGAGGACCAGGGCGTCGACCCGGGGCGCCAGGAAGTCCCGGCGAAGGTCCGGGGAAAGGAAGTCCGACCCCTCGATCGCCCGGAATAGTTTCCGGAGGTCCCCGGGAGTGGTCAGGATTCCCGCGTCCGGGGACCCGACGGGCGGGAATGCGTAGATGTTCTTGCGGAACCCCGCCGCCTTGCCGTGGGGTCCCTCGACCGTGGCGTACCCTTCGGCGATGCCGGGCTCCGGGGAGTCCTTGGAGAAATACCCGGTGCGTTCGAGCCCCGCGGGCTCGATCACCTCCCGGCGGACGATCTCCCGGAAGGAGAGCCCCGCCCGGGCCTCCAGGGCCAGGCCGACGAGGACGTAGGCGCAGTTGTTGTACCGGGACGCCGTGCCCGCGGGGAACAGGGGTTCCTTGTAGGCGAACTGGGGAAGGAAATCCGCGCATTCCCGGACCCCGTAGCAGGGGCGGGTCCTCCAGATCTCCTCGTAGTCCTCCCCGGCCTCCTCGTCCGCGTCGTCCGCGATCCCGGAGGTATGGGTCAGGCAGTGGCGTACCGTGACGTCCGCGGGGATTTTCGTCCCCTCCAGGGGCACGAGGTCCCGGATCCGTTCGTCCAGCCCGAGGAGCCCCCGGTCCGCCAGGCGGAAGGCCGCGGCCGCGGTGAAGAGCTTTCCCAGGGAGGCCGTGTCGAATCGCGTGTCGACGGTGTTGGGGACCGAGAAGCCCCGGTGGGCCCAGCCTCGGGCCTCGTGCAGGAGGACCGTGTCGCCCCGGGCCGCGAGGACGACGCCGGAGAAGAGATCCTCCCGCTCATGGCGGTCCAGGATCGCGGAGAGGGAGGCTGCGGTGATCCGGACGGGGTCCGGTTCGTTCATGGGATACCCCCGGGCCGAG
>CALMRC010000044.1 GCA_937873275.1 uncultured Spirochaetota bacterium
CCGAAGGAGCCTTCATGTCCTCTTCCCTCGAACTCCTCGCCCCGGCGGGCAACCCCGAAGCCCTGGACGCCGCGATCGGCGAGGGCGCGGACGCGGTCTACCTGGGTCTGCGTTCCTTCAACGCCCGGATGCGGTCCTCCAATTTCGCCTACAACCAGTTCGAGGCGGCCGTGGAGGTCCTTCACAAGCAGTCCAAGCGGGTCTACGTCACGGTGAACACCGTCTTCGAGGATCGGGAAGCGGACCGGATGTACCAGTTCCTCCAGTACCTGGACCGGGTGGGCCCGGACGGCATCATCGTCCAGGATTTCGGGGTGGTGAGCATGGCCCGGGAGCACTTCCCCTCCCTCCGGCTCCACGCGTCCACCCAGATGAACGTGGCCGGCGCGGCGGGGGCCAACCAGCTGTCCCGCTGGGGCTTCAAGCGGGTGGTCCTGGCCCGGGAGCTTTCCCTGGAGGAGATCGCCTCGGTCCGCCGGTCCACGAACCTGGAACTGGAGACCTTCGTCCACGGGGCCCTGTGCGTCAGCGTCTCCGGGCTCTGCCTGTTCTCCAGTTGGCTGGGAGGCAAGAGCGCCAACCGGGGGGGCTGCGCCCAGGCCTGCCGGCGCCTGTACGCGAACGACCGGGAGTCGGGCTACTACTTCTCCCCGGACGACCTGGAGCTGGTCGCCCGGGTCCCGGACCTGGCGGAGGCCGGAGTCTCGGCCCTCAAGATCGAGGGGCGGATGAAGAGTGCCGAGTACGTCGGCACCGTGGTGGGCGCCTACCGGTACATGATCGACAACTACAAGCTGGACCCCGAACGGGCCCTGGCCAAGGCCCAGGGAATGCTCCGCAACGATTTCGCCCGCCGGAAGACCACCTACTGGTTCGAGGGGTCCGCGGCCCCCGACTTCATCCGGCCCGACCAGGCGGGAGGCACGGGCATTCCCCTGGGCAAGGTGCGGGAGGTCCGGGCCTTCGAAGGGCGGCTCGAGGGCCGGTGGGCCCTGCTCAACACCTTCGACGGCGTCGCGGAGGGCGACTCCGTGCGGATCCACCGGGCGGACGATTCCGGCCGGGAGACCGGCAAGGTCAAGGAGGTCCTCCAGAAACCCGAGGGAATGTACCTGCGCCTGGAGACGCCCTTCCGCCAGAACGACTTGGTCTACCTGATCCAGACCCGCAGCATGTCCCGCCGGTACAAGGGCGTCCTGCCGTCCAGCCTGGAGCGGTACCGCCGCTTCCCCAGCTACGACTCCGCCCCCCGGGTGGAGTTCCCCAAGCTGTCCGCCGAACGGATCGAGTCCTTCCCGGCGGGAATCTACTCCCTGGTGGGGCGGGTGGCGGACCTGCACGTCCTCCTGGCCGCGCGGCCCGTGAAGGCCGTCCTCCGGTTCAATCGACGCACCGCCGCGGACCTGCGGGCCGCCGAAAGCGGCATCCCCTTCAAGCGGGATTCCCTGGTCCTCTGGCTGGATCCCTTCTTCCCGGAGGGGGACTCCGCCTGGCTGGCGGAGGAACTGGAGTACTGGATCTCCCGGGGGCAGCGCCACTTCGTGGTCAACAACCTGGGGCACCTCAACCTCCTCAAGAATCGGGGGGTCCGGATGGCCGCGGGACCCTGGCTCTACGCCTTCAACGTCCGGGCCGCCGCCTTCCTCTTCGAGAACGGGGTGGATTGCCTTATCCCTCCCCACGAGATCTCCAAGCAGGCCCTCCAGCATCTGGCCGAGGTCGTGCCTCCCCGGGCCATCCTGACCCTGGCCTTCTCCTTTCCCCCGCTCTTCACGATCCGCTCCGACCTGGCCTCGGCGTACGGGTTCCGGAACTTCGTCGACAAGGAAGGCACGGCCTACGAGCTGGTCCGGGACGGGACGGGGAGCGCCGTGGTGCCCTCCCGGCCGATGTCCCTCACGGACCGGGTGCCCTTCCTCCAGAAGGACGGATACGAGAAATTCCTCCTGGACTTCGGGCACATGGAGCTGGCCAAGCCTATGTACAAGCAGGTCTTCCAGGCGGCCCGGGAGGGCACCCTGCTGCCCGAGACGGGGCGGTTCAACTGGAAGAACGGATTCTGGAACCCGGAAGAAGCTCCCTCGTCCCGGGACACCCCCCGGGGCGGCCCGAAGGGCGTGCGGAAGCCCGAGCCCGCCTCGGAGGCCTCCGGCCGGGCCGGACCCGGAGGGCCCCGGGGTGCCCGCCGGGGGGACGCCCGGCGCGGGGCGGCGGCCGGCAGGTCCGGAGCTCGGCGTACCTCCTCCGGCAAGGGAGGCGACGGGGTGCAGGGCGCGGGCCGGTCCCGGAGCGCCCGCCCCTCCGAGGGGCCCGGCCGGAGCGCGCGAAAACCCCGGAAATAAGCCCCCGTCCCGGCCGTCGATTCCCGAAAAATCCTCCTTGACGAACCCGGAAACACGGTGTAGGCTAACCGTGTTGTTTCAATTTCCGATATTTGGTTTCTTATAGAGAAACATATCCGGTTCCCGATAGGGCGTACATGAGCGGATCCACGGTCAAGGCATTCGAACTTCTAACCTACCTATCCCGGGCCGGAGGGGCGGTCACCCTGGCCCGGATCTCCCGGGAGACGGGGTGGGACAAGGCGACCGCCCTGAGATACCTGGGTTCCCTGGCCGAGGCGGGTGCCGTCGAGAAGCGGGAGAACGGCTGGGTCCTGGGACTCGCGCTGATCGAGTTGGCGAGCCGGGTGCCGGTGTCCGAGAACGTAGCGGCCCGGGCTCGGCCGGTCCTGGAAAAACTCGCGCGGGAGACCGGGGAGACCATCAACCTCGGTTCCTGGAGCAACGGCGGGGCGTACTACCTGGCCAAGGCGGACGGGGGACGCAACCTCCGCCTCCGCACGAGCCCCGGAGACCGCCTTCCCCTCCACTGCACCGCGGTGGGCAAGGCGATCCTGGCTACCCTGGATTCGGCCTACCTGGAGGACTTCCTTCTCCAGGCTCCGTACCCCCGGCTGACGCCGACGACGATCACGGAGGCGGAAGCCTTCCGGGAGGAGATCGGCCAGGTCCGCAACGTGGGGTACGCCATGGACCGGGAGGAGTACGAGCCGGGCCTGGTCTGCATCGCCGTGCCCATGGAGATTCCGGCTCTGGGCTTCCTGGGCGCCGTGAGCGTGTCGGGGCCCTCGGTCCGGATGCGGGATCCCTTCGGATCCATCCTGGACCTGCTTAGGGCCGCGGCCAAGGATATCGCGGCGGCGGTCACCGCGGCCCAGACCGTGGAGGCCGTGGAGGATTGAGGAAGGCCGGGCTCGAGCCCCGACGCGGGCGGCCCGGCGGTTTTGATGGTTCGGTGCGCGGAGCGGCCGTCGGCCTGCCCGCGATTCCGATAGGGGGATTCTGGGGGCTTCCGGACGTCGTTCGGGAGCCCCCGCTTTTTCGCCCCGGTTTTCAGAAGACTTCCGCCGGCTCTTCCTTGCGGGCCCGGGAGGATGAGGGACGCTCCCCGGGAGGCTCGTCCTTCATCTGAGGCTTGAACTCCACGTGTTCCGCGACGATCTTCACCTTGTTGTGGGACTTGCCTTCCCCGTCGTTCCATCGGTCCTGCTTGAGCCTTCCCACGACCCGGACCCCCCGGCCCTTCTTCAGGGTGTCCCCGCAGGTCTGGGCCAGCTTGGACCAGGCTTCCACGTCGAAGAAGGATACCTCCTTCTCCAGCTGGTCGTTCTGCTTGTACCACCGGTTGCTGGCCACCGAGAAGGTGCACACCGGCGTACCCGAGGGGGTGGCCTTGAGTTCCGGATCCCGCACGAGGTTCCCCTCCAGCAGGATCGAGTTAAGGTTGTTCATGCCCGTTCCTCCTGCGCGGCCTTCCGCCGCATCCGCTTTCCGCCCCACGGGGCGGTCCGCCGGCCCCGGGACTGCCTCGCCCGGATCGTCCGGCGGAATAGATACCGCCGCGGATGCGGCGATCGCTTGCGGAGGAAAGCTGTCAGGATCGAATTTTCGCCGGCGGTCCGAGACTCAGGAATCCGCGTAGGCCTGGCATAATTCCGCGAACAGCGCCTGAAGGACCCGTACGGAATCCTGTATCGCGGAAATGAGGAGCGAGTCATCCTGGCTTGTCACATTCTGGGAGAGGAGATAGGTCGCGCTCAAGATTATCTGCAACGGGTTCCCGGTATGGTGCGCCAGATCCTTGAGGAAATCGGCCTTGGCCTTTTCCAGCGGGTAATCTTCCGTCGGTCGTACGATGGAAATTTGGATGTTCGAATGGAACATCGAGAACGTCTCCAGGAGCAGGCGTTCCAGCGTGATGCTTCCCAGGTACGTCCCGTTCGTATCGACCACCGGCAAGGCGCGGAATCCGCCCGAGGTCATCACCTCCACCGCATGCTCCAGGCTGTCGTCCGGGGAAAGCGCGGGCCGTTCCTCGATGCAATCCACGGCGAGAAGATGGGGATGTCGGAGGCAGTCTTGCGGGGTGATGAGTCCGATGAATCGCCGGCCGTCGAGGATGGCGACATATTTGGATGTCAGCAGCGTGTCTTCCAGGGATTGCATGCTCGAGAAAGGACCGGCCGTCGGTTCGTCCTTTTTTAGGAGGGAGGCGATGTTCATGAGGCGGGGATCGCTATATCGCCATACGATATGCCCACGGTGAAATCCACGCGGATGGCCTCGCCCTCGGAAACATACGGGAACACGTAGGTGCTCAGGATTTCCAATATTCTTTGGGGGGGCATTCTCTTCAGGATCGCCTTGTTCACGAGGACCGCGTCGATATTGGACGAGATGTCGTCCGGGACCTCGATGAGTTCGAATTGCTCGGGAGCCAGGAATTCCATCGAATGGATGATCCCCTGCTTCCCTTGGGGGAGTCGGCGGCCCAAGACGAGAATGTCCCGGATGGGAGGCAGCTTGATGGGCTCGAACGATAATCGGACAGAATATTTCTTTTCCATGTCTCCCATTATGAGCCTCCCGCAAAGCGCCGGTGTACAATTCCTGGAAGATTATCCCGCACGGCCATTCGGGTGTCAATTCCAGGTGACCGTGCCCGGCAGGGACCCGGTAGCGGCCTTCCATGTCCGACCTTGTCAACCGCCGGGACGCCTGGACGGTCCGGCCGACATATATATACTAGCTACATGAAGACGACCTCCCGCTGGACAGTCGAACGAGCGCGGGGAGCGGTTCGGTTTTTTGTCCTCCTGGCCTGCTCCGTCCTGCTGGCCTCCTGCGCGGGGCGCGGACGGGTTCCGGCCGTCCGGGACGCCGCGTACCCCTTCCCGGAGCGGGAGACCTACGCCCCCGCCGAGCCCTCGAAGCTCCAATCCGAGGTGGTCGCGGGCGGTCTCTCCCTGGTCGGGAAGAGCGAACTCGTGGTGAAGGGGACCCGGTACCCCATGGACTGCACGGGGGTGGTTCGGGCGGCCTACGCCTTCGGGGGGGTCGACCTGGCGTACCGCTTCGCCTTCTACCCGGGAAACGGGGTCCGGAGGCTCTATTCGACCCTCCGGGACGCCGGCCTCCTTTATTCGACCCGCTACCCGGCCCCGGGGGACCTGGTCTTCTGGGACAACACCTACGACGCCGACGGGAACGGCAAGGCCGACGACGAGCTGACCCACGTGGGCATGGTCGTGGCCGTGGACGCCGAGGGGACCGTCTCCTACCTCCACCACAACTATCGCCTCGGTCCCGTGGTGGAGCGCATGAACCTCGTCCATCCCGACGTCCCGACCCTCTTCGTGAAGGGAATCTCCGTGACCGTCAATTCCCCCCTGCGGATGCGCGGTTCCCCCCCGGGGCCGGGGACCACCGCGGGGGAACTCTTCCGGGTCTTCGGGGCGGCGTACAAGCTTTCGCGATAAATCCGACAGGATCAACGGAAAAAAGACGGATGGACAGGATAAGAAAGAAGGGACGAATTCGGCTTGACAACTATGTTATAAATAACATAGTATAATAGTAACTATGATACCAGGGGGCTATGTATGTCCATCCAGCACGCGATCCTGGGCTTCCTGAGCTGGAAACCCCACACGGGATACGAGCTCAAGAAGGTCTTCGCGGATTCCCTGTCCTTCCACTGGTCGGGGAACAACAACCAGATCTACGGGACCCTCGTGAAGCTTCACGGGGAGGGCCTGGTGACGAACGAGGTCATCCACCAGGACAAGTACCCCGACCGAAAGGTCTACACGGTCACCCCGAAGGGCCTGGAAGCCCTCCGTGCCTGGCTGGTCGAGGAGCCCGAGGTCCCGGAGCTCCGGAACGTCTTCCACATCCAGCTGGCCTGGGCCGACCTCCTGGGGGACCCGGAGATCTACTCCCTCCTGGGCCGGTACGAGAGCGCCCTGGAGACCCGGCTCCTGATGGCCCGGGAAACCCTGCGCCGCGGTCGCCCGGCGCCGAACCGGTCCCGCCGGGAGGCCTACCTCTGGAAGCGGATCGAGGAGAACCACATCGGGCACCTGGAATCCGAGCTGGCTTGGGCCCGGGACGTGCGGGAGGGCCTGGGGAAGCTCCGGTACGACCCCGCCGCGCCGGCGCCGGGAACGCCGGATGCACGGGCCGGTATTCCGGGGGACGGGGAGGTGCGCCGTGCGTGAAGAAGCCGGAACCGTATTCCGATCCGGGGAAGGCCGCCGGGCGGTGCTCGCCAAGTACGACGAAGTCCTATCGAGGTGGCCCCGGCCGGTGTCGGTCCGGGACGTCCCCACCCGGCACGGCCGCACCCGGGTCGTGCTGTCGGGCCCGGAAGGGGCGCCCCCGGTCGTCCTCCTCCACGGCTCGACCTCCAACGCCGTGTCCTGGCTCGGGGAAGCCGGGATCCTGTCCCGGTCCTTCCGGGTCGCGGCGCCGGACATGCCCGGGGAGGCGGGGTACAGCGAGGAGGCGAGGTTCCCCCTGGCCGGGACGGCCCCGGAGGAATGGCTGGACGACGTGCTGTCCGCCCTCGGCTTCGACCGGATCCTCCTGGCGGGCATGTCCCTGGGCGGGTGGACGGCCCTTCGCTACG
The DNA here is from genome assembly GCA_937873275.1 of uncultured Spirochaetota bacterium. GTDB lineage: Bacteria > Spirochaetota > Spirochaetia > Treponematales > UBA12059 > JAAYUR01. Next base: position 6,973 of record CALMRC010000044.1, read on the forward strand.
CCTCCCGCCGGCCCGGCCGGGTGGGGCGCCTGGTCCTGCTCTGCCCCGCCGGGGCCGCGCCCGCCCGGGCTTCGTTCCTGCTGAAATCCCTCCTGCTCATCCCCCGGGGCCGGAGGGGGGTGGAGCGCCTGGCCTCCATGGTCTACGGCGGCGCCGAGGTCCCGAGGGAGGCGGTGGAGTACACCATCCTGATGGGCGAGTCCTTCCGGCCCCGGATGGACTCTCCCCCGGTCCTTCCGGACGAGGAGCTGGCCCGGATCGACTGCCCGGTCCTCTACTTCGGGGGCCTGAAGGACGCCCTCCTGCGGACCCGCCGGTCCGCCGAGCGCCTTGCCCGGCTCCTGCCGGACTTCCGGGCCGAGCTCGACCCCGAGGCGGGACACGTCCTGCCCGGCCGGGGGGAACGGATCTGCGAGTTCCTGGCGGCTTCCCCGTCCTGAATCCCGGCTCCGAATTCCGGTCCCCCGAGTCCGGAGCCCGAAATTCCGCCGCCCTTCGCCTTGAATCCATCGGAGTATGAGGGTATTGTTGAAGGGAAGGAGGAACCATGCTGGACTTTTTGGTGAAAGGCGGCCCCGTCCTGTGGGTGATCATCGCTCTCTCCGTGGCGGGCACTGCGATAATCCTGGAGCGGCTCCTCTACTTCCGCCGGATCAACACGGACGAGGAAAAACTCTTCCTGCGGGTGAAATCCTCCGTGGAGAAGGGGCACTTCGACGAGGCCCTGGCCATCTGCGACAACAACCTGTCCCCCCTGTCCGGTCTCATCCGGGTGGGAATCGAGCACCGGGGCTACCCCGAGACGGTCCAGAAGGACGTGCTCAAGGACGCGGCGAACCAGGAGATTCCCCAGCTGGAGAAGAACGTCTCCGCCCTGGGTACCATCGCCCACATCGCCCCCCTCCTGGGCCTCCTGGGCACCGTGACGGGGACCATGAAGGCCTTCGGGGTCCTGGGTCAGTTCGGGGCGGTCAGCGACCCCTCGGTCCTGGCCAAGGGCGTGTCCGAGGCCCTGATCACCACGGTGGCGGGCATCGTCGTCGCCGTTCCGGCGGTGATCTTCTACAACTACCTGGTGACCAAGGTGAACCTGATCCTCATCAAGATGGAGAACCAGGTGAACACCCTGATCCTTATGATCAACTCCGTGGGCCGCCCGGAGGGCGCCCGGGTATCCCGCGCCGAACCGGCCTCCAAGACCGGGGACGCGGCCCGGGGGGTCTCGGCCTTGTCGGACTGGAAGTCCCGGAAGAACCGGGAGGGCGACGCATGATCATCGAGCGGCGCCTGAAACCCCGGCACACGGTGGATCTAACGCCCCTCATCGACGTGGTCTTCCAGTTGGTGATCTTCTTCATGATCTCCAGCACCTTCAAGGTGACCCCGGGGATCCGCCTGGAACTGCCCCAGTCGGCCACGGCGGAGTCCGTGCCCCTGACGGAGATCCACATCCTGGCGGTCTCGGAGCGGGAGATCTACCTGAACAAGCAGCAGACCTCCCTGGAGGGGCTCCCGGTCCTCCTGGCCAAGGCCGTCGAAGGAAGGGCCCCGGACCAGATGCGGGCCATCCTGGAGGGGGACCAGGGGACCAGCTACCAGCTCATGGTGTCCGTGCTGGACGCCCTCCGGAAGAACGGAATCGAGGGGGTCGGCCTGGCAACCAAGCCGAACAAGGGGCCGAAATGACGGCCCTGAACGCGGATCCCCGCCAGGCGTACCTGCGGGCGGAGGCCCGGAAGCGTTCGGCGTTCTCCCTGGGCGTCTCCGCGGCCTTCTACCTCCTGGCCCTGACGGTCCTGTGGATCGCCGGCCTGCTCCGGCCGATCGAGTACTCCGAGTACGCCGGCCCCGTCCTGAGCCGCCTGGGCACCCCCGAGGGCGCGGAGGTACCCGCCCCGGAGCTGCCCCCGGCGCCCGAACCCGTGCCGGAGGCCGTGCGCCCCCCCGAGCCGACC
>CALMRC010000045.1 GCA_937873275.1 uncultured Spirochaetota bacterium
GACGCCAGGCCGAGGCGGGCCGGGAGGGCGGGATCCCGGTTCCCCGCGTCCTCGGGCAGGGCCTTGACGCGGATCGGATACACCCGGCCGGAGGGTCCCAGGGCGACGGCATCGAAGTCCGCGAAGGGCAGCGCCGCGGAAACCCGGGGATCGGTCCGGATCCGGGACGCGAGCTCCTCCGCCCGGGGAAGGTCGGATTCCTCCCCGGAGATCCGTATCCGTAGGTGATGGCTGTCGACTTCCAGGATCGAGTCGATGAATCCCGACTGGAAACCGTTCATCACCCCCAGGACCACCAGGAGGGCCGCCGTGCCCACGGCGATGCCCAGGGAGGCCAGGACGAAGGAGGCGGCGCCCCCCTTGGTCCTCCGGGCGTGGAAATACCGGAGGGCCACGAAGGCGGCCCAGGACGCCGGGCGCCTCACGGGGCCTCCCGGACGCGCACCAGCCGGCCCTCGAGATAGATCTCCTCCCGCACGAGGCGGCCGCCCTCGAGATAGGTACGGGCGAAGAGCGTTCCTCCGTCGAATCGCTCCTCGACGGAGGTTCCGTCGGCGTTCCGGACAACCCTCAGGACGAGGGCTCCCGTGGTATCCGTGCGCTCCTCGGTCTCGGCACCGTTCTCACCGTAGGAGTACCGGATCCGGCGCTCGGACCTGCCGGAGAGGATCCGGATCTCCAGGGGCCGGTCCCGGTCGTCCCGGGAGTAGATCGAGGTCTCCTCGGTGCCCGCATCCGTCGTCCGGGTTTCCCGGAGGACCTGTCCCCGGTCCCCGTACTCGGTGACCGTTTTCCAGCCCTCCTCCGGGCGGGCTTCCTCCAGGAGCGCCGGGGTCCGGGACTCCCCCCGGTAGCGGTAGTCCCTGCGGGAAATCCGGGTGGAACCCCGGAACCGCTCCTCGGTTTCCAGCCGCCCGTCCGGAAGGTAGGTTCGGTGGATCCGATCTCCTTCCGGGAATTCCATCCATTCGAGTCCGCCGGTTCCGCCGACCCGGCCCCGGCGGCCGTCGGGGAAGAGGAGCCGGATATCGACCACGGCGCCCCGGGAATCCCGGATATAGGTTTCCCGGCGCAGTTCCGTTCCCTCCGGCGTGGAGACGACGGCTCCCGTGATCCGTCCGTCCGCGAAGACGTACCGCACGATTTCGTCGGTCTCGTCGAATCCCGGTTCGGAATCCTGGCCGGCGGAGGAAAGGACCGGCACGAGCATCGCCGCGAGGGCGGCCGCGGCCCGTAGGCGGTATCCGCGCATGTCAGCCCGGGCCCCCCAGAAGGTCGTCCAGGAAGTCCCCCAGCCGGAAGGGCCGGATATCCCCGTATCCTTCCCCGGTGCCGAGAAAGGCCGTGGGTATACCCCTCTCGTAGGCCAGGGAAATCACGATCCCCCCCTTGCCGGAGGAATCGTACTTGGTGAGCACCGCCCCGTCCAGCCGAACGGCCTCCCCGAAGACCTCCGCCTGCCGGAGCGCGTTTTGACCCGTGGTCCCGTCCACGACCAGGAGCTTGCGGTACCGGGACGGCTGGGCCCGGGCCCCGACGATGCGGTCCAGCTTTTCCAGCTCCCGGACCAGGTTCTGCTTCGTGTGCATCCGCCCCGCGGTGTCGGCCAGGACGAGATCCGCTCCGTCCGCCTTCGCAGCCTCGATGGCGTCGAAGAGCACGGCCCCGGGATCCGAACCCGGCTGCTGGGCCACGACCCGCATACCCAGGCGGTCCCCGTGGACCTTGAGCTGGTCGATGGCGGCCGCCCGGAAGGTATCCCCCGCCGCTAGGATGATGTTCCGTGCCAGGCCGCGTTCCCGGAACCAGTGGGCCAGCTTGGCCACGGTGGTGGTCTTTCCCACCCCGTTCACCCCCAGGACCAGGATCACGTCTAGGCCCCCGGCGGAGGGTTCGATGCGGGCTTCCTTGCCGTACCTCTGGAGCACTCCCTTAAGGGCCTGCCGGATGCCGGACTCCTCCACGACGCCTTCCCGGCGACAGTACCCCTTGAGTTCGCTCACCGCCTCCAAGGCCGCCCGGGCGCCGATATCCCCCTCGATCAGGAGATCCTCGAGGCATTCGTAGAACTCGTCTCCGGGTCCCATACCCAGCAGCGCCTTAAGCCGGTCGGAAAAACGGGCACCCATTCGGGAACCTCCTCATCGGGCGGATTGTATGTAATTCGAGAGCCGAGCTACGGCCCCCGCCAGCAGACCGGCGGTGATTCCCCCGGAAACCGAGAAGACCGCCAGGGTGATGTCCCTCCTGCTCGCGAAGGACGCGTCCGCGGGATCTTCCCGGAGCAGGGCCTCGCTCTGGAGGAAGAGCCCGTACACCAGGAGGGTCACCGGAAGACTGACGGCCAGCCGTCCCAGGGCAGAATAGAACCGTTCCTTGCTCCGGTCGAACTCGGTGGGTCCCGCGCCCGCCGCCTCCCGGAGACTCACCTTGAGAAGATCCCCCGCTTCCGGGCGGATCACGGAAAATTCCTCCTCGTAACCCGGAAGATAAAGCCGGGCGACCCGAGGGGCCCCGAACAGTTTCACCTCCCCGGGGGTCGTGCCCGCCCAGATCCCGTCCAGGTAGAGGGATGCTCCCGGAGGATCCGATTCGATCCGGACCGCGCCGGTTTCCTCCGGCTCCACCCGGGCGCTCAGGCGGACGTCCCGCCCGAACTCCGATCGCAGGCTGTAGTCCTTCCGGTCTGCCGGTCCCGCCTCCAGGGATACGGAATAGTCCCGCTCCTCGTATACCCGGAGGCTCCTCCGTCCCGGGGTCAGCCGTCGGCCGTCCACCAGGATCCGGGCTTCCGGGGGATCCACGTCGAACACCAGGCGGGAGGAAGGCCGCCCCACGACCGCCCGGCAAAGGGCCTGGGCCAGGTCCTCCGCAGCGGAGGGAATGTCGTCCGCCGGGGCATAAGTCGTGTAGGAAAAATCCTCCCGCCCCAGGGCCGCGTTCCATCCGTACAGGCGAATCCGCAGGTATCCCGCCGCCTCCCCCACCTCCCATAAAAGGAGGTAGTCGAGCTTTTCCCGGACGCAGGCTCCCGCGGGATCCGCGGAGGCCGCCACGAGGCGTCCCTCGGCGTGGCCTTCCCAGGGTCGAAGGGGCCGGGTGGCGGGGGGGGACGCGACGGTTCCGGGCGTCCCGGCCGCGTCGGGGGTCTTCCGGAGCTCCTCGTCCAGCTTCCGCCGCTCGGCGGACCGCTCGTCGGGGGCCGAGGGCGATAGGGCCGCGGCGTCCCGGCGGTCCCGAAGGCTAGCGGCCGCGGCGCCCGCCAGGAAGACCTCCGCGAGACGACTCCGTTCCAGGCTTCTCCGCACCTCCTCCTCCGTCGGAAACCTCACCTCCAGGTCCGCCAGCCTCCCGATCACGAGGACGGGCAGCTGGGCCAGGGCCGGGTGGCGGTCGACCGAGGGGACCGCCGGGAGGGAGGCCACCCCGAAGGTCCATCCGGGAACGTCCTCCTGAGCCGGGACGGACGGGGAAACGGCGGCCAGCAGCAGGGCGAGCGCGCCGGATCGCCGGGGGATCATCGCCGGTCCGTCAGACCTCGTCGTCGTCCGCGGTGACCGGGGCCGGCGACCCTCCGGACCAGGAAAACTGCAGCCAGTTTTCTATGAAGGGATCGATGTCCCCGTCCATGACGCCCTGGACGTTCCCCACCGAGAACTTGGTCCGGTGATCCTTGACCATCGTGTAGGGTTGGAACACGTAGGACCGGATCTGGCTGCCCCAGGCGATCTCCTTCTTTTCGGAGGCGAACCGGGCGTTCTCCTTTTCCTTCTGCTCCCGGTAGTGCTCGTAGAGCCGGGACTTGAGGACGCTCATGGCGACGTCCTTGTTCTTGTACTGGCTCCGTTCGTTCTGGCAGGTGACGACGATGCCCGTCGGCAGGTGGGTGATGCGGACGGCGCTGTCGGTCTTGTTGACCTTCTGGCCCCCGGCGCCCCCGGAACGGTAGGTGTCGATCCGGATGTCCTCGGGCCGGATGTCCACGTCGATGGTGTCGTCGAGGATCGGGAAGATGTACACCGACGCGAAGGAGGTGTGCCGGCGGGCGTTGGCGTCGAATGGAGAGATGCGCACGAGCCGGTGGACCCCCGATTCGCCCTTAAGCCGTCCGTAGGCATAGGGCGCGTCGATCTGGACCGTCGCGCTCTTCACCCCGCCCTCGGCCTCCAGCAGATCCACCACCTCGTTCTTGTAGCCGTGCCGCTCCGCCCAGCGGGTGTACATCCTCAGGAGCATGGAAGCCCAGTCGCAGGCCTCGGTCCCGCCGGAACCGGCGTGGATCGTCAGGAAGGCGCCCGAGCGGTCCGCCTCCCCGGAGAGAAGCTCGAGGATCTGGGCGGAATCGAACCGGGCCTTGGCGTCCTCGTAGGCGGAGCGGATGTCCGACTCCATGGAGGTATCCCCCTCCTCCCGGGCCATGGCGTAGATCTCCTCCAAGGTCTCGGAGTCCTTCTTCAGCTGCTCCCAGGTTTCCAGCCGACCCCGAAGGAGCTTCAGCTCCCCCATGACCCGTTCCGTCCGGGACTGGTCGCTCCAGAAGCCCGGCGCCGAGGTTTCCTCCTCCCGGGCGGCTATGGTCTTGCGAATTTCGTCGGGGTCAAAGACGCCCCCAGATGTCCAGGATATTTCGGCGCAGCTCCTGGATCGGAGCCGCAAGTTCTTCGATCATGTCGTTCCTCCGGATTCGGTTCTAGGACTTGGGCGGGCGCACCACGATGCGCCTCCACTTGTTGTTCTTCAAGGTCGTCAGGGCGAACATGCCCTCCAGGGGGTACTGGTATATCCGTATCACATCGTAGTAGTCCGTCACCTTGTCGATCTCGCGCTTCAGGGAAGACAGCCGTCTCTCGTCGATCTGGGTGGATTCGTAGCACGCCCGTTGGACTTTCTCGAACCCGTACTGGGGAAGGAGGGCGTAGAGGGCCGACCTCGAATCCTCGCTGCCGGGATCGCAGACAACAGCTACAAACATATCGATATCGTATAGGAACGTGTCCTTCGTGTCAAAGGAAAGATCGCTGTCCGACCCGGCTCGGGCTATGGCGGAACCCTGAGTCTTCCGATACTATAGTATCATGGTACGGAGATTTATCCCCGCCTTCGCCGTCCTCCTGGTCCTCTCCATCCGGGCCGCGACTTCCCAGACCCTCCCCTCGCCGAAGGAGGCCGCCGCCCTCCCGGCGCAGGGAACGGAGGAGAGCATCTTCGCTCCCTTTCCCCTGCGCATCCGGGTCGGAACTCGATCGGACGGGGTTCTCCTGACCTGGGAGGAAGCTTCGGATCCCCCGGCGGGATACTCCGTGTTCCGCTCCGAGACTCCCATCGACCGCATCAGCTTTCCGTCCGCCCTGCGCCTTGCGGACCTTCCCCCGGGAACCCTGGAGTACCTGGACCTTCCCCCGGATTCCCGGGGGTATTTCTACGCCGTCCTGGGACGCACGGCCCAGGGGGGCGTATACGAGGTGTTCATTCCCCTGAAGAACGTCAGCATCGCCCCGGTGTCCTACGAACAGCCCCCCGCCGCGGAACCGCAAGCCCCGGCCAAACCGGTCGAGCCGGTCCGGGAGCCTCCCCCGGTCCTCCGTGCGGCGAGCGAACGGGACGGAATCCGGGTCACCTGGGAGCCCGTCCGGCCGGGGAGGAGGGTCGTCTTGTACCGGTCCCCGTCCCTGATCCGCTCCCTCTCGGATCTTCTGACCGCGTCCTGGGTGGCCAGCGTCGAGGAATCCCGGGAAGGTCTGCTGGATTTCCCGGTCCCGGGCATCGGATATTTCTACGCCCTGGTGGATGACGAGGGTCTCCGCTCGGGGAGCCCGGAGTTGGCCGTTGGACGGAACATCACCTCGGAAAGCGTTTCGGTCCCCGCGGGGCGATACCGGATCGGCCTGCCCGAGATCCCCTACGCCTCCCGGTCCCTTCCCCTGCCCTACCTGTCCCTTACCCGGGGCGTCGAGAGCGGTGCACCGGCCCTTCCCGGTGGGCTGTCCGTGCCTCCCCCGGTCCCCCTCAAGCCGGAAACCCGGAAGGCCCTGTCCCGGGTCCTGCGGAATCCCGTGGATTCGCCCTCCGCCCCCCCGGACCTCGTCCTGCTGCCCGAGGACCTCGAGACGTCCGCGGTCGGGGGGGAGGAATACACGCTCCGCACGATCGTCCGGGACCGTCTGGCCCGGCGGGATTGGAAAGGGGCCTCCGACGAACTGGCCCGGTACCTGTCCCTGAACCGCAGTCCCGCCGCCGCCGCGCGAGCCCGGTTCTACCGCGGTCAGGCCCTGGCGTACTCCGGCCAATATCGGGAAGCGTTTTTCGAATTCCTTCTGGCACAGGACCACCTGTACCGTCCCGCGAACCTCTGGCTGGATTGGCTCCTGGATCGGATGCACGCGTCCCCGGACCCCACCGTCCGGTAGCCGCCGGGGAGATCGGCCTGTTCCTCGGCCGCAAGGAAAGCCCGCGAACCGACCCGTTCAGACCCGGTAGTACAGGGACATGATCCACTCGTAGGCTCGGGAGGGAAGCAGCCGCTTCAGGATCATCGCCAGCTTCTGGAAGCCGGGCCCCACCATGTAGCGGACCCGGAGCCGCTTTTTCCGGAGAAGTTTCTCCACGAGCCGGGCCATTCCCCCGGGATCGGCCCCGTTCCGCTCCTCCTTCTCCATGACACCCAGGGACCGCTCCATGACGGCGGCGTAGGGACTGCCCGGATGCCCGGATTTCTTCCGGGCGTCCGTGAATCCCGTCCTGTGATCCCCGGGCTCCAGAACCGCGCACCGGATCCCGAAGGCCCGGGTCTCCATTCTCAGGGACTCCACCAGGCCTTCCAGGGCGAATTTGGCGGCCGAATAGTGGGACTGGTAGGGAACCCCGGCGAGTCCGGCCATGGACCCGACCACCAGGATGCATCCGTTCCCCGCGGCCCGCATGACCGGAAGGACGGCCCGGACGGTACGGAGGGTGCCGAAGAAATTCACCTCGAACTGGCTCTTCGCCTCCGAAAGAGGGGTCTCCTCCACGGAGCCCGCGATGCCGTAACCCGCGTTGCAGACGACCCCGTCGATCCGGCCCTCCCGGGCAAGGATTTCCCGCACGGCGCCCGCCACGGACGCGTCGTCCGTGACGTCCATCGCAAGCAGGGTCACGCCGCCGGCCGCGGACGCGGCCGGCTTCCTGCCCGTGCCGTAGACCCGGAACCCCCGGGACGCGAGCCGCTCGGCGCAGGCCTTCCCGAGCCCGCTGGTGGCTCCCGTCACGAGAATCACATCTCCTGCGTTCAAGGCCTTCATGCTGGTCCTTTCTGCCGCGGGCCGTCCCGGTCAGGGACGGGGGGACCGGAGGCCCCGGGCGGCGGCTTCTATGATGTCCACGATCCTCGCCGGACCGAGGCGTTCGGTATTGATCGAAAGGTCCGCGAAGTCGTACCGGTTGTTGTCGATCCCGTAGATCTCCGAGTACCGGGACGTATCCTGGGCGTCCCGGGACTGGGTGAAGGCCAGGATTTCCTCGAACTTCCCGCCTTCCCGGTTCCAGATCCGCCGGGCCCGGGTTTCCGGGGAGGCGTGGAGGTAGACGGAGAGGGATGCGTCCGGGATCATCCAGATGGCCAGGCGGGACCCGATCACGCAGTCCCCCTCCCGTGCCATGGCCACCTGGCGCTCGTCCACCTCCCGGTCCCAGGACGGATCGTCCTTGGCCAGCTCCAGGACCCGCTGGAGGGTGATCCCCCGCTCCGCGGCCAGGCTGCGGAAGGTGAAGTTGATGAGACGCAGGCCCAGGCGCTCGGCCAGCAGGCCGCTCACGGTGGTGTTCCCGCATCCGCTCTTCCCGGACACGGCTATGATGAAGGGCGTTCCGTCCATGGTTCCTCCGGATTCACTCGACGTTCCGGATCTGTTCGCGCACGTTCTCGATGGCGTCCTTCAAGGAGACCACCGCCTCCCCCACCCGGGGCAGGATGTTCTTGGATCCGATGGTGTTCGCCTCGCGGTTCATCTCCTGGCAGAGGAAATCCAGCTTCTTCCCGCAGCCCGGCACGTCGAGGGCCCCGCGGAAGGCCGCGATGTGGGACCGCAGGCGGACGATCTCCTCGTTGATGGTGTGCCGGGCCAGGTAGGAGGCGACCTCCTGGAGTACCCGGTTCTCGTCCACCTGGCTCCCCAGGACTTCCCGGAACCGCGCGGACAGGTTCCCCCGGATGGCCGCCTCGATGGCCGGGGCCTCGTCCTGGACGATCCCCACCGAGGCCTCGATGACCGACAGCTTCTTCTCGATGTCCCGGCGGGTGGCGAGGCCCTCTCGCCTCCTCTCCTCGTCGAATTCCGCCAGGCAGGCGGACACGGGCCCCCGGAGGGCCTCCCACGCCGCGTCGGCGTCGATGTTCCGTTCGAAGGAGACAACCCCGTCGAAGGCCAGGATGTCGGAGATCCGGACCGGCTCCCGGATTCCCGCGGCCTCCGCCGCGGCCCGGAGCGCCGAGGCTACCTCGGTCACCGCCGCCGCGTCCACCTGGACCCGGGGGGGGTCGGAAACCTCCCGTATCCGAAGGGCCGCCTCCACCTTGCCGTGGATGACGACCTCGGACACGGCGTCCCGGAGCCGGGATTCCAGCATCGCCAGGTAGGGAGGCAGGTACACGGAGATCTCCAGGTACCGGTTGTTGTAGGACTTGATCGTGAGGGATCCCTTGAGGAATGGGGTCTCGATCTCCTTGCGGGCGAACCCGGTCATGCTCTTCATGATGACGAAGCGTCCTCCTCGGATTTCAGGGATTCGTAGAGTGTCCGTCCCAACCGGAAGTTGTCCCCCGCCCCCAGGGTCAGGAAGAGGTCCCCGGGCCCCAGGTCCGCCCGCAGGGGTTCCAGGGCCTCCAGGGGCTCCTCGAAGTACCGTACCCGGGGATGACGGGCGGACATCCGGTCGAACAGGGTTCGCCCCGTCACCGAGCCGTCCGGCTTTTCCCGGGCGGAGGCGTAGATCCTGTGCAGGACGACCTCGTCGGCGGCCCCGAACGCGTCCGCGTAGCCGTCCAGGAGGGCGGCGGTCCGGGAATAGGTATGGGACATGAAATCGACGACCAGCCGCCTCCGGGGGTAGAAGTCCCGGATACCCTCCAGGGTTTTCCGGATCGCCGTAGGATGGTGGCCGTAATCGTCCATGAACAGGATGCCCCGGGCGGTCCCCAGGATCTCGCATCGGCGTCGGGATCCGGAGAACGACTCCAGGGCGGTCCGGACCGATTCCAACCGCTTCCCTTCCAGGGGACCGCCGAATTCCTCCCGGACGAGCCGGTCCGTCAAGGCCAGGGCCGCCGTCGCGTCCAGTGCGACGTGGCGCCCCGGGATTCGCAGGACGAAGGGGCCCGGCAGGCCGGCCAGGCGGAATTCCGCCCGCTCGTCGCGGACCTCGTAGGATTCCAGGTTCCAGGGCCCCTCCGCCTCGAAGCCGTAGGGCATGAGTTCCAGATCCGGCCGATCTTCCCGGGCTCGGGCGGCGGTGTCCACGGCGCCCGGGTCGTCGGCGCAGTAGATCAAGGTCCCGCCGTAGGGGAGCGACCGGACATATTCCAGGAAGGCGTCCCGGATGGATTCGTAGTCGGGATAATAGTCCTGATGGTCCGGTTCCACGGAGGTCAGGATGATCCGGGAGGGGGAGAAGGACAGGAAGTGCCGCTTGTACTCGCAGGTTTCCGCCACGAAAAAGCGGCGGCCCAGGATGAGGGTGGAACGGTCTCCGAACCCCGCCACGGCGCTTCCGGCCAGGATCACCGAGGAGGATCCCGCCCCTCGTAGCAGGGTTCCCGCCAGGGCCGTCGTCGTCGTCTTCCCGTGCACCCCGGCGATCCCGGAGGAGTCGAACCTCCGGGACAATTCCCCGAGGGCCTCGGTGTAGGTCAGCATCGGGATCCCGAGCCGCTCGGCGGCGACCAGTTCGGGATGAACGCCCCGGGCGTACGCCGCGGAGTGGATCACCAGTCGGGTCCCTTCCCGGACGTTGTCCGCCGAAAAGGGCAGCGCCTCGATTCCCAGGGAGCGGAGGACCGCGTCCGTATAGAAGACGTCCTGCACGTCGCTCCCGGTAAGCCTCGCCTTCTCGGCCACGAGGATCTCCGCCAGGGCGGCCATGCCGGTACCCTTGATTCCCACCATGTGAACGGGAATTCCCTCGAAGCTCTCGGGCAGTCGTGGTCCAGCCATGGGGGCATGATATAGGGAAGGACGAATCATTTCAACGGAACGGGGGGAGACTCACTCCCGCACACCCAGGGTGACCGAGGCCTTCCAGGACGCGTCCGGCTTTAGGGAGATCGGCCATTCCAGGGATACCGCGCAGCCCTGGTAGAGGGGTTCCGTCCCGTTTCCGGCCCCGGTCCCGGTGAATACCGGAGCCTGGAGGATCCTGCAGAAGGGGTCCGCGGAAACCGAGAGCGGCTCCTCCGATTCCAGGTCCACCAGGGTAAGGCGGTGGCCCTCCGGGACTTCCCCCGGAACCGAAGGGTCCAGCTCCACGGTGCGGTCCGCGAGCCCCGCGGCCAGGACCAGCTTCTGGGGCCGGGAGGAGGGACTGAGGTTGAGGCCGCAGGAAAAGACGCAGGCGAGGTCGTCGGATCCTCGGTTCGTTATGGTGTACCGTACGGATACCCCGGTCCTGCGGAACTGGAAGACCTTTTCGACGGTGACCGGGACCTTGCGGTCCCCGATCGCGACCAGTCCGTCCCGCATCAGGCAGATTTCCTGGTTGGACCGCTTCAGTTCCCGCACGGTGAAATAGGATTCCGAGAAGTTGCCCAGGTCCTCGGAGTCCTCCCGGGGGAATTTCCCGGCCGACGCGGGCCCCGCCTGGAACCGGTCCAGGAAGCATCTCCGCCGGGAACCCCGGGTTCCGGACGAATCGGGTTCCTCGTAGGATCCGAATACGTTGGACAGGTTGCGGGAGGTCTTCAGGGAATCCAGCTCGAACAGGACCCCGCCCCGGGCATGGAGGTAGGCGTTGATGTCGGTGCCCTGGAAGAGGATCTCCTTGACCCCGTCGAAGTCGATGTCCGTCTGGATGATGCCGGAGCTGAACGCCCCCTTCTGCCGGGTGGTCTTCTCGGCGTCGATCAGGGCCTCGTAGACGGCCTGCCGCAGGGAAAGTCGGTAGATCCCGCCTCCGGGCTTGTACCAATAGGCGTCTCCGGACTGTCCCCGCCACAGTTCCTCCTGGGCCGTCTTCTTCCGGGACTTGTCCCCCCGGAGTTGCCCGGTTAGCAGGTGGACGTACTGCATCTTCGCGTACAGGAACACCCCCTCCTCGTACCGGAGCAGGGGCAGCCGGATGCCTCCCATGGACAGGAACCTCTCGGAACAGCCGGTCAGGTTCGCCCGTGCGGCCAGCCGCTCCTTGCGGAGTCCCGCGGTCAGCCCGGAGACGAGGTACCGCTCCGTGGCCCCGCTGGGGAAGTAGGCTCGCCGGAAATGGCGCATGCTGCGCAGGTATCGGGCGGGAGTCACGGTATCCACGGAGAGGGCGTCCTTGCGGATCCCCGTGAAGGTCTTTTCCAGGTACACGTCGGGGGATTCGTATACGCTTTTCGACCAGAGGTCCCGAACGGCCTCCCCGGAAAGGAACACGACCATGAGGGGATGGTCCATTCCGTGGCGCCCCCGTATGGCTTCCAGGGTCTCCTCGAGCCCCAGGGACTCGCCGAAGCTTTGCTGGCAGTCGAAAACCGGGAACACGGCAAGGGCCCTTCCTTGGTCCTCGGTAAGCACCGGGGCGAAATACTCCTCCTCGTGGAAGCCGGCGGCCCGGAAATGGGAAACCGGGAGGAAGGTGAAATCCATCCCCGAGGTCTGCAGGGACGAGGCCAGGGACGGTTCCCAGGCGTACTCCGGGATCCAACAGCCCCGGGGCCTCCGCCCGAAATTCTTGCGTATGAAGGTGGTCAGGTATTCGATCTGCCCGAGGCGGTCCGAATTCGACAGCAGGGGAAGAAGGGGCGCGAAGAATCCCCCGCCCAGGAGTTCGATCTGCTTCCGGAGGACCATCTCCTCCAGGAGCATCAGGAACTCCGGGTGACGGCTTTCCAGCCAACGCAGGAGGCTTCCGGAATAGTGGACCGACGCGAAAATGTCCGGAAAGCGGTACAGGACGGATAGGAAGGGGCGGTAGCAGGTCTGGTAGGTTTCCTCGAAGACGGATTCCTCGGTGCCTTCCGGGAGATGGTTGTAACTACCCAAGACGAGATGGGTTTTTCTCATCCCTGCGATTTCCTTATCCGCCCGAGGTTTCGCGTTCGCCGCCGACAGGGAGTATAATCCACCGCCTTTCATTCCGAAAGGTACGGCGGTCGTTTTTTCGAGCCCGAATTCCGGATCACGCCGGTCGGGCAATCCGCCGCTATGGCGGTCCAATCCCCGGCCGTGGTGGAGGACGCCGCCGCGAGGTTGTCGCGAAGGTAGAACTCGCTCCCCGCGGACCGCCGCTCGCAGATTCCGCAGGCCGTGCAGGAGGTCGAACAGGTGGCCGCCTTCACCTCCCCGGGAGCCGTGGAGGAGCAGGCCACGTACCACGCCTCCCGCCGGGGAAGGAGGCGGATGACCCCGGTCGGGCACGACGCGACGCAGGCACCGCAGCCGTCGCAGAGGTCCGCGCGGATCTCCGCCAGTCCGTTCCTAATGGATATCGCGCCGGTCGGGCAGGACGGTATGCAGGTACCGTATCCCAGGCACCCGGAACCGCAGGCCCGGGGACCCCCGTACAACGAGGCCGCGGCGGCGCAGTCCCGGTATCCGGCGTACTCGAATACCGGCCGGATCGACTTCGAATCGCCCGCGCAGGCCACGACAGCCAGGGACTTCCCGCCCTTCTTCCTGTACGGGGCCCTCCCGAGAGCTGCGGCCAGCCGCTTCTCGACGACCTCCCCCCCCGGGACGCATCGGGACTCCGCGGGACCCCCCGCCAGGAGCCGGGCGAAGGCCTTGCAGTCCTCCTGTCCGCACAGCCCGCAATCCCAGGCCGGAAGGCAGGCCAGGGCGGCCACGGCGGCGGAATCCGCCCGAGGCCGCCTCAGGGAGGACAGGACGTAGGCGGCAGCCGCGAAGGAGAACAGGACGGCCCCGAAGATCGCTACAAGGATTTCTACCCGCACATCTACCCCGCAAGCCTGGAAATCAGGATCCGATCGACCCCGGATACCGCCATGGCCATGAGTCCCGCGGAGAGGAACCGGAGAGGCTGGCCTCTCAGGGCCGGGGGGACGTCCTCGAGTTCGAGCCGGTCCAGGATCCTGTCCAGTAGAACAACGGCGCACCACCAACCCGCCACCGCGGCGACACCGGCGGCCGCGGCTTCCGCCACGGAGAAACCCTTCCGCGCGGCGGACAGGGCGGCCGCGTAGACCACGCAGCTCAGGACCTGCTCCCGGGCGACCCGTCCGGCCTCCGCCAGGGGCCCGACTCCGGATGCCAGGGCGGACGTGAGGGCGTACAGGAGGATCACGACGATCAGGACGTAGGAGAGGGGTTCCAGAGCCTCCAGGCCGAGCGGGTACAGGGCATACCGAAGGATAGCTACGTGCAGGACCGTGGCCACGAGTCCAACGGAGGCCATCGCGGAAAAGGCCGCGAGCCTGCCCGACGTGGCGCGCATTCCCGCCGGGCCCGCGCAGGTCCCGGCGCCGTACCCGAACAGGACGTTGCCGGCGAAGACGAAGGTGAAGACGATGGCGAGATAGGACATCCTACGCCTCCTTGCGCCGCTTGACGCGCAGCCGGTACAGGGCTATCCCGTACCCCAGGAGCAGGAAGGCTCCGGAAGGAAGCAGGGCCAGCCGGACGGGATAGACCAGGACGGACCGGAGATCCAGGGCAATCCGGGACGTCTCGTCGACGAACAGGGTCAAGGTGCCCGAGCCCAGTACCTCCCGGATCGCGGAGAAGATGATCCACGTCAGCAAAAGTTCCCCGGCGGACCGCGCGTATTCCGGAAACCGGTCCAGACCGGGCTGACGCAGGGAACCCCGCAGCACCGAGATGCCGAAGCAATTCAAGGCTATGAAGGCCAGGAAGGGCGACAGGCCGAAGGCTTCGGCGGGGAACACGGCCCGTACCGCGAGGCCGTACAGCGTGGCGACCATCCCGGAGACGGCTAAGGACAGGAGGAACCGGATGGAGTCGCCGGCGACCCGGGAAAGGAAGGGAAGGACCAGGGCCAGCGCTACGGCGTGGACGGCGACCCCGAATCCCAGGATCGTTCCGCTTTGCAGGGTGGTGGCGGGGATCAGGACGGGACAGAGACCGGTGGCGACGAGGAGGACCGGGTTCGCGGAATGCCGGCTCGAGGTTGGAAGGATCATAGCACCCCCTCCCGCCCGGATCGGAGCTGCCGAACGGCGGTTTCCAGGGCGGACCCCACCGCGAACTCCAGGTCCCGGGGATCCGTCACGGCGTCCATTCCGGCGGTACCGTCCTTCGATCTGCGGCGAAGGTAGGCGGCCAACTCCGCGGCCCGCACCCCCGCGGATCCGTCCCGAACCGAAACGCTGGATACCCGATCCCGGTCATCCAGGAGGACGAGGGTCTCGACGCTCCAGCCGGCCCCTTCGACGGTCACGGCCATGCCCGTCCCGACCCTCCGTCCGTCCTTGCGAGCAAGGTCATAGATCCCGTGCACGGGATAGGACGGACGGACGGGACCGGCCTTCGCCGTCACGGGCGAACCGGCCGGAACGAGAATGCCCGACGAAAGATGTTCCAGGGCCTTCGCGACCCGTCCGGAATCGGCGGTGTCCAGGACCTTCGCCCCCAGGGCCAAGGCCGCGGCCAGCAAGGCCACGATGGCCGCCGCCGCGACGGTTTCCGCGATCCTCTCCTTTCCAAGGCCGTTCATCCCGCACCTCCCGGCAATCGCTCTCCCCGGCCGCGGAATCCCGCGGCCGGCAGGACCGCGTCCATCCAGGACACGAGACAGTTCATGAGGATGACCGCGTAGGCGGTTCCCTCGGGACCGGCTCCGAACCGCCGGAACAGGAAGACCAGGGCTCCCACGCCGGAACCGTACAGGATCAGGCCGGGCCGGGACATCGGGGAGGTCACGGGATCCGTGGCGCAGAAGAACGTCACCAGTAGGAAACTGCCCGTGAAGAGCGCGAACAGGACGTCTCCCGAGAACAGGGGTTCCGAGCCGGTTCCGAACAACCGTACCAGCACCCCGAAGACCGCGGCGCAGGCGGCCGGGATCTCCCATCGGACCGCCCTGCGGGCGATCAGGATGATCGAGCCTATCAGCAGGAAGAGTCCCGCCATCTCCCCGAGGGATCCGGGGCGGATTCCCAGGGCGAGATCCACGTACCCCTCCGGCAGGCGCGCCCCCAGCCTCGAAAGGGGGACATCGTTCAGCCAGGCCGTGATTCCCTTGTCCAGACCGGATATCCTGTAGCCCGCGTCCCGAAGCAGATCCATCGGTAGACCCTCGACATGCCCGGAGGCGTTCCGGAGCAGACCGAGGGGCGTGACGGCGCTCACACCGTCGACACCGGTCAGGAATCGGGGAGCCTTCCAGGTCGAGAGGGATCCGGGCCAGTTGATGTGGGAGAAGACGACGCCCGCCATGGCCGGATTCATCCAGTTGGAGCCGAGCCCGCCGAAGGACCACTTCACGACGGCTATGGCGAACACGGAGGAGAGGATCGGAACGTGAAGCGGGGCCGAGGGGGGCATGGAGAACCCGATTAGAACCCCCGTCAACAACGCCGTCCCGTCCAACAAGGTGCGGCGGCCCCGAAGCAGGTTCAAGGAGGCTTCCGTTGCCACGGCCGCGACGGCGGAAAGACCGACGATCAGCAGGACATCGACGCCGAACAGGAATACGGCCCACCCCAGGGACGGTACGAGGCAGATCAGGACCAGGAGGACCAGGGTGGTCGTCGATTCCCGGACATGGACGAAGGGAGCGGAGGATACGAGGAGCCCCCGGCGGTTCGCGCTCATGATACCCTCCCGCCCGCCGCGCGGCCGGCCCGAACTGTTCGGGAACGGGCCAGGGAAAAGGCCTGGGACAGAGGAAGCCGGGAGGGACAGAGGTAGGCGCAGCTTCCGCACTCCGTGCAGGCGTCGAGCCCTTCCGCCATCGCCTCCTTGGTCTTGCCCCGGACGATGCACTTGTACAGGCGGGACGGGTCCAGCCGGACGGGGCAGGCCACGATACATCGGCCGCAACGCAGACAGGCGGTTGTCCGGCTCCGGAGGGTTGCCGCGGAGGTCAAGGCGACTATGGACTTCGTGGTCTTCAGGATAGGAAAATCCAGGTCCGCGACGGCGGTCCCCCGGAAGGGGCCGTTGAGGAGGATGCATTCCGGATCGGAGCTGAACCCTCCGCACTCCTCCAGGAGTTCGCCGATGGAGGTGCCGATTCTCGCCCGCAGGAGCCCGGGCGCCTTCACCGCGTCCCCGGCGACGGTTACGTAGCGCTCGACCTGGGGCCGGTTCAGGGCCACGGCGTCGTATACGGACGCGACGGTACCCGCTGTCACGACGAGGCATTCCGGATGGGGGGCTTTCCGGCCCGACAGGGCTTCCGCAAGCAGGGCGGGAAGATCCTGGGGGTACCGCGGCTCCAGGATCACGACCTCCGCGGGCGGCCCGTCCTCGCCGGGCTCCGTCCGCGCCCCTTCCGTCCGGAAGGGGGAGCCGGGATCATCCAGGGCGATCAGGGTACGCACCGGGGAGAGGACCCGTTGCAGTATGGCGATGCCCTCCCGGACGGCGGAGGAGCGTTCCCGAAGGATGGCCGCGGCGGAACCGTTCCAGGGATCGCTTTCCAGACCGTTGATCACCAGGACGCAGTCCCCCCGGGAACCCTTGGGATCGTGAAGCCGGTCGAACAAGGGCGAGCCGGAGCCGTCGTCCTCCACGACTCCCTTATCCGCTATGGCCCGCTGGATCTGGTGCTTCGAAAGCCCCTTCCAGGGGAATACCTCGTTTTTTCGGCCCAGCCGGTCAAAGGAGCCCTCCAGGGCAACGGTAACCGCCTCCACCATGCCTCCCAGCAGGTCCGGCATCTTCCGAATGCCCGTAACGATACCCGGAATCGGCGAGTGGATGTTCGAGGATCCCGTTCCCGACGCCTTGCCGACCAACTGGCCTTCCCGGATAGATTCGCCGATCTCGACCACCCGCCGGGCTGGAGCTCCCGCGTGCTGGCGGAGAGGCAGGACCGCGTCGGACGGAAGGAATGCGGTCATGACGGGATACTCGACATCGAGGGATCTCGGGGGAAGCCCGATTCCGCCGTACTTGAAGGTGCGAATGGCGTTCATCTCCTTGATGCGGCCCGGGCGGATCGAACGGAACCGAAGGTTCGGACCAGGCCGGGCCATGCCGCGCCGAGAGCCGCGGGCGCAAGGAGGATTATATAAAAGAAAACATCCCTTAACGCAAGGCGTTCCGGCCGTCCGCTCCTCACCGCGGCGCCGAATACCGGTCGTACGATTCCGCGCTGGTCCGCCAGGACGGCTCCGATCCCGGACTCCTCCTCCTCCCGGAGGGCGCTCCGGACCCAGGGATCGTCGAATTCGAGCACCGTTTCCCGTACACGGTTCACCGAGGTCCCCTCGGCGGTGAACCGCTCCAGAACGGCGGGTTCGAGGCTCCCGTAGGTCCGCTGGCCGATCCGGGCGTACGGAAGGGCTTCCTGGTACGCCCGGTGGGCCACCGCGTCCGCGAGGGAGGGCAGTTCCGTCCCGGACCTGTCCCGGACGAGCCGTTCCACGGTTTCGGGGTTCAGGGCGCCTCCCGCGATCCGCGTCCCCGGACCCGGCAGGGGGGGGAGGGCGATCTCCCCGTCGGACCGGCCGGAACGCCCCGTCGGAAGTACGCCGGCCAGGATGATCGCGGCGGCCGCGAGTCCCGCGAGGACCCGGCGTCGCCCGGCCTCGTCCCGCTCCCTCTCCAAGCGGTCCGGGTCCAGGGGTACCCCCCGGAATACGACGTGGACCCGCCGGGCGGCCGTCCACCTCCCGAAATCCCGGACCGCGAGATATAGACACCCGGCGGAAACGGCCGAAATTCCCAACCCGGGCAGGGCCGCCGGGCTGTAGACGCCCCAGAGCAGGACCGTAAGGGCCGGCGGAAGGATTCTCCGGATCGACCGGGGGAATCCGATGTGCGAGCCCTCCCCGGACTCCGGCTCCGTATCTTCCAGAAGGGTCAGGAGAATCAAGTATCCCCAGATCCCTGCGACGGAGGCCGCCGGGGAACCGGAAAACCAGAGGGACGCGAAGGGCAGCCCGGCGGCCAGCACCGAGGTCCGGCCGCTCCGGGCATCGCGGAGGCAAAACGCGACCAGAAGGAGACCGACAATCCATCCGAAACCCGGCCCCCCTCCCCCGCCTTCGCCGGGAGCGATCCAATCCGAGGGCTCCAGGGATCGGGACAGGGCCCGAAGGGCCCGGGATCCGGAGCTCCGGGGAACGTAGAGGATACTCCAGTCCTGTCTTTCGTCCCCGATCCGATAAAAACCGGACAAGGCGTCCAGCCAGGCCGTGTGCCGGGGGTCTCCGGGAAGGACCCGGTCCCGGGCCTCCTCCAGGGTAACCCGTTTGGAGGAAACGAAGTCCGAAAGATGGACGGTCTGGGTTTCCTCGGACCAGACCGGAGACACGCCGGCCGCCTCCAGGGTCCGGAGGGCTTCCTTCACGGGCGGCCCCCGGGATACCAGGATCATGCCCCATCCCTTCCAGGCCCCCAGGCCCGCGGGGACCGCCGGCCGGACCGCGAAGGCGAGGACGGACAGGAGGAGGGCCCCGGCCGCGGGGAGCAGGAATCGCCGGGGCGACGCGGCAGCGACGGAGGGACGACTCGGCATGGCGGCGGATCAGAGCGTACAGAACGCCAGGGAAAAGAAGAAGCCCAGAAGGCCTCCGACCAGCACCTGGGGGAAGGTGTGCCCGTGAATTTCCTTTACCGGCCGCATCGGGATGGCCAGCTTGTCCTCGAGGTCCTGTTGAAGGGCGTTGATGGCCCGGGCCTGCATCCCGGCGGCCCTGCGCACGCCCAGGGCGTCCCGGATGACGATCATGGAAAAGAACAGCGAGAGGGTGAAGACGCTCGACCGGGTACCTTCGGTCAGGGCGATGGAGGTCGTGATGGCCACGACCAGGGCGCTGTGGCTGGACGGCATGCCGCCGGTGCGCCACAGCAGGGTTTCCAGGATATCCCGCAGGGATTTGACCTTGTTCCGGGAGAGGCCGATGACCGCCTTGATGAACTGCGCCGTAAAGAGACTTACGGCCGCGGAAAGAAATACGGGGTTGCGCAGAAGATCCTGCATTCCCCCGGAACCGATCGGCGCCCCCTGCATTGGGTTACTGTCCCCTACACGGCGAGGATTGTCAAGGCGGAATGGGGTTCCGTTTCCGGGGTCCGACGTCGGACCAAGCCGTCGGACCGACTTTTCCTTGACTCATTTTGATACAACGCGTAGGATGGGGTATGGCCCTACGGGATAGTTTCATCGCCGGACGCGACGACGACGGGAAGCGGGTGGACCGCGTCGTACGGCGCCTGTTGGGAGACGTCCCCCTCTCCGCCGTCTTCAAGGCCCTCCGGACCGGCTCGGTCCGCGTGAACGGCCGGAAACCCCTGCCCGCCGACCGTGTCCGGGAGGGGGACTCCTTCGCGATCTCGGACCTCACCTTTCGGGCCGCCGACTCCGATCCCGCCGCGGAACCGCGAATTCGCGGATCCGGGACGTCCCCGGACCTTTCCCGCCTGCTCGTGCTGGAAACCGAGGATCTCCTGTTCGTGAACAAGCCCCGGGGCATCCTATCCCACGGCCCCGGCGGTTTGGACGAGGCCGTCCTGGCGTATCTGTCCCGACAGGCGGGGAAATCCCTCTCCTTCGTGCCGGCTCCCCTCCACCGTCTGGACCGCAACACGACGGGGCTCCTGGTCGCCTCCAAGACCATTCGGGGGGCCCGGGCCTTCAGCGCCGCCCTCCAGGACAGGACGGTGGAAAAACGGTACCTGGCGGTCCTGCGGGGCCGCCTGGACCGCAAGGACCACTGGGTCGACAGCCTGGAACGCCTCTCGAAACAGCGGCGAACCCTTCGCTCGACCCTGTCCGCCCACCGGAAGGCGGTCACCCTGGTGGAGCCGATTTCCGCGAACGGATCCTTCACGCTGGCGGACATCCGGATCCTGACGGGGCTCACCCACCAGATCCGCGCCCAGGCCGCCCTCCGGGGACGTCCCCTCGCGGGGGACTCGAAGTACGGGGGCGGCCAGGAGCCCCGAGGCTACATCCTGCACGCGTACCGCCTCGATTTCCCCGAAGATTTCGACGCGGACGCGCCCCGCACCGTGACGGCCCCGGTTCCCGAGGATACCGCCCTCCGGCTGCGGGAGATCTTCGGCCCCAAAATTGCCCTTTCCGCCCCGGCCGGGATCATTCCTCCTTGAACCCCTCCCCTATAGTCAGTACCCTTAGACAATGAGGGATTCCGGACTCCTCGCCCCAATCCCGAAAAGGAGGTGCGCATGCCCCCGAAATTTCGAGAGCCCCTGCGTCTGAATCTGAAACCCCGCACCATCGTGGCGATCGCCCTGGTCGTCGCCGCGGCCGTGTTTTTCGGCACCAGTTTCTTCGTCGTGGATACGACGGAGCGCGGCGTCCTGACAACCTTCGGCCGGTATACCGGCACCGCGGAACCCGGCCTCCACTGGAAGGTCCCCTTCGGGATCCAGCGGAACTACAACGTCAAGACCGAGGTCGTCCAGGTGGAGGAATTCGGTTACCGGACCGACAAGGCCGGGGTCCAGACGGTCTATTCCGACCGGGAATACCCCGAGGAAGCGACGATGCTCACCGGGGACCTCAACATCGTGGACGTCGAGTGGATCATCCAGTACCGGATAACGGACCCCAAGGCCTGGCTCTTCAACTTCACCCCCTCCGAGCGAATCCGCACCATACGGGACATCTCCCGTTCGGCCATGAACATGCTGGTGGGCGACCGGACCATCCTGAACGTCCTGGGTCCCGAGCGCGTGGCCATAGAGACCGCG
>CALMRC010000046.1 GCA_937873275.1 uncultured Spirochaetota bacterium
GCCCGCGGGCGCCGATCCCATCGCCCTATCGGCGGAAACGGCGGCCTCCCCCTGGAGCTCCGGCCGGGTCCTCCTGGCCCTGGGCCTGCGGACCCGGACCGTGTCGGCGGCCAACCTGCCCCCGGCCAACCTGGTCTTCCTGGTGGACACCTCGGGCTCCATGTCCGATCCCGACAAGCTCCCCCTGGTGAAGCGGGCCTTCTCCCTGCTTGCGGAAACCCTCCGGCCCCAGGACCGGGTGGCCCTGGCGGCCTACGCCGGGTCCGCGGGCCTCGTCCTGCCGCCCACCCCGGGCACGGACAAGGGCCGGATCCTCGCGGCCCTGGAGGGCCTGGAATCCGGGGGATCCACCGCGGGGGGCCAGGGCATCGTCCTGGCCTACGAGACGGCCCTGCAGAACTTCCGCAAGGGCGGGAACAATCGGGTGATCCTGGCCACCGACGGGGACTTCAACGTAGGCCTGTCCAGCGAGTCCGAACTGGTCAAGCTGATCGAGTCCTACCGGAACCGGGGCGTCTTCCTGTCCGTCCTGGGCTTCGGCACGGGCAACTACAAGGACGCGAAGATGGAGGCCCTGGCGGACAAGGGCAACGGGAACTTCGCGTACATCGATTCCGTGGAGGAGGCCCGGAAGGTCCTGATCGAACAGATGGGAGCAACGCTCCTGACCGCGGCCAAGGACGTGAAGCTCCAGGTCGAGTTCGATCCCGCCGTGGTGAAGTCCTGGCGCCTCATCGGGTACGAGAACCGCATCCTGGCCAAGGAGGATTTCACGGACGACAAGAAGGACGCCGGCGAGATGGGGGCGGGCCACCGGGTCACCGCCCTGTACGAGATCGAGCCCGCCTCGCCCTCCCCCGGAGCGGGCCTGGGCGTCCTCCGCGTGCGGTACAAGAAGCCCGATCAGGACCAGAGCTCCCAGCTGGAGCTGGCCCTGCCGGACGCCCGGGGATCCCTGGCGAACGCCTCCGGGGACCTGCGCTTCGCGGCCGCCGTGGCGGCCTACGGAATGATCCTGCGGGGTTCGGAGTACAAGGGCCGGGCGGACTGGAAGCTGGTCCTGGACCTGGCCCGGGGCGCCGCCGGGGATTCCGACCGCCGGGCGGAATTCGTTACCCTGGCCGAGAAGGCCTCGGGACTCAAGTGAAGGCACCTCGGGCCCCCGCCCGGGAGAGGGCGGCGGGCGTCGAGCCCGAGGTCCTGGCCTGGCTCCTGGCCGGGGACGTGTCGGTCCGGTACCGCGTCCGCCGGGACCTCCTCGGCCAGGACGAGGAGTCCCTGGTTGCCCTGCGCGCCCGGATCCCCCGGGAGGGCTGGGGCCGGCGGTTCCTGGAAGCCCGGGATCCCGCGACCCGGATGTGGGGCGGGGGCCTCTATATCCCGAAGTGGGTGAGCACCCACTACACCCTCCTGGACCTGACGGCCCTGGGCTTCCCGGGGGACCATCCGGCCTTCCGGGAAAGCGTCGAGCTCATCCTGGAGCGGTTCCTGGGTCCCGACGGGGGGATCTACGTGGCGAAGACGGTCCGGACCGCGGACGTCTGCGTCAGCGCCATGGTCCTTTCCCTGGCCCTGTACTCGGGCATCCGGGACGAGCGGGCCCGCAGGATCCTCTCCTACCTGGCGGCCCACCGCCAGTCCGACGGGGGCTGGAACTGTTTCGACCTTCGGTCCGCGGTCTCCTCCTTCTCCACGACCCTCTGCGTCCTCGAGGCCCTGGAGGACGCGAGGACCGCGGGTCTCGCCCCGAAGGCCGACCTGGCCCGGTTGATCCGGGGCGGGGAGGAATGGCTCCTGGCCCGGCGCCTCTACTTCGGGCTCCGGAGCGGCCGGATCGCCAATCCCGAATTCCCCTACCTGTCCTTTCCCGGCCGATGGAAGTACGACGTCCTCCGGGCCCTCTCCTGGTTCGCCCGGGCGCGAAGGCCCTACGACCCGCGCATGGCGGACGCCCTGACCCTCCTGCGAGGGAAACGCCGGAAGGACGGGACCTGGCCGGTTCAGCGGAAGCATCCCGGGGCGGTCCACTTCGACATGGAGAAAACCGGGGGGCCGAGCCGCTGGAACACCCTGCGGGCCCTC
Source organism: uncultured Spirochaetota bacterium (assembly GCA_937873275.1). GTDB lineage: Bacteria > Spirochaetota > Spirochaetia > Treponematales > UBA12059 > JAAYUR01. Next base: position 2,083 of record CALMRC010000046.1, read on the forward strand.
GTGGTCCTGGGCGCGTACGGGGAAGAGCCGTGAGCGGACGGCCCGTGCCCCTGGGCATCCGGGAGGCCCGGGCCCTGGCCCTGAGGGCGGGGGCGGGCTTTCCCCCCGCCTATCCGGCGGGTCCGGAGGGGGTGGAGGCGGCGGTCCGGAACCTGGGCTTCGTCCAGATCGACACCATCTCCGTGGTGCGCCGCGCCCACGAGCACATCCTCTGGAGCCGCGTCCCGGACCCGGGGTACTCGGCCGTTCCGGCCCTGGAGGGGGTCGGCGGAGGGGAACGCCGGGTGGTCGAGTACTGGGCCCACGCGGCCGCCTACCTTCCCGTGGAGGAATGGCGCTTCTGCCTGCCCCGCATGGAGCGCATCCGCGCGGAGGGCCACGAATGGTTCCACGCGGAGCCCGAGGTGGTTTCCCGGGTCCGGGACCGGGTGGCCGCGGAGGGACCCCTGTCGGCCAAGGATTTCCAGGAGCCCCTGAGCGGCCCCCGGGGCTGGTGGGACTGGAAGCCCGCCAAGGTCGCCCTGGAGTACCTCTTCCACTCCGGCCAGCTCGCCTGCGCCACCCGGAGGGGCTTCCAGAAGGTCTACGACCTGGCGGAACGGCAGATTCCCTCCGCGCACGCGGGACCGGCTCCCTCGGAGCGCGAGCTCGCGGAACGCCACCTGGAACGCGCGGCCCGGTCTCTGGGGATCTTCACGAAGGCCCAGGCGGTCTATCAGCGGAAGGACGGCCTGGCCGCGCTGGACGCCGCCCTGGACGCGGAAGTGGAAGCCGGGAACCTCGTCCCGGTTTCCCCGGAAGGACTCGGCCCGGGCTGGTTCGCGCGGCGGGATCTCCTGGAATCCTCGCTCCCGGGGGATGTGGAGGGGTCGGGCGGAGGTTCGCGCGGCGTCGCCGGGGCGACGGATTCCGCCGGACGCGAGGCCCCGGTCCGTCCCCGCGCCTTCGTCCTGTCCCCCTTCGATCCCTTCCTGATCGACCGCCGGCGGGCGGCCCGACTCTGGGACTTCTCCTACACGATCGAGTGTTACGTTCCGGCGGCAAAACGCGCCTTCGGCTACTTCGCCCTTCCGATCCTGTACGTGCCGGAGGATCCGGGCCGGGCGCGCTTCGCGGGCCTTCTGGACGCCAAGGCGGACCGGAAGCGCCGGGTCCTGGTCCTGCAGCGGTTGCGCCTTACCCGAAGGGGCTCGGTCCTTCCCGGGGGCGGCGGGGCGGAGGCGCCGGACCCCGCGGGACCCGCCGACCTGGCCCGGGCCGCGGCCGCCGAGCTTTCCCGGTTCGCCGCCTTCCAGGGCGCGGAGTCCCTGGAGCTCGGCCTCCTGGAGACGGACGATGCGCGCCTGGAGAAGGCCTTCCGCCGGGAATTATCGCGGATCGGCCGATTTCCGAGGCCGGCGCCGGGCCGGTTCCCGGCCTAGCCTTTCCCCCGATTTCGGGATACCATCCGGACCATGCGTACATCGGCATCCTCCCGCGACCAGACCCTCGGCCTGGCGGCCCTGGCGGTCTGCGCCCTCCTGTGGAGCCTCGCGGGCCTGTTCATCAAGATCATCGACTGGAATCCCATGGCCATCGCGGGGACACGATCCGCCATCGCCGGACTCTTCCTCCTGGTCTGGATCCGGAAGCCCCGGATCACCTTCTCGTTCCCCCAGATCGGGGCGGCCCTTTCCAGCGCGGCCACGATGCTCCTCTTCGTGTACGCGAACAAGGCCACCACCTCCGCCAACGCCATCCTCCTCCAATACGGCGCGCCCATCTACACGGCGATCCTGGGGATCTTCCTGCTCAAGGAAAAGCCCCGGCTGGAGCACTTCGCGGCCTTCCTGGCCGTGGCGGTCGGCATGGTCCTATTCTTCCTGGGGGACCTGGGCGGCGGCAGCCTCCTGGGGGACCTGGCCGGAGTCGCCTCGGGGGTGACCTTCGCGATGTACTACGTATTCCTCCGGATGCAGAAAGACGGTTCCCCCCTGGAATCCAACCTCCTGGCCCACGGCTTCACGGCCGTTATCGCCCTGACCTGGTCCTGCTTCCTGCCGGCGCCGAAGGTGACCTGGGCCTCCGGGGCGGCCATCGTCACCCTGGGGGTCTTCCAGGTGGGCCTGGCGGCGGTCTTCCTGTCCTACGGAATCAAGCGGGTCACGGCCATCCAGGGGATCCTGGTGGCCGCCATCGAGCCCATCGCCAACCCGGTCTGGGTCTTCCTGGCCACCGGGGAGACCCCCGGTGCCAACTCCGTCGCGGGAGGCGCCATCATCATCGCGGCGGTCCTGGCCTCCTCCCTCGTCTCCATGCGGCGGGACGCCCTGACGGCGGAACGTGCCATGACCTCCGGGTCCGGCACGCCCATGATGGTGGATTCGGGCCCGGATCAGGCGAATTTGTAGCCGAACCTCCGGAGCATCGACTTCCGGTCCGCCTTGTCGGAATCGCCCTCCACTCCCTTGGGGGAGGACCCGTCCACGACCCCGACGATCCCCGCCCCCTGGGGGGTGCGGGCCACCAGGACCTGGAGGGGATTCCCGGTGGCGCAGAAGACCCGGCAGACCTCCGGGCAGGCCTTGATCCGGTCCAGGGCGTGGATGGGGAAGGTACCGGGACCCAGGACGACGTAGAAGGTGTGCCCCGCCCCGACGGCCTTGGCGCAGGCCGCCGCGGTCTGGACCAGGGCCGGATCGCTGCCCTCCGTCCGGATCAGGCAGGGTCCCGAGGCCTCGTTGAAGGCCAGGCCCCACTTCGCCCCGGGAACCGCGGCCAGGATCTCCCCCAGATCCTCCACGGTCTTGATGAAGTGGGACTGCCCCACGATGATGTTGTTCTTCCCCTCCCCGTACTCCAGGGCGATCGCCTCGATGGACGCGTTCATTCCGGATCCTCCGTTCCGGACAAGGCGAGAGCCCTGTCCTCGGTCTTGAACGATGATACCGCCTTCTCCAGGCGGACGGATTCCTCCGAGAGGGAGGCCGCCGAGGCCGCCAGCTCCTCCGCGGCGGCGGCGTTCTGTTGGACCACCTCGTCCAGGGCCAGCACGGCCTTGGAGATCTGCTCCGTCCCGATCTCCTGTTCCCGGCTGGCCGCCCCGATCTCCTCCACCAGGGTCGAGGTGCGGCGGATGGCCGGTACCAGTCGTCCCAGGGACTCCAGGGCCCGATCCGACTGTCTCTGGGTATCCGCCGAGATCCCCCGGATCTCCTCCGCGGCCTTGCCGCTACGCTCCGCCAATTTCCGGACCTCCCCGGCCACCACCGCGAAGCCCTTGCCGCTCTCCCCGGCCCGGGCGGCCTCGATGGCCGCGTTCAATGCCAGAAGGTTTGTCTGCCGGGCGATTTCCTCGATCACCCCGATCCGGTCCGCGATGGACCGGAGGGCCTGGGCGGCGCCCCGGAAGGAATCCTCGCTCTCCGCGGCCTCCCGGGCGGCCTCCGAGGCAATGCCCGCGGTTTCCCGGGCGTTCTCCGCGTTCCGCCGGGCCGTGGCGGATAGCTCCTCCACCGAGGCGGAGACCTCCTCGGCCCCCGCGGCCTGGCGGCTGGCCCCGTCGGAGATCCCCGTCGAGGCTTCCCGGAACTGGCCGCTTCCCAGGGCGACCCGGCGGGAGGCCTGGGCGGCCTGGCCGATCAGCCGGGACAGGTCGTCCCGCATGGCCGACAGGCCCCGGACGATCCGTCCCGCCTCGTCCGGCCGGGCCAGGAAGTCCGGGTCGAAGTCCCCGGTCAGGTCCCCCTCGGAAATGCGTCGCACCCGCTCCACCGCGTAGGCCAGGGGTGCGGAAATGCGCCGCCCCACGACGACGGCCAGGAGCACCATGACCGCGGCCAGGAAGGCGGCCAGGGGCACCAGGGCGCCCACGGCGGTCCGGAGCCGGGCATCCGCCTCGACCCGTTTCTGGGCCACGACCTTCTCGATGTCGTCGATGTAGTTGCCCGAGCCCACGACCCAATTGAAGGAGGGAGCCAGCTTGCTGTAGCCCCGCTTGGGGTGGGCCTCCGTCTCCCCGGGCCGGGGGAACCAGTAATCCGTGTAGCCCCCGCCCGCCATCGCCGCCCCGATGATGGCCTTCACCAACTCGAAGCCCTTGGCGTCCTTCAGGTTGTACCGGTTCGTGCCCTCCGAGGCCCCGCCCAGGAGGACCTTGTTGTCCCCCTGGGGCGTATCGGCCCAGAAGTAGCCGTCCTTCCCGTACCGAAGGTCCCGCAGAAGGTCCCGGGCCAGCTTCTCGGCGGCCTCGGGCCCGAGCTCCCCGGCGGTCCGCATCTTCCCGATGCGCTCGACCAGGGAGACCGCGCTCTCCACCTGGGACTTGATGAGTCGGTCGTAGTCCTCCCGGAGGGTCGCCTCCAGGGCCGAGATCTGGGCGTTCGAGGCCGAAATGAAAAGGTAGCCGAACACGGCGGACAGCCCGATCGTCACCACCAGGGCGGATCCCGCGGCCAGCAGGATGATCTTCGCGGTGATCGATTTCATCCTATTCCTCCTTCACTCCGTCGGGACCCTCCCGACGGGAGCCGCGTACAGGGCGAAGCGGTCCGTACCGTCCAGCCCCAGATACGCGTCCAACTTATCCTGGTCGTAGGCCCCGATCGCGCAGGTCCCCGCTCCGAGGGCCTCGCAGGCCAGGTAGACGTTCTGGCAGGCGTGCCCCGCGTCCAGGGCGATGATCTTGTGGGACACCGGGCCGTACCGCCACTCCGTCCGGTAGGGCACCGCCGCCCAGACCAGGACGGCAGCCGGGTTCCAATCCTGGCCGCAGAGGGCCTCCCCCAGGGCATGGGAATCGTCCCCGGGGCGAACCTGGGCCAGGGCGTGCTCCACCGGGAGGTACCGGTAGAGTCCGGGCTCGAGGCCCTCGACCCGGGCGGCGAAGACGAAGAGGTCGAAGGGATGCCGGGCCCCGCCGGAGGGGTAGGTCCGGAAGGAGAACTTGGGGCGGTGGTCCTTGATACCCGCGGCGGCCCAACAGAGGAAGGAGAACTCCTCCATGGTCAGGGCATCCGCCGTGTACTTCCGACGGCTCTTCCGGGACCGCAGGAGATCCAGGAGGCTCCCGCCCCGGGGCTTGAACTCCGAGGCTGGGAGGAGGGGCAGGATCTTCTCGCCCTCCTTCGGTCCCTCCTCCTGGGCGGGGGCGGGCACCCCCTTGGACTGGTCCGACTTCCAGGGATCGTCGATCAAGTTCCAGTTGGACCGCAGCAGGTCGCGGCCCGTTTCGTAGGTTTCGCTCATCCTCTCGTCCTTTCCCTATCTCGAAATTTCGACACGAGCGCCCTCACCGGAAGGACCGGGCCGTGCCCACCGCCTTGTCCCAGCCGGACAGCAGACGGGACCGGGTCCCCTCGGCCATCTCAGGCCGGAATTCCCGGCGACGTCTCCAGTTGCGCTCCACCTCCCTCACGTCGGACCAGTACCCCGTCTTCAGGCCCGCCAGGTAGGCGGCTCCCAGGGCGGTCACCTCGTTCACCTCCGGCAGGATCACCGGGCGGTCCAGGACGTCCGCCTGGAACTGCATCAGGAAGGAGTTGGCCGCGGCCCCGCCGTCCGCCTTGATGTAGGGCAGGGCGGATCCGAAGTCGTTCTCCATGGACCGCAGGAGGTCCCGGGACTGGTAGGCCACGGATTCCAGGGCCGCCCGCACGAGGCGGGCCCGGTTCGTCCCCCGGGTGATCCCCACGATGGTGCCCCGGACCTCCGGGTCCCAGTACGGGGCCCCCATTCCCACGAAGGCGGGTACGATGTAGACCCCCCCGGTGTCCTGTACGGACCGGGCCAGGGTTTCGCTTTCAGCCGCGTCGGAGATGAGCCCGAGCTCGTCCCGGAGCCACTGGATCACCGCGCCCGCGATGAAGACCGAACCCTCCAGGGCGTACGTGAATCCCTTGCCGAGGTCCCAGGCCACGGTGGTCAGGAGGTTGTGCTTCGAGGCCACGGGCTCGGACCCGGTGTTCATGAGGGTGAAGCACCCGGTGCCGTAGGTGTTCTTGGCGGACCCCGGCTCGAAGCAGGCGTGGCCGAAGAGGGCGGCCTGCTGGTCCCCCGCGCAGCCGGTCACGGGGATCTCCCTCCCGAAGAGTTCTCGCTTCGTGCGGCCGAACTCGGCGGAGCTCGGAAGGACCTCGGGCAGGATGGAGGCCGGGATCTTGAGGGCCGCGAGGAGGTCCTCGTCCCAGCGCCCGGTGTGGATGTTGAAGAGGAGGGTCCGGCTGGCGTTGGTGGCGTCCGTGGCGTGGCGGCCGGTGAGGTTGTAGATCAACCAGGAATCCACGGTGCCGAAGGCCAGCTCGCCCCGCTCCGCCCGGGTCCGGAGGCCGGGGATCTCGTCGAACATCCAGACCAGCTTGGTGCCGGAGAAGTAGGGATCCAGGACCAGTCCCGTCCGTTCCCGGACCGTCGGGGCCAGGCCCCGGGCGGCGAGCTCCTTGCAGATGTCCGCGGAGCGGCGGCACTGCCATACGATGGCGTTGTACACGGGCTTGCCGGTGGCCCGCTCCCAGACCAGGGTGGTCTCCCGCTGGTTCGTGATGCCGATCGCCTCGATCTGGTCCGCCCCGACCTGGGCGGCCGCCAGGGCGCCCTTGGCTGCCTCGTACTGGGTATCCCAGATCGCCGCGGGATCGTGCTCCACCCAACCGGGCTTGGGGTAGATCTGGGGGAAGGGAATCTGCTTGACACCGATGATGTTCCCGCCCCGGTTGAAGACGATGGCGCGGGAACTGGTCGTGCCCTGGTCCAGGGCCAGGACGTAGGTTTCACTTCGGGACATAGGACGCTCCGACGGCAAGGATGGGACGGGCGCGGCGTCTCCGACGAGCTAGGGCGGCCGGGCACGCCGCCGCATCCATCGTCAGTATACGAGAATCCGTTCCGTTTGTAAAAACAAAGCCGCCTCCTCCCTCCTCCCTCCTCCTTCATCCTTCATCCTTCATCCTTCTCCCCTTTTTCCCTCTGTGTCTCTGTGCCTCGGTGGTTCAATTTTTATCGTGATCCACTCGGACCCTTGCCGCGCCGCCGCGATTTCGCGATACTTGATCTCGCGCCGCAAGCCCGTCGGGCCCGGGGCGCACCGCCGATTTGCTCCCTATTGCGGGCGGTCAATAAATCCACGCTAAAAAGGAGGCCCGCCGTGGCTTCAACCCGCCGTCATCCGAACCCGCGATGCACCTCCCGCCTCAAGCGTTCCGGTACCTGTTGAAGGAGACATCCATGCGCGACAAGACCTACCTGTTCACCTCCGAATCCGTCGGGGAGGGTCATCCCGACAAGCTCTGCGACCAGATCTCCGACGCCGTCCTGGACGCCTGCCTGGCCGAGGACCCGGAGAGTCACGTGGCCTGCGAATGCTTCGCCACCACCGGCATGGTGCTGATCGGCGGGGAGATCACGACGGAAACCTACGTGGATATCCAGACCCTGGCCCGGGACGTGGTCCGGGAGATCGGGTACACGAATCCCGACTACGGAATCGACTTCGAGTCCATGGCCATCCTGAACACCATCCACGCCCAGTCCCCGGACATCGACCAGGGCGTCGACGGCCGGGGGCTCAAGGAATACGAGGGACAGCAGGGCGCCGGGGACCAGGGCATGATGTTCGGCTTCGCCTGCCGGGAGACCCCGGAGCTGATGCCCGCCCCGATCGTGTACGCCCACCGCATCCTGGAGCGGGCGGCCCGGCTTCGCAAGGCCAAGGAGATCCCTTGGCTACGGCCGGACGCGAAGAGCCAGGTGACCCTGCAGTACGACGGCCACAAGCCTGTCCGGGCGGACGCCGTGGTGGTGAGCCACCAGCACGATCCCGACATCCAGTACGCGACCATCCGGGACACGGTGATCGAGGAGATCGTGAAACCCGTCCTGGGACCGACGGGGCTCCTGGATGGTAATACAAAGTATTACGTCAATCCGACGGGCCGCTTCGTGATCGGCGGTCCCATGGGGGACACCGGACTGACGGGGCGCAAGATCATCGTGGACACCTACGGCGGCATGGGCCGCCACGGGGGAGGCGCCTTCTCGGGCAAGGATCCCTCCAAGGTCGACCGCTCCGCGGCCTACATGGCCCGGTACGTCGCCAAGAACGTCGTGGCCGCGGGACTCGCGGAACGCTGCGAGGTCCAGTTGGCCTACGCCATCGGGGTTCCCTTCCCGGTCTCCGTGATGGTGGACACCTTCGATACCGGAAAGGCCGCGGAACACCGGATCTCCGACGCGATCCGCAAGGTCTTCGACCTGTCCCCCGCCGGGATCGTCCGGACCCTGGATCTCAAGAAGCCGATCTACCGGAAGACCGCTGCGTACGGCCATTTCGGCCGGGACGGCTTCTCCTGGGAGCGGACCGACAAGGCCGAGGAGCTCAAGAAGGCGCTTTAGGATTTATGGAGTCAACCACGGAATACACGGAGAGCACGGAGAAAGAGACCCTGAAATTATAGATCCGACAGGATGTACAAAATGGATCAAGATGCACAAGATGAGAGCGGAAGAACCGATTCATTTTTGCTTTCATTGTCTTGTTCATCTTAATTATCTTGTCCATCTTGTCGGTACGATGGTTCCGGCCTTCCCTCCTCTCCGTGTACTCCGTGATCTCCGTGGTTTATTCCGAAAAATTCGCTTGTTCCCGTATTACGGAAAACGATTCGGAGGAGGCGGAGGGGTGACCGAGATTCCGTATTCCCTGGCGCGTTTTCTCGAGGTGGTCCGGGACTATCCGCCGGAACGGGTACAGGCGCGCCTCCTGTCCGCCTCGGACCGCGACCTGGCCGCCGTCCTGGCTGCCCTGAAGCCTCCGGACCGGGAGGCCGTCCTGGCCAGGATCGGCCCCGCCAAGCGGACCCGGGTGGAGGAAGGGATCGAGCGCATGCGCTTCGTCCGCCTGGCCCCCGGTCAAGCGGACCGGATCGCCGACCACCTGGCGGCCCACCTCGAAGGGGACGCCCCCCTGGGTCCGGCGTCCTCCCATTTCCGGCCGCACCGCCCG
>CALMRC010000047.1 GCA_937873275.1 uncultured Spirochaetota bacterium
AACCGCTCGCGTCCTGCTGGACCGCGACCAGGCAGGGGACGCCCTTGCCTTCCTGGTACTGGGAGCGGACCGTGTGGCCCGGCCCCTTGGGGGCGATCATGACCACGTCCACCTCCGCGGGAGGTACGATCTGTTGGAAGTGGATGTTGAAGCCGTGGGCGAAGGCCAGGGTCTTGCCCGCCGAAAGGCCGGGCTTAACGCTGTCGGCGTAGAGCCGGGCCTGTTTCTCGTCGTTGATCAGGATCATGATGAAGTCCGAGGCCTTCGCGGCGTCCGCCGCGGTCAGGACCTTGAACCCCTGGGCTTCGGCTTCCTTCCAGCTCTTGGATCCCTCGTACAGGCCCACCACGACGGGGTACCCCGAATCGCGGAGATTGAGAGCATGGGCGTGGCCCTGGCTGCCGAAGCCGATCACCGCGATGGTCTTGCCCGCCAGGGCCTTCTTGTCGCAATCCTTGTCGTAATACATGGTCGCCACGATGTTCTCCTTAGGGGGTATCGTTCGGTCCGGCTCCGTACGGAGCGGAATCCGTCGGCTCGGTCCGGCCGAGGGTCGAGGCGCCTCGCTGCAGGGCGGTGAGCCCGGTGCGGGCGATCTCCGGGATCCCGTAGGGCCCCAGCAGATCCAAAAGTCCGTCGATCTTGGGGCGTTCCCCGGTGATCTCCAGGATCATCTCCTGACGGGACACGTCCACGATTCGGGCCCGGAAGATCCGGGCGATGTTCACGATGTCCCCCCGGGTTTCCCCAGAGGCCTTCACCTTGACCAGGACCAGCTCCCGGAAGACCCCGGCCCCGGGTTCGAGGCGCAGGATCGAGAGCACGTCCTCCAGCTTCTCCAGTTGTCGGGCCAGCTGTTCCAGGACGGCCTCGTCCCCGATGGCGGAAACCGTCATCCGGGAGACCGAAGGATCCAGGGTCTCCCCGACCGAGAGGCTCTCAATGTTGAATCCCCTCCGGCTGAAGAGCCCGGATATCCGGGACAGGACTCCCGGGTGGTTCTGGACCCGGGCGGATACCACGAATCGTTCCATGACGCGAATTCCTTTCGACTCCTGTCCGGGCGCCGACCGGCCTGGGTGTTTCCGGGCGGCTCAAGGATGGTGTTACGAACCTTGTTCCAGATTTCTGCGGAGGTGTGCGCGGCGCGGCGGGCGGGCGGGCCGCCCGGGCGCCGCGAACCTCGCGGGAGGTTCGCGCCACCGGGGACGGCCTAAGGATTCCGGTCGGGCTCTCTCCGCCCGGCCGTCATCCAGCGAAGGAGCCCTAAATGCCCAGGATAAGGAGGAGGACGATAATGATGAGGATGTAGAGGGTGGATAGGGTGGGATTCTGTTCGGCGAACGCTGCCCGTACGCTGGCCGCGGAGGCGAGACGCCCGCGGCGGTCGAGGGCGATACCCCTGCGGGTAGTCGCCTGTTCACCGGCCATGGGCGGACCCTAGCACGCCGGAAAAACCGATGTCAAGCTGCTATGCGTAGAAATCGTTCGAATTGTTGAAATATATCAGGAATTTCGTAAGATTCCGGGCCGAATTCCCGCCCTTGCGACGGATCCCGGGCTCGGTATAGAGTTCCCGGTCATGGAGAGCACGGATCACGACGACAGTCCCCGGACACGGGGATCCGCCCCGGGCGCGGCCCTGCGCGCGGCCTTGCCCGCGACCTTCCCGGTCTTCCTGGGCTACACGACCATCGGCGCGGCCTTCGGGCTCCTGCTGGCGAGTTCGGGGCTTCCGCTTTGGGCGGCCCCCGCGATGAGCATCTTCGTGTACGCCGGAGCCGCCCAGTTCATGGGCGTCGGGCTCATCGCCTCCGGCGCGGGACTCGCGGAGATCGCCGCGGCCACCTTCCTGCTGAATCTCCGGCACATGGTCTACGGCCTGTCGTTCCTGGAGACCTACTCCCGGGCCGGGGCGCGGAAGCCCTACCTGGTCCTCACCCTGACCGACGAGACCTACGCCCTGCTCTCCACCGTCGCCGCCCCCCCCGGGATCGATCCGGACCGGTTCCGGTTCTGGGTTTCCGCCCTGAATCAGTCCTACTGGTTCCTGGGCACCCTGGCCGGCACCCTGGCGGGAGGACTCGCCGCCTTCGACACCCGGGGGCTGGAGTTCTCCCTGACCGCCCTGTTCACGGTGCTCCTGATCGAGCAGACCCGGAAGGTCCGCAGTCCCCTGCCATACCTGGCCTCGGGGGCCTGCGCGGTCGGGGCTTACCTGGCCCTGGGTCCGTCCCGGATGCTCCTTCCGGCCATCGGGGCCGCGGGGGTTCTCCTTTTCGCCCTGCGGGGAAGGCTGGAAGCCCGTGGATAGCTTCCGGATCCTGGCCTCCATCGCGGTGATGGTCGCGGCCACGGCGGCCACCCGGGCCCTGCCCTTCCTGGTCTTCCGGGACCGGAAAGTCCCGGGCTTCGTCCCCTTCCTGGCGGGCTACGGACCTCCGGCGATCCTGACGATCCTGACCCTGTACTGCTTCAAGGACGTCGACTGGACCGCCGCCCCCCACGGGGCCCCGGAGATGGCGGCGGCCGCCCTGACCGCAGTCCTGCACCTTTGGAGGCGGAACACCCTCCTCTCGATCGTCGGGGGGACCGCCCTCTATATGATCCTGATCCGCCTCGCCTGAGGCCGCCGCGTCCCGGGCGGCCGGTCCCGACGTCCCGCGTCCCGCCTGCTTGCGTCCCGGCCGGCATCGGGTATACTCGAAGCGACGGCTTCCGGGCCCGGACGCCGGGAGTGCGGAGAGGAAAAACCGTGGACGAGACCAAGATTTTCGGAAACCGGCTGCCCGGCCGGGCCCTGAAGAGCGCGGAGCGCACCTTCCGGCGCTACGCCCGCCGCTTCTCCTTCTCCCCCGACGAGGCGCCCGTCCTGGGAGCCGTTCCCATGGGGCCGGCGTACGACCTCTTCGGGGTCCGCAAGCTGGAGGAACGGAGCCCGGACGGGGGTCCCTACGAGGAGATCGACCGGGACAAGGGGATCGTGCTGGGCACGATCCGCATGGGCTTCGGACACTACCGGATCGGCCTGGCCCTGGCCTCCGCCGCCCGCTCCATGGGCCTCACCCCCTACTGGATGGACCTCATGTCCTTTCCGGACACCGCCGCCAGCCGGACCATCGACTATCTGGAGGATCTGTACAACCTAGGATCCCGGGTCTCCCAGCGGTTCAAGTGGTTCGACAAGCTGATCTGGGAGAAGGTCACCTCGGACATGGCCAAGCGGCTCTCCTACACCGCCCGGGATCGCGCCCTGGCCCGGCTCTTCGCCCCCCTCCTGGCCGGGGTGCCCCGGGACATTCCCTTCCTGTCCACCCACCCCTGGACCGGCCACGCCGCGGTGAAGGCGGGCATGGGGGACGTCGTCACCCTCATCCCGGACAACTACCCCCTGGCCTTCCACCTGGTCGAGGGGAGCCTCCACGTGGTCCAGACCCCCTCGGCCTACATGGGATACCGGACCCTCCGGGACATGGGGGGCGACGAGGAGTTGATGCACGCCCTCCCCCGGGACGACATCCGCTACGTGGGGCACTACGTGGACCACGAGATCGTATCCGCGGTGGAGGAGGACTGCTCCTACCGGCTCCGCCGCCTGCGGGACAAGGAAACCCGGCGCTTCCTCCTGACCATGGGGGGGGCCGGCGCCCAGGCCAGACGGTTCGCGGACATCGCCCGGGCCTGCAAGGGCGCCATCGAGGAGGGTAGGCTGTGCCTCCTGGTGAACATGGGGGACCACGCGGGGCGGTGGGCCGAACTCCGGGCGTCCCTGGACACGGACGGCATCCGCTACACACTCCACTCGGACTGGTCGGAAACCCGGGCCTTCGCGGAGGAGATCCGCACGGGCCCCGTCTCGGGGGTCCACGTCTTCCTGCACGAGGCCTTCTTCGCGGCGGTGTACACCACGAACCTTCTCATGCGGGCCTCGGACATCATGATCACCAAGCCCAGCGAGCTCGCCTTCTACCCCGTCCCCAAGCTCTTCATCCAGCGGGTAGGACGGCACGAGGCCTGGGGCGCCATCCGGGGCTCCGAGATCGGGGACGGGACCCTGGAAACCGCCTCGGACGCGAGCCTGCACCAAGCCCTCCGGCTCCTGGTGGAGGAGAACGACCTGCTGGAGATGTACATCGGGAACATCCTCCGGAACGCCCGGGCGGGGATCTACGACGGGGCCTACGGTGCCGTGCACCTGGCCCTGGAGCGCCGTCCCCGATCTTGAGGCGCGGCGGTCGCCGGAGGGTTCGCTTGACCGCGGACCCGGGCCCGGGTACCATGACCCGGCGCGGAGGGCCGCCGGAACGGACGGAGCCGCCGCGGACCCGCCGGGATGGTGGAATGGTAGACACCGGGGACTTAAAATCCCCTGGCCGCAAGGCCGTGCCAGTTCGAGTCTGGTTCCCGGCATCGGAAAAAACGGCGCGGAGGACGGCCGGAGAGCGGAAAGCCCTAAGGTTTGGATAAATATCTGCCGATAGGATATTGAACAACTCCGTCCCCGGGTCGGGGACGAGCGCCTACAAGGATGGAAGCGCCGGATGACCTCAGCATCGAAGAGCCAGGAAGGCACACCCCTCGTCTCATCCGTCTCCGAAGAAAACACCCGTCTGAAGGCCAAGGTGAGCGCCCTGGAAAAGAAGGTCGCCCACCTGGAGCGGAAGATCTCCTTCCAGGCCCAGTCCGGACTTCCCACCCACTTCCGGCTCGAAATCGACCTGGACGAATTGATCGAGTCGGAGAACGCCAAGCCCGGATCCCCGGGCTTCACGGTCCTCATCCTCCAGCTGGGGCAGACCTACTCCATGGTCCGGAAGACCCTCCGGACCAGCATCAGCGAGTGGATCCTGTACCAGACGGGCTGCCGGGTGAACGCCGTCCTGGGGCCGGAGGACCGGGTCTACCACACCCGGGAGGACGAGTTCGTCCTGGTCCTCCGGGGGGCCAAGGGGCAGGACCTCAAGAAGATACTTCGACGCCTCCTGTCCGCCCTCTGCGAGCCCCACGTCTTCGCGGGCTTCACGGTCTCCCTGCCGGTCACCTCCGGGGCGGCGTACTTCCCCGAGCACGGTCGAACCCGGTCCAACCTCCTGCACTACGCGGACGTGGCCGCGGGTTCCGCCCAGGAGCGCAAGAAGAGCTTCGTGCTCTTCCGGCCGGGCCTCCTGCAGACCGTGGTCGAGCGGGTGGAGCTGCAGAACTCCATCATCCGGGCCATCGAGGCCCCCGCCATCCGCCACCTGGGAGAGCAGTTCTCCCTGGTCTTCCAGCCCAAGCTGATCGTATCGGACATCGACGGCCGGACCCTCAAGGTCGAGCGGATCGAGGCGGAGGCCCTGATCCGGTGGAACCACCCGACCCGGGGCCCCATCGCCCCCGCCACCTTCATCCCCTTGGCGGAGGAGACGGGCCTCATCGAGCCGCTGGGGAAATGGCTGGTCTACCAGTGCGTGCGCAGGCTCTCGAGCTGGCACAAGTCCGGACGGGACGACATCGGGCTGTCCGTCAACCTCTCGCCCCGCCAGTTCCGGTCCGGGGCGGTGGAGGAGACCCTGGCGGGGCTGATCGCCTCCTCCAAGATACCCGAACGGGCGCTGACCGTGGAGCTCACGGAGACAAGCCTCTTCGAGGACGCCGAGGCAACGACCCGGATCCTCCAGCACTTCGCCGCGATGGGGGTGCGGATTTCCGTGGACGATTTCGGCACGGGCTACTCCTCCCTGAGCCACCTCCACCGGTTCCCCCTGGACGAGATCAAGATCGACCGCCTGTTCGTGGAGAACCTGCACGAAAGCCACCAGGACCGGTCCATCGTCCGGTCCCTGGTGGGGATCGCCCGGGACCTGGACCTGGACCTGATCGCCGAGGGGGTGGAGCGCCCGGAGGCGCTCCGCCAGCTTTACCGCATGGGCTGCCGGGGCTTCCAGGGCTTCCTGTTGTCCGAACCCCTGTCCGACGAGGGGCTCCTGAAGTTCCGGGACCGCATCGTCCGGGACGGCATGACGTTCCGCCTGCCCTCGGGGGACACGGGGCTTTCCGCGGCCGACGCGGACACGTAGGGGTGGTCCGGCTCCACGGGAACCGGCCGGCCCAATAGCCGCTCGATCTGCCGGAGCAGGGGGCGCTCCTCGGCGTCGCAGAAGGACAGGGCCGAGCCCGAGGCTCCCGCCCGGGCGGTCCGGCCGATCCGGTGGACATAGGTCTCCGGTTCGTTCGGAAGCTCGTAATTGAAGACGTGGGTGATGCCGTCCACGTCGATGCCCCGGGCCGCCAGGTCCGTGGCCACCAGGACCCGGATCTCCCCGCGCTTGAACCCGTCCAGGGCCCGGATCCGGGCGTTCTGGCTCTTGTTCGCGTGGATGGCCTCGGAGGAGATGCCCTCCGCTCCCAGGGCCGCGGACAGGCGGTTGGCCCCGTGCTTGGTCCGGGTGAACACGACGGCCCTCCGCACGTCCGACTTCCGGAGCAGGTGGGCTAGAAGGTCTTTCTTGTTCTCCTTCCGCACGTGCAGGATGCGCTGCTCCACCTTGTCCACCGTCGGCTTCTCGGGCTCCACGTCCACCCGCACGGGGTCGTCCAGAATGGTCGCCGCCAGGGAGGCGATATCCCGGGGCATGGTGGCGGAGAAGAGGAGGGTCCGGCGCTTTTTCGGCAGGAGGGCGACGATCCTGCGCACGTCGTGGATGAAGCCCATGTCGAGCATCCGGTCCGCCTCGTCCAGGACCACGGTTTCCACCCGGTCCAGACGGACGTATCCCTCCCCGTGGAGGTCGAGGAGACGCCCCGGGGTCGCGGTCAGGACGTCCACGCCCCGGGAAAGGGCCTTGATCTGGGGATTCTTCCCGACCCCTCCGAAGACGCAGGTCCGGGAGAAGCGCAGCCGGCGGCCGTAGGTCCCGAAGCTCTCGTCGATCTGGGCCGCCAGCTCCCGGGTGGGAGCCACGACCAGGACCCGGGCGGTCCGGGGCTCCGGCCGGGAGGGGGCGGAGGAAAGGTACTGGAGGATGGGCAGGGCGAAGGCGGCGGTCTTGCCGGTGCCCGTCTGGGCGACCCCGAGAAGATCGCGTCCCGCCAGGAGGCTGGGGATGGCCTTCTCCTGGATGGGCGTCGGGGAGGTGTAACCCTCCTCGATCAGGGTCGAGAGGAGGGGCTCGATGAGCCCCAAAGTGCGGAAACTGGTCTCGTGCATGGGAATCCTTGGTCGCGACCTGAGTGTCACGAAGCTTGGGATGCGAATGGTGAACGATGAATCGCGAAGGTTTATTCAGACGCGGTCCGTCTCGGGAACGCGGCGGGCGGCTCTTCAGGATTCGGCTACCATATCCATACCCGTACCCCGGCCCGACGGGCCGGAGGAACGGATGGGCGCCGATGTTTTTCATCCGCCGGGCGCGCATCGGCGGCACGTCCGGTTCGGGATCACTATACAGGAATGAGGCGGGCGTGGATAGGAGGGGTGTCCCCCCGCCGTTCGCTGGGGGACACCCGACCGATTCCTACCGAAGGTCTCCGTCCGCCCCGCCTCCGGGCCTACGCCAGGGCCCGGCCGGGTTCCTCGATCAAGCCCGCCAGGTCCCGGAGGAAGGCGGCGCCCACGGCCCCGTCGATCACCCGGTGGTCGCAGCCCAGGGTCAGGCGCATGCGCTTCCGGACCGCCACGGTCCCGTCCGGCATCGCGACGGGTTCCGCGAGCGCGGCGCCCACCGCCAGGATGGCCGAACCCGGGGGGTTGATGATGGCGGTGAATTCCTCCACCCCGAAGCCGCCCAGGTTGGTTATGGTGAAGGTGGCTCCCGTGTACTCCTCCGGCGCCAGGCCCGGGCCCTTGGCCTTGGCGATCAGGGCGGCCATTTCCTCGTCGATCCGGGCGATTCCCTTGGATCCGCAATCCCGGACCACCGGGGTGATGAGGCCGTCCGGCAGGGCCACGGCCAGGCCGACGTCCGCCCGGGACCGGTACTCGACGGCCGCCTTCCCCGCCCCCTCGTCCTTCCAGCCCGCGTTCACCGCGGGGTGCCGGGCCAGGGCGGCTGCGGCCAGCTTGGCCAGGAGGGCGTTTATCGAAGGCTTGCGACCCTCCGGATCCGCCAGGGATTCCCTAAGGGCCAGGAGGCGCTCGGCGTCCACGGTCCGCTTGAGGTAATAGTGGGGCGCCGTGAAGAAGCTCTCGGAGAGGCGCCGGGCGATGACCGCCCGCTTGCCCGCCACGGGTTCCGTCCGGACCGTCTGTTCTCCCGAGGGAGCCCGGGGGACGGGCGTCGCTTGCGCGGAAACGGGTGCGGCGGCGGGTCGCGTAGCAGGCCCGGGCACGGCCGGGGCCCGGCCCCCCGCGGCGGCCTCCACGTCCCGCTTGACCACCCGGCCCCCGGGACCGGTGCCCCGGAGGGAACGGATATCCACCCCCAGTTCGGCCGCAAGGACCCGGGCCAGGGGCGAGGAGGGCGCCGGGCCTCCCGGGTCGGACGCGGCCGGGCTCGGGCCGGGAGCTGGAACGGTAGCCGCCGGGGCCGCCGGGGCCGCCGCGGAACTTGCCGGCGAGGGCCCGGCCCCGGACGCGGGGGAAGCCGGGGCTGCGCCGGCTTGGGGGGGCGCGGCCACTACCCGGGACAGCTCCGCCAGGAGGGCGTCCGGGCTCTCCCCGGCCTTTCCGATGATGCCGATCACGTCCCCCACGGCCGCCCGGCCTCCCTCGGCCAGGAGGACCTTGAGCAGGACCCCGTCCTTGGGGGCCTCGTAGTCCATGGAGGCCTTGTCGGTCTCCACCTCGCAGAGGACGGAGCCGGCCTTGAAGGCCTGCCCCTCGGGAATCTTCCACCGGGCCAGGGTCCCCTCGGTCATGGTCGGGGACAGGGCGATCATATAGAGTTTTTCCGCCATGTCATTCCTCCGCGTACAGGACCCGCCGGGCCGCGGCCACCACCTTGGGCACGTTCGGCTGGGCAGCCAGCTCCAGGGCGTGATTGTAGGGCATGGGCACGTCCTCCCCGGAGACCAGTTCCACCGGGGCGTCCAGGCGGTCGAAGCAGTTCCGAGACACCAGATGGGCCACGTGGGAGGCTACGCTGGCCTGGGGCCAGGACTCGGTCACCACCACGCAGCGGTTGGTCTTCCGCACGCTGGCGAAGATCGCCTCCTCGTCCAGGGGGCGGAGGGTCCGGAGATCCAAAACCTCGGCCGAAAAGCCCTGCCGGGCCAGCTCCTCCGCGGCTTCCAGGACGGTCCACAGGGGTTTGGAGTAGGTAACAAGGGTGACGTCGGTCCCCGGGCGCCGCACCTCGGCCTTGCCGATGGGTACCAGGAACTCCCCGTCGGGGACCTCGCCCTTGAGGCCGTACATCATCTCGGCCTCCAGCATCACCACGGGATCGTCGTCCCGGATCGCGCTCTTGAGCAGGCCGTAGGCGTCCGCCGGGGTCGCCGGGGCCACGACCTTGAGGCCCGGGACGTGGACCCAGTAACTCTCCAGGGCCTGGGAATGCTGACTGGCCAGATATTCCGCCGGGCCGTTGGGGCCCCGAAAGACCACAGGCACCGAGAACTGGCCGCCGGACATGTACCGCATCTTGGCGGCCTCGTTCACCACCTGGTCCAGGGCCAGGAGGGCGAAGTTGTGGGTCATCCACTCCACCACCGGCCGCAGCCCCGCCATGGCGGCCCCGACGCCCAGGCCCGTGAAGCCGAGTTCCGTGATCGGCGTATCCAGGACCCGGTTGGGCCCGTACTTAGCCAGGACACCCTTGGAGACCTTGTAGGCCCCGTCGCACTCCCCGACCCCCTCCCCCATCAGGAGAACCCGGTCGTCCCGGGCGAGCTCCTCGTCCAGGGCCCGGTTCAGGGCCTCGCGATAGGTAATTACCGCCATGTTTCCTCCGAGGCGGCCCGGTCACGGGGTTCCGGGTCCGCGTAGACGTCGGTGAAGAGCTCGGACGGGTCCGGCTCGGGGCTGGCCTCCGCAAAGGCCGCGGCCTCCTCGGCCATCGCCTCCGCCTCGGCCCGGAGGGTCTCCTTCTCCTTCTCGGACAGGAGCCCCGCCTCCTCCATGCGGCCTTCCAGCAGGAGGATGGGATCCCGGGCGCGGTAGGCCTCGACCTCCTCCCGGGTCCGGTACTTCTGGGGATCGCTCATGGAGTGGCCCTTGTACCGGTAGGTCCGGACCTCCAGGAGGGCCGGAGCACCCTCCGCCTTGGCCAGTTTGACGGCCCGGGACGCGGCGGCATGGACCGCCAGCACGTCCATGCCGTCCACCGCCTCCCCGTGGGCCGCGTAGGCCCCGGCCATGGCGGAGAAGTCCTCGTTCGAGGAAACCCGCTTCCAGGAGGTGCCCATGCCCCACTGGTTGTTCTCCACCACCAGGACCAGGGGGAGCTTCCAGATGCCCGCCAGGTTGAACGCCTCGTGGAAGGCCCCCTGGTGGATGGCCCCGTCCCCGAAGAAGCAGACCGTGGCGCCCGTGGGCCCGGCGCCGGACAGTCGGCCCCGGTACGCCTGGGCGAAGGCGACGCCGGCGGCCACGGGGATCTGGGCCCCCACGATCCCGTTGCCCCCGAGCATGTGCTTTTCGGCGTCGAAGAAATGCATGGAACCGCCCTTGCCCTTGGAGCACCCCGTGGACTTGCCGTAGAGCTCCGCCATGGCCGCCTTCGGATCCATGCCGCAGGCCAGGGCGTGACCGTGGTCGCGGTATCCCGTCAAAACGTAGTCCGCGGACAGGTCGAGGGCCGAGACGACCCCCACCGCCACGGCCTCCTGGCCGCTGTATAGGTGGCAGAACCCCCCGATCTTCCTAAGGCCGTACATCTGCCCCGCCTTCTCCTCGAAGGCCCGTATCCGGTGCATCGACTCGAGAAGCCCCATCAGGAACTTCTTGTCGTGGCCGCCCAGGGTTTTCTTCTCAGCCATGGCTCGCCTCCGCCCGGTGGGATTCCTGCTTCAGGGGCAGGAAGAGGACGGCCTGCTCGATCTCCGTCTCCAGGACGACCAAGTCCCGGGCCTTGGGGTTGATCCGCCAGAATACCTGGAGGTTCGGCCCGATTGCCTCCAGGACCTCGACCTTGAGCTCCGGCTCGTCCACCACGAAGGCGTTGCCTTTCAGGGAGACGACCCGGTCCAGGGTCCGGCTCTGGAAGGCCCACTCCACCTTCGGGTTCGCCCGGATGTGCCCTACCTTGCCGAAAGCCGAGCCGGTCACCGCGAAGAGTCTTCCGGGAAACCGGGGCAGGAGGGCGGGGGTCATCCACCGGGATTGGGGATATCCCTTCTCGTCGATCGAGGTGAGCACGCCCACCTTGGAATCCTCCAACAGCGAATGCAGGACGGACAGTATCTCTTTGAATTCCATGGACAACTCCTCTCAGAATCCGATCCGGTTCCGTCGTTCCCGTTCAAGCCCGATGCCTCCCCGGGGAGGTTCCCCCCGGGGCAGGTTCCGGCGCATAATTTCGGTTCACCCAAGCCCGGAGGGACTCCAGGAGGTCCGGGTCGAAAGGCCTCCCGACCCAGGCCTCCGGGAGAAGGAGGTCCGGGGTATCCCCGGCCCGGCCGGGCTCCCCGCCGTCGTTCCGTCGGATCTCGAGATCCTCCGCCCGACCTTCCCGCACCCGGAGGAAGGGTCCCTCGCCTCCCGGTCCCAGGGACACCAGGAAGGGAAGGGTTCCGCCGTAGACCCAATCCCAGGAGGCGTGCTCCCGCTCCCGGTCCGACCAGGCGGACTCCGGAAGGATCCGCTCGGGATCCTCCAGGTCGACCGGACCCTCCCGGGCTTCCAGCTCCTCGATCAGGGCGTCCCGCACGGAGTCCACGGTCAAACCCGGCAGGGTCTCCGATAGATTCCGCACCGGGGAGGGGACCGAGGCCACCGCCCGGTCCTCCGCGGAGGGAATCCCGGCCAGGGAAGTCCGGAGTGCTTCCAGGTCCGAGGACACCAGGAGGGTCCCGTGGATCAGGACCGAGGGGCCGAAGTACCGCCGGGCGGTCCCGCAGATCTTCCGGCCTTCCAGGAAGAGGGCTCCCCGGGGATCCCGGGCGGGTTCCGCACCCAGCCGCCGGAGGGCGGCGACCACGAAATCCAGGGCGTCCTCCACGACCCAAGCGTCCCGGTCCACCATGAAGGACCAGTTCAGGTTCCCCCCGTCGTGGTAGACCGTCCCCCCCCCGCTCCGCCGACGGAAGACCGGAAATCCGGCCCCCGCGAGGGCCTCCCTCCAGGGATTCTGGTTGCGGCCCACGACGACGCAGGGATCGTTCCGGTAGACCAGGAGGATGGAGACCTTCCGGTCACGATTTTCCAGGAGGGCGTCCTCCAGGGCGAGGTTTCGGGCCGGGGATCGACGCGTAGACTCGTAGGCTGTCCAGCTCACGTCTTCCAAGATACTGGATGTCGGAAGGAAACGCAAAATCGCTAGTGGTACGAAGCTTGTACCGACTCTAACGGCAGAATCGCACTCGGATCAAGCA
>CALMRC010000048.1 GCA_937873275.1 uncultured Spirochaetota bacterium
ACCCCCCTCAAGGCTGTGCCGGACTATGTCCCGGGATACGCGTATGCTTGATCCGAGTTCGATTCTGCCGTCAGAGTCGGTACAAGCTTCGTACCACTACCCTCTACCTTGAAGGAATCATTCGTTTCCGGTACAGTGCGCCCATGCGAGACCCGAACCATATCCGGAACTTCTGCATCATCGCCCACATCGACCACGGGAAATCCACCCTGGCGGACCGCTTCATCCAGATGGCCCACATCGTGGACGACCGCAAGTTCCAGAACCAGATGCTGGACAACATGGATATCGAACGGGAACGCGGCATCACCATCAAGAGCCAGGCGGTCTCCATCCCCTATACGGCTTCCGACGGGATCAACTATACCCTGAACCTGGTGGACACCCCCGGCCACGTGGACTTCTCCTACGAGGTGAGCCGGGCCATCTCCTCCTGCGAGGGAGCCATCCTCCTCATAGACGCATCCCAGGGCGTGGAAGCCCAGACCCTGTCCAATATGTACATGGCCCTGGAGCACGACCTGGAGATCCTCCCGGTGATCAACAAGATCGACATGCCCGCCGCGGACGTGCCGGGGGTGCGGGACCAGATTTCCCACGACCTGGGCCTGGACGGGGACGAGGCCCTCGCGGTTTCCGCGAAACTCGGCACCGGCCTGCCCGAGCTGTTCGAAGCACTCGTCCGGCGCTTTCCGCCCCCCCGGGGTTCCGCGGAAAAGCCCGCCCGGGCCCTGATCTTCGACTCCCGGTACGATCCCTTCCGGGGGGTACTGGTCCACATCCGGGTCGTGGACGGACGGATCCGCCCGGGGGACCGCATCCTCCTCATGAACACCGGGGCGGTGCACGAAGTGGAGGAGGTGGGCTTCTTCCGCATCGAGCTCTCGAAGACCGAGGAGCTGGCGGCCGGGGACGTCGGGTACGTGGTGGCGGGCATCAAGACCGTTTCGGACGTCCGGGTGGGGGATACCATCACGAACGCGGACGTCCCGGCCGAGGAGCCCCTGCCGGGATTCCGGGAGGTCAAGCCCGTCGTGTTCTCGTCCATCTATCCCATGGACACCAACGACTACGACGAGCTCAAGATCGCCATGGAGAAGCTCAAGCTCAACGACGCCTCCCTGATTTACGACAAGGACAATTCCGTGGCCCTGGGCTTCGGCTTCCGCTGCGGGTTCCTGGGACTCCTGCACCTGGAGGTGGTCCAGGAGCGGCTGGAGCGGGAGTTCGACCAGTCCATCATCATGACCGCCCCCAGCGTTCGGTACAAGATCCTCCTCAAGAACGGCCAGGAGATCTTCGTGGACAACCCCTCGGAGTATCCCGACCCCGGCCGCATCGAGACCGCCGAGGAACCCTTCATCAAGGCCCAGATCATCACCCCCGTGGCCTACGTGGGGAACCTCATCTCCCTGTGCGTGCAAAAACGCGGCGTCCAGACCTCCTTCACCCACTTGGACGAGAAGCGGGTGGAGATGATCTTCGAGATGCCCCTGGCGGAGGTCCTCTTCGACTTCTACGACAAGCTCAAGAGCACCAGCCGGGGCTACGCGTCCTTCGACTATGACGTGATCGGGTACCGACCTTCGGAGCTGGTCAAGCTGGACATCTTGATCAACGGCAAGCCCGTGGACGCCCTGTCCCAACTCGTGTTCAAGCCCGGGGCCTATGAGCGGGCCCGGAAGGTCTGCGAGCGGCTCCAGGGCGCCATCTCCCGCCAACAGTTCAAGATCGCCATCCAGGGCGCCATCGGGGGGACCATAATAGCCCGGGAGACCGTGAACCCCCTGCGCAAGGACGTCCTGGCCAAGTGCTACGGCGGGGACATCACCCGGAAGCGCAAGCTCCTGGAGAAGCAGAAGGAAGGCAAGAAGCGCATGAAGTCCGTGGGGGACGTGGACCTGCCCCAGGAGGCCTTCCTGGCAGTGCTCCGGACGAACGAGGACGAACAGTAACCGCTGGCCGTTGAACGGCGGCGCGGAGGACCCGGGTCGAGCGCCGCGGCTCCCGGAGTCCGTCCCTCGCTCTATTCCAAAAGAATCCTGCGCCCGCTCTCCGACGAGGTCCTCGCGGCCTCCATCAGCCGTAGGGTATCCAGGGCTCCGGCGGGTTCCACCGGCCCGGGGCCGCGGCCGTCCAGGTCCGCGGCGAGGGCCCGATAGAACTCCCTCCAATCCCCGCCCGTCAAGTCCACCCGCTCCTCCCGTCCGTCCGGGAAGGAGAGAAGGCCCGCGCCGGGCAGGGTGCCCCAGCCGGACTCGCCGGGGGCGCCCCCGGCCCGCAGGCGGGCCTCCTGGGGATCCTCCCCGAAGGTGCGGAAGGTCGCCCGGGAACCGTGGACCCGGAAGTGGAAGTCCGGCCGGGGCGCCTGGCTTCCCGCGTGCAGGACCACCCTCCGGGTGCCCGCGCCGAGGAGGACGTGGAACCAGTCGTCCGTCCGGGCCCCGGGGCGCAGGGCCGCGACGTCGGCCTGTACCCAGTCGAAAGGGCCGAAGAGCAGGTTGGCCTGGTCGAAGAGGTGGGGTCCCAGGTCCCAGAGGGCTCCGGATCCCGGTCCGGGACGTTCCTTCCAGCGGTCCTGGACGGAGGGGCGGAACTTTTCCCAGCGTATCTCCGCCTCCCGGACATCCCCCAGACGGTCGTCCCGGAGGAGGTTTCGGAGGGTCCGGAAGTCGGCGTCCCAGCGGCGGTTGTGGAAAACCGCCACGGTGAGTCCGGCCTTTCCGGAAGCCTCCAGAAGGCCCTCGGCTTCCGGGAGGTCTGACGCGAGGGGCTTTTCCAGGACCACCGCCAGCCCGGCCTCCAGGGCCGCCCGGGCATGCGCCGCGTGGAGTCCGCTGGGGGTCGCGATCACCGCGAGGTCCAGGCCCGGGAGACGGAAGAGCTCCTCCGCCGTCTCCACCACCCGGGCGCCCGGGTTCTCCGCCCGGGCTTCCGCCCCTCGGCTCCCGGCGGCCACCGCCGCGAGTTCGAAGTCCTCGGGCAGGGACCGGATCAGGGACCGGTGGATGATCCGGCCGGAGAGTCCGTACCCCGCCAGTCCTACCTGTCGCCGCATGTCTCCTCCAGTCCGGCCCGGGCCTCCCGGATCCTGCGCTTCCAGTCCAGGGCTTCCGCCAGCAGGCGGTTCCGCACGTCTCCGGCAAGGCTCCGGACCCGGCCCTCGTCGGGAAACCAGGAATAGATCCAATCACAATCGGCGACCCGGGCGGACAGGTCCCCGCGCCCGTCCAGGGCCGAGAGCAGGCCCTCCAGCCGTTCGGATTCCGCGTCCAGGAATCCGGCGACCGCGGCCCGGACCTCCTCGGAGGGAACGGACCGGGCCGGGAGAACCGGGCCGGGAATATACGGCGGGTACTCTCGGGAATCGAGGAGACAAGAAGCCTCGGGAAGGTCGAGCCTCCGGAGGCCCAGGGGGAGACCGGAGTCCCGAAGGTCGAAGACCCGGGGATCCCCCCGGGTCTCCTCGGCCAGGAGGGATGCGTAGAGCCCCAGGACGGCGGACGCGCCTCCGTTTCCCGACGGACCCGGTCCGAGGGGAAGCGGAGGCCAGGAAGACGCCCATTGGCCCCGGGCCTTGTAGAGGCGGTCCTCCCGCAGTCGCTCGGACTGCGGGGCCGGGGATCCCTTGGCGTGGGTGGAACCCGGGGGGAAAGAGAAATCCAGTCCCGTCAGGAAAATCGGATACCTCGTCAAGCGCCGGGCCAGGTGAACGGCCAGGACCCCAACGGAACCCAAGGGTGGGACCCGGAGGAGGGGGAGGGAACCGCCCCCCAGTCGGTCGAGGAGATCCAGGGGCTCGAACTCCGTGAGGGTCAGGAACTTGGGTCCCCGCACCGCCCGGAACACCGAGGGGTGGGAGGAGAGGTCCGCGAATACCGGAAGCTCCGAGCCGGCGGCGGGAAGGAAATCCTTGAGATTGTGGACCTGACCTTCCAGGCAGACGACGGCGTCGGGACGGATTCCCCGGAGGACCAGGGGACCCAGGGCGGTGTCGCAGGCGAGGATGCGGATGCGCCGCCGTTCGGCTGCAAGCCAGGCGGCGGCCCGGTCGAGGCTGGGACCCGCCCCGCAGACCACGACGGGGCCGTCCCAGGCCGCGGCCTCCCGGACGGGGACCGAGGGTAGACGGGCCAGGTTCCGGAACATGTTCCGAATCCAGAGACGACCCATACGGACCAGGGTGACCCGGTTTCGCCAATACCGTTCGAGCTCGGCGTCCACCCCGCGCAGGGCCGCGTCGTAGACCTCCGGGTGCAGGGACCGCCCCGCGGAGAGGCGTACTTCCACGGCACGCCGGAAGGTTCCCAGGGAACGGAGGGTCCGGCTCGCCCGGGAAGGGTCCTCCAGGAGGCGGAACCGGGGATGCCCCAGGATCTCCGGAGGCAGTCTGGATCGGGAGAAGGCCGACAAGACGGGATCCGCCTCCAAGGCCAGGACGGCGCTGGAGGCGGGCAGCCGCTCCAGCAGGGTCTCCAGGCCGTACCCCAGGAGGGGGGAGGGAACGATATAGATCGTATCGGGCAGGGGCTGGAGGGCCCGGACGACCCGCTCGGGGCCTTCCCGGGGGGCGACCCGGGAATACAGGCCGCGCCCTCGGTATTCCACGGAAAAGCCCCCGCCGGCCGCTTCCGCGACGCGGGGGGGCGTTTCCTCGGGCATCACTCCGTCCGGAAGATCTGGAAGAAGGCGGTGGTGAAGTTGTCCTTCAGGTCGGGGCTGGACAGGAACCGGTCGTACAGCTCCATCTCCCGTGCCTGGGCGAAGAGGTAGGGGTAGTAGAACTCGATGAGCTGGATTCCCGTCTCGTCGGCGCTCCGGATCTCCTTGACCCTCAGGACCACCGCGGCGTCCCGGAGCAGGACGGGTTCCGAAACGGATCCCGCCGCCAGGGAGAAGGCGGAGGTCAGGAATTTTTCGCTCCCCGAGGCGCCGTCCAGGCCTTCCCCGGAGATTTTGCGGAAGAGGCTCGCCGATCCGGTCGAAAAGGCGTCCCCGTAGGAGAGGGGGAAGGGACCCGCTTCCCGCACGGACAGGCCGTAGGAGCCGGCGGCGGACAGGAAGCCCCGGGCCGCGGCGTCCACGGCGAAATCCTTGCCCCGGAGCACCGCAGCGTCCTCGATCCGGCCGCGCTCCCACTTGTTCATGTACTCCCAGACGGCCTTGAGGGTCTCGGGGGACGAGAAGTCCGGCTCCGCGGCGGCGGCCTCGGCGCGGAAGAAAGCCCAGGATCCCGCGGCGGTCTTGAACACCGGAGAGATGTCCCCGGCCTTGAGGGCGAGCAACGCCTGGGCGTCCTGGGCCTGGGCCAACTCGGATTCCAGTTCATAGCCCCAGCGGGATCCCGAGGCGCCGCCCTGCTCGGCCCAGGCGTCCTTGGAATGGGCCTTGGCGGCGTCCTCGAAGGTCTGGGTCCCGTCCTTCACCTTGGCAAGGAGGGCTCCGGCTTCCTTCTCGTCGTCCAGGGTGATCCGGGACAGGGCGATACGGCGGAACTTGGCGGGATTCTCCCGTCCGAAGGCGGCCTTCTGCTCGTCCGGGAAGGCCGCGAAGGGCAGCACGACGTACTCGATGACCCGTTCCTCCCGGGCCATGGACTTGAGGAAGTCGATCTCCCGGGAACTCGGCCGGAGGGAGAGGGCGTCGTCCAATACGTAGGACTTGAGCAGTTCGTCCCGGAGGGAGGTCCGGATGGCGAGCTTGCGGGCCTCGGTGGCCTCCCGGTACCTCTCCAGGGAGAACTTGCCGTCCTCCTGGAACTCCGGCACCTTGAGGATCTCCTCGTTCAGGCGGTCCTCGGAGACGGTGATCCCGGCCTTGCGGGCTTCGTGGAGCAGGCCCGTGTGGACCACGGTCCGGTCGAAGGCGCCCTTCCAGACCTGGAAGGCGAAGAATTGGTTGTCGACCTGGTCGTATCCGGAGGCCTTCAGCTGTTCGTTGATGGCCTGCACCTGGCCGGCCATGTACCCCCCCTGCTCGTAGCGGATGGGGGTTCCGGCGTAGGTCCCGAAGTCCGGCAGCCGTCCGTTGGTGGAGGGGCCGCCGAAGGACGGAACGAATACGAAGGCGACCACGACGATCACGAGGATGACGATGGTTCCGACGTAGACGAAGGTATTGCGTCCGGACGCGGGCTTTTCCTTGACCTGCTTTGAGTTGCTCGGGGCGGTCGGTTCTTTCTGCTTGGGAGACGGCATGGCTTCCTTCCCTAGGTGTGATCGTGGTTCGTTTCCCGCGGCGCCTGGAGCGTTGGAAGGGTATGGGGATCCATCCCGGAGATGGAGGCCGCTGCGGGGGCCGAAGCAAAATACCACGTCCCCCGGGCCTCGTCAATACAGGGCGGTTTCCGGATCAATCCTTCCCGGAATAGAAGGCGTATCCCTTTTTCGACGTGTGCTTTACGGTGTACATGGCGGAGTCGGCGCAGTGGACGAGGGCTTCCAGGGAATCCCCGTCGTCCGGGAAGATGGCGATGCCCATGGAGGCGCCGATCCGGCAGGATTCGCCCAGGAATTCGAGGGGGGTGTCGCAGATCTCCAGCACCTTCCGGGCGGCGGATTCTACGTCGGACCGGCCCCGGACGTGGTTCAGGACGGCCACGAACTCGTCCCCTCCCACCCGGGAGACGGTGTCCGAGGCCCGGAGCACGGACTGAAGGCGCTCGGAGATCTCGACCAGGGCCCGATCGCCGGCCAGGTGGCCGAACCGGTCGTTGATGGGCTTGAAGTCGTCCAGGTCCACGTAGATGATGCCCACCTTCGATCCGGACCTCCGGGCCATCTCGAAGCTTTTGCGCAAAAGCTCGAAGAGGAGGCGGCGGTTCGGAAGGCCCGTCAGGCTGTCGTGGTTGGCCAGGTAGCTGATCTGGTGGGTGGCGCGTTCGAGCTGTTCCTTCTCGGTCTGGAGCTCCCGGTTCAGCTCCTCCACCCGAACGTGGATGAGGGAGTTCTCCACCGCGATGGCCACGTAGGGAGCCAGGGCCGTCAGGAACCGGAGATGCTGGTCCGTATACGCTTCCTTGGAGTAGCTCTGGACGGTCAGGACACCGATCACCTTTTTCTCGATCGATAGGGGAAGGTAGAGGAAGGACAGCCCCGGCTTGCCCAGGAAGAATTTCGGTTCCCCCTCCAGGTACTGCTTGTATTCCGAGTCCAGGTCCCGGATGAAGACGGGCCGGTCGTGGCGGATGCACCAGGCCGCGAAGGAGCGTTTGGGTTCCAGAGCCACGGGTTCCCGGGGGATTCGCTTGCCGTCCTGGATGTAAGCCGCGTACCGGAGGCTCTCCGAGGCCTTGTCGTACAGGGCGATGGCGAAGAGGTCCGTAACCAATAGGCCGCGCAGGCTGTCGTACAGGGTGGCGACCACGGTTTCCATGTCCAGGCTGGAGGTGATTCGCTGGCCGACCTCGGAGATCGTGAGGATTTGCCGGTTCATCTCCTCCAGGCTCTCGGTCTTCTCCTTCAGCTCGATGTTGCGGAGCCGATAGATCTCCGCTTCCCGCTGGGTCCTTTCCACCTCGTACTGGATTTGGACGTCCTTGATCTTCCGGGTGGTGTCCTCGTTGAGGATCTCCCGCTCGTAGCGGACGAAGCGGCGGAAATATTCCAAGGCGGTGCGGAAGTCGCCCTTCCGCTCGTGGGTCTCCGCCAGCCGTTCGTAGGCGGCGTAGTACAGGGCCTTCGCGTGGATCTCCTCGCTGATCCGGGCCGCCCGTTCCAGGGTCTCCTGGGCTTCCTCCAGGGAGCCCCGGTCGACGAGCAGGGATCCGAGGTCCAGGAGGGTTTCGATGATTTCCCTCCGGCTTTTGCTTCCCTCCGCCAGGGCGAGAGCCTCCCGGAACCGTTCCTCCGCGAGGCCGGGGCTGCCCAGGCCCCGGGCTATCCGTCCCAGTACGTCCCAGCAGGATGCGATGACGACCCGCTCGCTCTCCGGTTCCGCGAGTTCCAGGGCCTTCCGGATGAATTCCTCCGCGAGTTCATAGTTTTCCAGGCGGGTGAACGATTTCCCGATGTTCAGGAGGATGTTGGCCTTCATCTCGGAGCTATGCTCCTCCGGAACGATGTCGTAGGCCTTCAGGAAATAGTCCAGGGCTTCCTTGTAGTTCCCCAGGTCCGCGCAGACTTCCCCGATATTGTTCAGGGTCGTGGCTTCCCGGCTCCGGAATCCGTGCCTACGAGCCTCGTCCAGGCTCTGGGTGTAGTAGTCCAGGGCTCGCTCGTACCGGGACATGTTGTGGGAAAGGACACCCAGGCCGTTCAGGGCCTTCGAACGGCCGGCCGGATCGTCCAGGGTGCGGTAGAGTTCCAGGGAGCGCTCGAAGGCGTTCCGGGCCTCCTCGTTCTCGCCAAGGTAGGTGTGGCACCAGCCGATGTTCAGATGGGCGTACGCGATTCCTTCCGCATAGCCGAGCCGTTCGGACTCGGCCAGGGCCTCCCGGGCCTGTCCCAAGGCCGTCTCGAAGTTGTCGAACATCCCGTTCCAGGCACGGTCGTTCAGTTCGTCGATCCGGAACCGGATCGCCTCCGGGGACGTCGGGGCCGTCCCGGCGGCGGTTTCCTTGCGTCCCCTCATGCGGCCCTCCGGAGCCGGTCCCGGAGGGCCGGTTCGAGGGGCACCCATGTCCCCTCCCGGGCGATCTCGGCGGGGCCGAAATCGGCCTTGTAGTCCATGGACCGGGAGCCGGGAACCCAGAATCCGAGGTAGTACCATCGCTTCCCGAGGGTCCGGCAGAGTTCTATCTCCCGTAGGACCGAATAGGTTCCCAGGGACCGCTTCCGGGCTTCCGCCGCCCAGACGAAGTAGATCGAGGAGAGTCCGTCCGGCAGGACGTCCAGGTACCCGTTTCCCGCGAGCCGTGGACCTTCTCCGGAAGGTACGAAGTACTCCGTGACGGCCACGGCCCCCAGGGGAGAGTCCACCAGGAAGGCGTAATAGGAGAGGGCTCCGTCCTCGGGATCCGGATTCTTGCCGTGGCGGTCCCGGCAGTACGATTCGTACATCCGGTACCGGTCCTCCCGGAAGCCGGTTCCCCGGGAGTCGTAGGAGACGACGGTGTCCCGATTGAGCCGGGCTACCCGGCGCTGGGACTTCGTGGGAGAGAACCGGTCCGCGTCGATCCGGATCGGGATGCAACGATCGCAGCCTTCGCAGATCGTCCGGTAGAAAGAGGTGCCGCTGCGCCGGAATCCCCGGGCCAGGAGCCCCTCGTACGCCGCCGGCGGCAGTTCCCTCAGGGAGAACTCGGCCACCCGCCAGGCGGGAGCCCCGTCCAAGTACGGGCAGGGGCCGTAGGTGAGCTCCCGTAAGGGAATGGACATCGTCACGCTACAGATCCGGGTCCTGGGTTTCCGGGCCGTAATCGGGGGCGTTCTCCGCCAGGTATTCCAGGGCATCCTGCGCGATCCGCTGGGCATGCTCGTACCAGATCGCGTAGAGCTCCTTCGTCACCGTCTTCGGGAAGGGGGCTCCCTGGAGTTCGCTGGCCAGCGCCTTCAGCACGGTGAAACCTTCGTCGCGCATATCGCGCTTCTCCTTAAAGTTGGAGTTGGCGGACGGAAACGGCGGGCCTTTCCCGTTTCATCGATTCTATATCATCCCCGTGGGAAATCAATACCTCGGTTCGATCCTCCCATCCGGCCAAGAGCCGCCCGGCCGCCTCCCGAAGCTCCTCCGCCCCGAGCCCGAGCAGGTCCGCCCGCTTGCGCCGACGCATCTCGTCGGTGATCCCGAAGAGCTCCCGCTTGAAGTCGATGAATCCCTTCTCCTCGGGCATCATCGGCCGGAGATCCCTACCCGCGGCGCCCACCACGGCCCGCTCCAGGACGTCCCGGGGCAGGTCTCCCCGGGCGACGGACTCCAGGGCCCTCCGGAAGGCTCCCAGGGAGGCGTTCGGGGCGGGATCCCGGTAGGTGGAGAAGCTGAAGGTCGATTCCGAGCCGTCGGTCCAGGCGGAGGCCCCGTAGGCCCCGCCCTTCACGCGGACCTCGTCCCAGAGAAATCCCGTGGATAGAAGGTGGCCCAGGGCCTGCTCGTGGGCGAAGCCCGGGGTCCCCACCGGGGACGACCGGACGCAGGCCGCGCAGAAGCCCACCTGGGCGGGCAGGGACCAGGCCTCGAACCGGGCGGGCGCGGACGGGCGGGACGGGGCATCCTTCCCCGTTCCCGAGTCTTCGCGGTTCCCGGTCTCCGATGTCCGCGGGATCCGGGGGAGGGCCGCCTCCAGGGCCTGCAGGACCGACCCCATAGCCCCGGCTTCCGCGGTGAGGTTCACCCGGAGGCCCTCCCGGGACACCACGGATCCGAGGAGACCGGAGAGACGGGAGGACAAGGTCTCCAAGGCCGCGTCCTGGCGAAGATCCGAAAGGAAGAGGAACTGCGCGAGGCCCCTCCAAGTCTCCTCCAGGCCCTGGGCCCGGGAGAACCCGGCCGCGGCCCGGGAGGCGGCGAAGGAGCTGCCGGACGGTACGATGGCGGAAGTCATGTCGTTGGCCAGCTCGGACAACAGGTCGCCCAGGCGTTTCCGGTCCCCGAAGTCCGGGCCGGTCATAAGGGCCAAGGCGAGGTCCAGGGCCGCGGGAAAGTTCCTCTCCAGGGCCTTGAGCCGGAATACCATCCAGGCGGAGGGGGAGTCCGTCGGAAACCCTGCGGGGGTGGACGCCTGCAGGAGGGCGTAGAAGCCTCCCGCGGTGCGGGCCATCTCCCGGGCCACGTCGGCGTAGGACCGGCCCGGCAAACCCGCCCCGGATACGAACCGGGACAGGAGGGGCAGCCGAGCCTGGCCGGATTCCGGAATCCCGGACAGGGGGAACGCGAAGTCCGCGTACACGATCCCGTTGGTGAACACCGGGTGGAGACTGGCCGCGGATCCGGCGACGGTGCCGGACTCCCGCGGAAGGACCTCGATCTCCGCGGGGATGTCCGAACGCCGCAACATCGGCACGGTCCTGCGAGCCGCGTCGGGATCCTCGGTGTCCTGGGCTTCCCGCAGGGCTTCCGAGGCGCTCCGGATCTCCGTCCGGTCCCGCTCCGAAAGATCCCGGTCCAGGGCGTCCAGGGCGGCCCGCCGCTCCGTCCGCTGGGCCTCCGCCAGGGCGGAAACCGGGTAGACCGTCACGGTCGCACGGTGGGGATTTTCCAGGATCCAGGTTCGGAGCCGTTCCTCCAGATACCGGGGATCCGCGTCCATGCGCCGCCGGAGTTCCCGCAGGGGAGCCTCGAAGGACAGGGTGCGCTCCGGCTGCCGGCCGTGGAGCCAGCCCCGGAGGGATCGGGACAGGAGCCGGAGTCCGTAGGTTCCCCCGCCTCGGCGGATTTCCCGGGAGGAGAACTCGACGGAGTGGAAGGCCGCGTCCAGGAGGTCCCGGGGGATGCCCTCCCGGACCAGGGTCCCGACGGTCCGGAGGATGAGGTCCTCGATCTCGGTTTCCCGGCCCCGTTCGACCCCCCGGAGACCCGCGGAGAACAGGGCCTGCCGAAGTCCCGTATCCAGGCCGCTGTGGGGGGACAGGTCCTCCCCGAGCCCGGACTCCGTGAGGGCGTGGGCCAGGGGCGCCCCGTCGGATCCCAGGAGAACCTCCCCCAGGATCTCCAGGGTGAGGTTGTCCACGCTCTCCTCGGGCGGGACCGTGAGCCAGGATACCAGGGTCGTGGTCCGCGCCTCCGTGCCCTCCTCGGCGGGGAAGGGGAAGGACGTCCGCACCGGGGCCGGGAACCCGGGCTGGAGGGGAATCTCGGTGTCCGGTTCCCGGCGTCCGAAGCCGGACAGGAACCGCTCCTCCAGGAAGGAGAGCTGGCGGTCCGTGGGGATGGAGCCGTGTAGGAAGATCCTGCAGTTGGAGGGGTGGTAGCACCGCTCCCAGAAGCCCCGGAAGGCCTCGTAGGTCAGGATCGGGATCCGATCGGGGTCCCCGCCGGAATCGGCGTGGTAGGGATGGCCCGGGGAGAAGAGGGTCTGGTAGGTCCGGGTGGCGATCAGGCTGTCCGGGCTGGAGTAATCCCCCCGCATCTCGTTGTAGACCACCCCCTTGCGGTCCAGCTTTCCGTCCGGGCCGTACTCCAGGTGGTGGGCCTCCTGGAGAAAGGTGTCCCGGGTGATGCGGGGCCGGAAGACCGCGTCCCCGTACACGTCCATCAGGTTGAAGTAGTCCGCCTCTACCGTGGACGCCGCGGGATACAAGGTCTTGTCCGGGTAGGTCAAGGCGTTCAGGAAGGTGGCCAGGCTGCCCCGGGCCAGGGAGATGAAGGCGTCCTTGACCGGGAACCGCTCGGAGCCGCAGAGGACCGAGTGCTCCACGATGTGGGCCACCCCCGTCCCGTCCGGACTCGGCGTGCGGAAACAGAAGGCGAAGGTGTTTTCCTCGTCCTCGGACCGGAGGTGGAAGACCTCGCAGCCGGTCTGGCGGTGGCGGAGGTGGACGCCCGAGGCCCGGTACTCGGGCACGGGGAACTCGGAGAGGGTCTCGAAGGCGGGGTGGTAGGTGGTCATGGGTAGAAGATGGCCGCCGGACGGTAGAGAGTCAAGCCGGAAGAAGTGAACGGTGGACGGTGGACAGTAAACGGAAGCGGTACAAGAATCGCGGTGGGATTACCCGTTTCAGCGGAGATATCAGCTTCGCTCGGTCCTCATTTCCGTCCACCGTTCACCGTCCACTGTTCACATACACGATCTTCCCCTCCCCGGCCTCCTCCCAGCGGGCCAGGACGAAGAGGAGGTCGGACAGGCGGTTCACGTACTTCCGGAGGGCCGGGGAGACATCGGAGTCCCGGGCCAGGGTGACGATCCGGCGTTCCGCCCGGCGGGCCACGGTACGGGCTATGTCCAGCTTGGCGGACTGCACGGTGGACCCGGGCACCACGAAGCCCTTCAATCCCAGCTCGCCCTCGAATCGTTCCACCTGGGAAAAGAGGCGCTCCTCGTCGGCGGGCAGGATCGGATTCGCGAAGGGCGTGCCCCGGGAGGCCAGTTCCCCCGCGACCCGGAAGAGGTCCCTCTGTACCTCCTCCAGGATCGAGAGGGTTTCCGCCCGCTTGACCCAGTGCTTGGACTCTCCCAGGAAGCTTGAAAGCTCGTCCACGGTCCCGTAGGCTTCCACCCGGGCGTCGTCCTTCCGGACGCGTTCCCCGGACCAGAGGTCCGTGAGCCCCCCGTCGCCGGTCTTGGTAGATATGGTGCTCATGCCTCAGTCCACCAGATCCTCGTCGCCTTCCAGCGACAGCTCCCCGTTCTCCCAGCGCTGCTTGAACCAGGCCAGGAAATCCCGGGTCGCCTTCTCCACGTCCTCCCGCCTCTGGGCTCCCAGGATCTCGTACTCCTCCTGGATGATGAGCCTACGGGTCTGGGAGACGTTCTGGAAGATCTTGTCCCGGAGAGCCGTGCTCTTCCCCTTGAGGACCAGGGCGATCTCCCTCTCCGACAGGTCCCGGAGCCGCTTCTGCACCTCCCGGTCCGGAACCCGGAGGATGTCGTCCAGGGTGAACAGGCGTTCCCGGATGGAATCCGAGAGGGCCCGGTTGTCCTCCTCCAGGCTGTCCAGGATGGTCTCCTCCAGGTCCGTGTCCACATGCCGGAGGATGTTGGCCAGGGCCGAGCGACCGTCCACCTCCTCGGTGGCGGAATGCCCGATTCGCCGGATCTTTTCCCGGATGCCTTCCTCCATGCGGCGAAGGACCTCGGGGTCCACCTTCTCCAGCCGGGCGATGCGGCGGACGACTTCCGTGCGGGTGGGATCCGCCAGGCTCACGATCACGGCGCTGGCCAGCCGGGGTTCGAGATAGGGCAACAGGACGCTCATGACCTCCGGGGATTCGCTCCGGAGGAGGGCCACGAGTTCCTTGGGATCGAAGTCGTTCAGGAACTGGAAGGGCTTGGCGGACTCGGGAACCGCCTTCCGGAGGAGCTCCCGGGCCTTGTCGTCCCCGAAGGCCGCGGCCAGCATACGCTGGGCCGTCTCCGCCCCCCCCTCGATGGAGGCGCCCTGGGTCTTCACCAGCCAGCCGAACTCCGTGAGGATCTCGTTGGCCTCGATCGTGTCGATCCGGTCGATCCGTGCGATCTCCCGGGAGACCCGCTCGATCTCGTCGGGCTTCATGTGGCGGATGACCTTGGCGGCCTCCTCTTGCCCCAGGAGGAGGAGGAACTTGGCGGCCTTCTCGATCCCGGGGACGCCGGTCTTGAGGAGGGCCTCGGTCTGCTCCACCCCGAAGTCCACGGGGGGGCGGGGAGGCGAGGCGGTTCCGGGGTTCGGGGTCCCGGGTTTCGGCCGGGCTCCGGTGCGGGACCGGTCGGAGTCCGCGGTCCGGTCCGGCGTCTTCGAGCGGGACGACCGCGCCGCGGACGGATCGCCGGCCGCCGGGGAAGCCGGACCGCCCTTGCCCCGATATGCCTTATCCAGCTTGTCCTTCATGTTCATATCGAACCCATAGTATACGGGGCCCGACGGGCGGTCAATGCGGCAGTTCGTCCGACCTGCGCGCCCGG
>CALMRC010000049.1 GCA_937873275.1 uncultured Spirochaetota bacterium
GGAGATCCCCCTCGCCGCGGGGGACCGTCTTCTGGCCGCCCTCCGCGGCGAGGGATTAGTCCTGGTCTAGCGGAGCATGAGACTCGCGAAAATCTTCGCGTCCCCGACGATGTTCGAGAGCAGGGCGTTCTCGTTGGGCTGGTGGGCGGTCTCCTCGAGCCGGGCCCAGACCACGCAGTCGAAGCCCGCGTTCCGCAGGTAGGCCCCCACGGTCCCGCCGCCGATTCCGATGGCCTTGGCCTTCACCCCGTAGACCTCCTCCACCGCCGCCGAAAGGGCCTTCACCACGGGGGCGTCGGCCCGGGTGGCGACGGACTCGTTCCGGTTCAGGATCTCGTAGCTCATCTTCACCCCGTGGGCCGCCTCCACCCGGCGCATGACCTTCTCCACCTCCTCCAGGACCTTGGCCACGGGATACTGGGGCAGGATGCGCATGTCGAAGCAGAAGACGTCGTCCCCGGGTATGGTGTTCACGTTGGGGACGTTGGCCTCCTTGAGGGTGGGGGACAGGGTGGTCCGGTCCGGGTGGAAGAGGGAATCCCGGGCGGTGAACACGGTCGTTTCCAGCTCGTGGACCCGCAGGGCCAGGTCGCAGGCGGCCAGGAAGGCGTTGGCCCCCTCGTCCGGGGTGGAGCCGTGGCACTGCTTGCCCTTGGTGATCATCTTGAGCCAGGCGATGTTCTTCTCGGCGATCTCGATCTCCGACCCGTCCTTGCAGCCCCCGTCGGGGATGATGATGAGGTCGTCCTTCCGGAAGAGGTCGTGCTCCGCCAGGAGGTGCTGGATGCCGAACTTGGATCCGTATTCCTCGTCCGCCACGAACAACAGCTTGACCGTGTGGGTCGGGACGATCCCGTTCTCCAGAAGGGCCAGGGCTGCGAAGACCGAGGAGGCCAGGCCCTGCTGGTTGTCCTCGACCCCCCGGCCGTAGATCCGTCCGTCCTTACGAACCACCGTGAAGGGATCGGTCTTCCACATGCTCCGGTCCCCCTCGGGCACCACGTCCAGGTGGCTCATGATCCACAGTCGGCCGGTATCGTCCCGGCCGGGGATCGTGGCCACGATGTTCGGGCGGAGTCCCCCGGGCACCCGGTCGTCCGGGGCGTCGAAGCGCTCGATGTTCTTGATGCCCTTCTTCTCGAGCCAGGCGAGGAGGACCTCGGCCTTCTTCATCTCCCCGGTGCCCCCCGATTCGGGGGCCATGGCGGGAACCGCGGTCAGCAGGGCCTCGAGCTCGACGATCCCGTCCACGGACGCGTCGATATGGGCGAAGACCTTGGACTTGTCGGACATGGGTACTCCTTGTACGGAGTCCCCGGACCGCGGGGCGGCCGGGAACCCGGTCGTGGTATCGGGGGACCTCCATACTACAACGGCGCGGCCGGACCGTCTACGCGGCCGGACCGTTTCGGGCGGACCGTCGACGGCCGCGCGGACCCGGGCGGCCCGATGCGCGCTCCGCGTCCGGCCGGCGCTCCGGCCCGCCCGAGACGGCGGAAATCGGCTATTCCGGCCGGGCCGATTCCGGGATACTGTGCCGGATCGGTACGACGGAGGAGGCATCATGGTCGAGGACAGGATCCTGGCGTGCCACGCGATTCGGGACGTGGACTTCACGCGCGGAGAGAACTGCT
The DNA here is from genome assembly GCA_937873275.1 of uncultured Spirochaetota bacterium. GTDB lineage: Bacteria > Spirochaetota > Spirochaetia > Treponematales > UBA12059 > JAAYUR01. Next base: position 1,635 of record CALMRC010000049.1, read on the forward strand.
GGCTCCGGGACGCCCGAGGACGGCGCTGGCTGGACCTGGAATCCGGAAGCTGGAGCGCGGTCCTGGGACACGCCCACCCGCGGATCAACCGGGCCCTCAAGGAGGGTATCGACCGGGTCATCCACCTGAACGTCCGGTATCCCAACCGCTCCGCCGAGGAGGCCGCGGAACGGGTCCTGGCGGCCGTCGGCCTTCCGGACGGGAAGTGCGTCTTCCTGACCTCCGGCAGCGAGGCCGTGGAATTCGCGGTCCAGGCGGTCCGGCGCCTCACGGGCCGCCCCTTCCTGGCCACCCTGGCGCACAGCTACCTGGGGGCCCTGGGATCCGCCGGCCGGAAGGACCCGAGGGAATGGATCCTGGTAGAGCCGGGACTGCCCGGATCCGGCGCGGGTCCGCACCTTCCGGAGGGAGCGTCCTTGGATGCCGTCGGAGGCTTCGTGTTCGAACCCGGGGGCGGAAGCCCCGACTTCGGCCGGTTCCCGCCCGCCGACGGGGTCCGGGACCTGGTGGACCGGGTCCGGGAGAACGGAGGCTTCGTCGTCTCCAACGAGGTCACCACCGGCCTGGGGCGGACCGGACTATGGTTCGGGTTCCAGCACTACGGCATCCGGCCCGACGTCGTGGCCCTGGGAAAGGCCCTGGGCAACGGGTATCCCGTCAGCGCCGTGGCCTTTTCCCGGGAAGCGGCCCGGGGTCTGGAAGCCGCGGGGTTTCACCACGCCCAGTCCCACCAGAACAACCCCCTCGGCTGCGCGGCGGCCCGGGAGGTCCTGGACACTCTCCGGGAGGAGGGGTGGATCGAGCGGGGAGCCGAAACCGGCGCCGCCTTCCTGGAGGGTCTGCGGCAGGTCCGGGACCGGCATCCGGAGATCCGGGACGTCCGCGGCCGGGGCATGCTCCTGGCCCTGGAGCTGGACCCCGGGTGCGGTCTCGACGGGTACGGCCTCTACGAACGGCTATGGGAACGCGGCTTCGTAACGGGATACTACCCCGCCGGGTATCCCTCGGGCACGGGCCTCCGCTTCGATCCGTCCCTGACGCTGGAACGGGAGAACCTGGACCGGTTCCTGGAGGAGCTGGACGGGGCCTTCAGGCGGTAGCGTCCGGCGGCCGCGCGAACCTCCGGCCCCCGGCGACATATTCCGCGTCCGGCCGGGGCACCACGAAGGCGGTGACCGAGAACTCCGGCGTCAGCTGGTGACCCTCCGTGATTCCCAGGCCGATCCGATCCGCGCCCAGGATATCCAGGAGGTCCCCCTGGGACTCCAGCCCGGGACAGCCGGGGAAACCGAAGGAGTACCTCCGGCCCCTCGTGCCGGCCCCGGCCGTCTCGAGTTCCCGGCCGATCCGGGCGTGCAGGATCTCCGCGGCCGCCTCGGCCAGGGCGGCGGCCAGGCCGTGGAGGTGGAAGTACTCCTCCTGGGCACCCGAGGCCCGCAACTCCGCCGCGGCCCGGGAAAACTCCGGGCCCGCGGTCACCGCGAAGGCCGGGAAGACCGAACCCGGATCGTCGAAGTACGAGGCCACGGTCCGGATCTTGCCCTCCGGGTACACGGGAAAGGGGAATTCCCGTCGGCCTCCCCGGCCGTCCTCCACCGACAGAAGGCCGTCTCCCCGGTGGACGCAGGAAAAATATCCGTAGGCCCCCGCGGCCCGGATGAGACCCCGGGATTTCACGAACTCCACGACCCGGTCGAACGCATCCCGGGCTTCTTCCGTCCGGTTCCGGCCGTATCCCCAGCGGACCTGGAGCAGGGTCTTCCGGTCCAGGGCCGAAAGGAGTTCCTCCGGGGCGAGCTCGTCCGCGATCCGGGAACCCCGGAAGGGCGGGGCTCCGGCGGCCGCGGGCCGGGGACCGGGAATCGGCGCGCCAGCCCCCGCCGGCACCGCGCGGCCGGCCGGCGCGGCTGTCCTGTTCCGGGTGGGACCGGGATCCGCGGGAGGTCGGAGGAAAGGGGAATCCTCGGAACCGGTCACGGCCGCGGGACCGCCCGCCGGGCTCCGGTCCGCGGCCAGGATCTCCAGGGCCTCGAAGGCGTCCGCGCAGGCCCGCACCCGGCCGGGCCGGAGGGGACTGAGTTCGGCCTCCACGTACCGTCGATCCACCGCGGCCCCCCCCAGCAGGAGGAGCGTGTCCAACCCCTCCTCCTCGAGGGCTCGGGCGGCCTTCCGCATCTCCTCCAGGCTCCGGGTCAGGAGGCCGGAGAGCCCCAGGGCGTCCGCCTTTTCGGCGCGGACCGACTCCAGGAGGCGCCCCGTTCCCACGTCGACCCCCAGGTCCACGACCCGGTACCCCGAGCCCGCCAGGATCAAGGCCGTCAGGTTCTTTCCGATGTCGTGGAGGTCCCCCTTCACGGTGGCCATCACCACCGTGCCCCGGGCCGGTCCCGCGGTACCCTCCCGGTCGGCGAGCTCCCCCAGGACGGCCTGGGCCGCCTCTGCGCTCCGGAGGACCCGCGGCAGGGGAAGGTCCCCGGCGGCGAACCGGGCCCCCACCTCGGACATGGCGTCCGCGACGAGGGAGGTGACCGGGGCCGCTCCCGGGGGACCGGCGTCGGCCGGCCGCTTGTCCGGCGCCCCCGCCCCCTCCGGGTCCTGCGACGTGTCCGCGGCCTCGCGGGCGGCCCGGACGGCCGCGCCGGCCTCCCCTCTCAGGACGGCCGCCCGAAGGCGGTCCTGCGGGGTCGAGCCGGAGGCCTCCGGCGGGGCCGCCTCGGCGGATCCGGGCGCCCGGACCAGGAGGGAGTCCAGGGCGGCCGCCCGGGCTTCCGGACCGACGTGCTGTCCGGACAGGAGGAGCTCCACGGCGGCCCGGATCCCGGGATCCACGGCCCCGGGCTCCGGCAGGCCGGGATCCAGGATGGCGGCGTCCAGGCCCGCGCTTCGTGCCGCGGCCAGGAAGACCGATGTCACCGGGGGACGGAGGGGCCGGGGGAGGCCGAAGGAGACGTTCCCGACCCCCAGGATCGTCGAGGAGCCGGGACAGGCGGCCCGGACCCGGGGGATCGCCTCCAGGGTCCGCGAGGCGGCGCCCTCGAAGCCCCCGGTCTCGGAGGCCAGGGAGAAGGTCAGGCAATCGAAGTAGAGGTCCTCCGGAGAGAGTCCCTCCTCCAGGGCCAGGTCGTACAGGGTCCGGCAGACCCGGACCTTTTCAGTCACCTCCCGGGCGGGCCCCCCGCCGTCCAGGGCCAGGCAGACCACGGCGGCCCCGAAACGACGGGCCAGGCGGAAGACCCGCCGGGCCTTGTCCTCGTCCTCGAGGTTGGCGGAGTTGAGGAGGGGCCGCCCCCCGACCCGGGGGAGGGCCGCGGCCAGGACCTCGGGATCCGGGGAGTCCAGGGACAGGGCCGCCCGGGCGGTTCCGGCCAGTCGGCCGGCCAGGACCGACAGGTCCGCCGCCTCGTCCCGGCCGGGCCGGGCCAGGTGGAGGTCCAGTGCGTGGGCCCCGGACTCCTCCTGGGCCAAGGCGAGATCGGCCTGGCCCTCGACGTCCCCGGCCAGGACCCGCTTGGCGAAGGCCGCGGATCCCGCGGCGTTGGCCTTCTCCCCCACCCGGAGGAAGGGTTCCGGGAGACCGGGCCGGGCCGGGCCGGGCCCGGAGGCATCCGGGTTGCCGGCGACCGTTCCGGATCCGGCGGAGAACGGCGGCCAGGCCTCGTAGAGCGAGGCGAGGGACGGCTTCCGGACGGGCCGGGGCGAAGGCCGGGGCCGGTCCGCCAGGAGGGACGCCAGGGACCGGATGTGGGCCGGCCCCGTCCCGCAGCAACCCCCGACCAGGGCGACCCCGAACCTCCGGGCCAGGGCGGCCGTCTCCCGGGCGAAATCCCCGGGGCCCAGGGGATAGACCGCGCGGCCGGACTCCAGGCGGGGCAGTCCCGCGTTGGGCATCAGGGCCAGGGGCGCCGGGGAGACCCGGGCCAGGGCCTCCAGGGCGGCCGAGAGCTCGCCCGGCCCTCCGGAGCAGTTGAGCCCCAGGGCCAGGGGGCGGTAGGGCGCCACGATCGCCGCCAGGGCCTCCATGCCCGTGCCGGTCAGCAGGCGGCCCGAGGCGTCCACGGTGGCGGAGACGATGAAGGGGACCTCCCGGCCGGTCCCGGCCGAAGCGTCGAAGAGGGCGCCCAGGGCCGCCTTGATCTGCAGGGGGTCCTGGCAGGTCTCCACGAAGACCAGGTCCGCCCCGCCCTCGAGCAGGCCTTCCATCTGGGGGCGGTAGGACTCGACCAGTTCCTCGTACGTGGAGGCCCCCAGGCTGGGCGGGTCCTCCCCGGGGCCCACGGAACCCGCCACCCAGCGGAGGCGTCCGTCCGCCTCCTGGGCCCTGCGGGCCGCCCGGACGGCGGCTTCGCAGGCCGCCCGGTTCAGGTCCCGGGCGAGCCCCGGAGCCCCGGCCCGGGCCAGGGCCCGCTCGTTGGCCCCGAAGGTCGCGGTTTCCACCAGGTCGGCCCCAGCGTCGAAGTAGGCCCGGTGGAGGTCCTCCACGATTTCCGGGGACTCCAGGGGCAGGAAGGTCGCCGAGCGCCCGGGGGCCAGTTCCTCCAGGGCCGTCCCCGTGGAGCCGTCCGCCAGGATCAGGCGGGTCCCGAAGACGGCCCGCAGGTCCCCGTCGTTCCCGCGAAGATCTTCGGTCATCGGGAACCCCCTTCCGAGCCGGTCCCGGGTCGACGGGCACCCTCGGGTCCGCCGAAGACCGCGTCCAGGACATCCCGGGTTGCCCCGCCCCGGCCCATGGTGAAGAAGTGCAGGGCCGGGGCCCCGCCGGCCAGGAGATCCTCCGCCAGGCGGGCGGCGGCCCGGATACCCGTCCGCCGCTCCTCCTCCGGGGTCCGGGCCTCCTCGAGGGCCCGCAGGAGGGCATCCGGCACGTCCACGAAGAAGTTCCGGGGCACCGCGGCGGCCTGGGAAGCCCGTGTGAGGGGTTTGATCCCCGGTATCACGGGCACGCCGATCCCGGCCCCCCGGAGGGCGGCCACGAACTCGAGGTACGGCCGGGGATCGAAGACCATCTGGGTGACGATGTAGGAGGCCCCGGCGTCCACCTTCTCCTTCAGCCTCCGGAGGTCCGCGTCCTTGTTGGGGGACGCGAAGTGCTTTTCCGGGTATCCCGCCACTCCGACCCGGAAGGCCGTGGGTTTCCCGGGTCCCGCGGGGGGAAGGTACTCGCCCCGGTTCAGGGCGGCCACGTGGGCCACGAGGTCCGCGGCGCAGGCGTAGGTCCGGTCCCGGGCGGAGGGATTTGCGGCGTCGGCGTCCCGGTAGAACCGGTCGTCCCCCCGGACCACGAAGAGCTCCCGGAACCCCGCGTAGTGCAGGTCGATCAGGAGGTCCTCCATGGCGTAACGGTCCGCGCCCCGGGCCACGAGGTGGGGCACGGCCCGCACCCGGAAGGCCGCCTGCAGGGCCAGGGCCGTGCCGAGGGTGCCCGGCTTGGACCGGGGGCCCGAGCGGGCGAAGCCCCCTCCGGGCAGGGGAGCCCCGTCCGGGGGTCCCGCGGGATGGTCCGTCACGCTGACCTTCGAGGGGCCGTAGGGGAGGAGGGTCTCCACCGCCGCGAAGAGGTCCTCCAGGCCCGCCCCCCGGCCGGGAGGCACCACCTCGATGGAAAAGACGCCCTCCGTCGCGAAATCCGTCGACTCGATCCCGCTCATCCAAGCCTCCCCGCCCGGGCCGCCGCCCGGGACTCCGGCGCGGCCGTCCGCACCCCGCCCTGGTCCGATCCCGGATCCAGGGGGACCACCTCGAGATCCCCGGCGCACCCGAACGCGGATCCCGCGACCAGGGCGATCCCCAGGACGCCCTCGGTCCGCAGGGCACGGGCCAGGGCGGGTCCGATGTCCTCCCCGGATCCGACGCGGTTTCCGAAGGCCGTGGCGAAGGCGTCCGCCCGGGCCGCGTCCCGGGCGAGCACCGCGCAGGCGTCCGCCCGGCCCGCGCTGTAGGAGGGCCCGACCCGGCCCGCGCTGGCGGCCAATCCCCGGTACCCTCCCCCCCGCAGCCGCAGGCCCAGCCGTCCCGAGAGGGGCGAGGAACCGGCCAGGAGGGCCGCGGTGAAGTCCCCGGTCCCGGACAGGGCGACATCCCCCCCGTTCTCCACCACGACCTCCCGGCATCGGCCGGGGTCCAGGAGGAATCGGGCCACGAAGTCGGAGAAGGTCCCCGCCACGGCGGCCATGGGCCCCACCCCGGCTTCCCGGGCGGCCCGGAGCATGGCGGTGGCGATCGCGGGGGCCCGGACATCCTCCGGCAGGGGCTCGAAGGAAGTCCGGAACTCCGGCCTGCGCTCGATATAGCCGTCCAGCCGGAGCCGGAGGTCGATCACCCGCTCCAGGACGTCCTGCCCCAGGGAGGGCCGGAACGAGGGCCGGTCCACGCCGATCCAGAGATCGGTCTCCCGGTACCGAACGGCGAAGTATTCGAGCCTCCCGGACCGTGGGCGAACCCGGTAGGTCCTAGGCTCGTACACGGACGGGCCTCCCCGCGCGACCGGCCGCCGACCCGATCGCCGACTCGATCGCCGGCTCGACCGCAGGAAGGACGTCCGGAACGACGTCCGGAAAGACGGCGGGCCGACGGATCGGGACGGTCTTCGTCCTCCCGCCCCCGAGGGCCTCCCGGGGGCAGGCCGAAAAACAGGCCCCGCAGCCGTCGCAGAGGGAGGCCTCGTACCGGAGGGTCCAGTCCGGGGCCCCGATGCTCAGGGCCCCTGCGGGACAGTGGGCGACGCAGGACCCGCAGTCCACGCATCGGGCCCTCCGGTACCCCGCGGGGCCGACTCCCGGACGGGCGGTCCGGAGCTCCGCCGCACCGGGGGTCCACCCGGGGGACCGCGCGGACAAAGGCCGCTGGACCCGGCCTTCCGGGAGGGGCTCCCGGGGCGCCTCCAGGGGGAAGCGGCCGTCCAGGACCCTCTCCTTCAGCACGTCCGCGATCCGGCGGGCCTTGGCCAGGCTGGACTGGCTGGAGGTCGGGGCCCGGCGGCCCTCGATCTCCACGCTTCCCGATCGGAGCTCCGAGTAGGTATAACGCCCCACCACGGGCCGGCCGGGCCGAGAATAATCCCGGGCGTCCGTCTCGATGTCCCCGTCCCGGACCGACAGGCGCCGGGCCAAGTCCTCGTCCAGGACCGGGATGGGAAGGCCCAGACCCACGAAGAGGCTGATCCCGTATCCGTCGTACCGGGCGGCGGCCAGGAATTCCTCTTCCGCCTCCTTCAGGTCCGCCCAGAGGGCCAGGGTGCGGGCACCGGACAGGGGAAGCCCGGACCGGCCTTTCTCCCGCCCGTCGCAGTACTGGGTGCCCGGTCCCACCACCCGACCCCGTGCCCCGCAGAGGAAGACCGGGGTCCCCACCCCCACGGTCCGGCATTCGGGATCGTTCAGGAGGGGCGAGAGTTCCCCGGAGGTGGAGTACGAGACGCTCCCGTATTCCGGCTCCAGGATTCCCATGTACGTACGGAGGGGCCGGGGGGAGCCGTTCGCAGCGGCCCCGTAGTTCTGGTATCCGTTGCGGGGATTGAAGAACCAAGCCTCGTTGATCCGGTCCAGGGAGACGGAGGTCTCCAGGGAGGTCCGGGGATAGCAGTCCGTGCCCTTGCCCCGGGCGGAGAGCCGGACCTCCTCTCCCCGCACCAGGGACTCGATGACGTGGGCGCCCCCGTACCCGGTATTCCCCGGACCCTCCGCGGTCGCCCCCAGGTAGGCGTCCACCGCGGCCAGGCCCTCGTAGGCGGGCACGCCGTTCAAGGAGATCTCCTCCATGCGGATGGGGGGGTCCGAGTGCCCGAAATTCAGGAAGACCCCGCTGGAGCACATGGGGGCGAAGGTTGCGGTGGTCACCACGTCCACTTCCCGGACCAGCTCGGCGGGATCCAGGTCCCGGGCCAGGTCCTTGAATTCCATGGCCGTCAGGACCACCGCCTCGCCCCGGGAGAGGCGCTCATTGATATCCTCGTAGGTCTTGGTCTGCATACGATGCTCCCCTGCCCTCCGGGGGACGCGGGGCGGGCCGAAAATACGGCGACACGCCCCGCCCAACCCGGGCGGGCGATGGAATGTGGCGACCGGCGGCGTTCCGCTCGGAAGCCGGTAGCGTTCGACGGTGGTGTTCGGTTGGTTCTGCCCGGGCGTCGTCCCTTCCCGCGTCGACGGGTCGGAACCGATGAAGTCCTAGGACGCCCGGGGCGTCACATCATCATGCCGGGGAGGAGGGCGGGACGCATCGAGCGGGAGAGGAGGAGGGCGGAGGTGGAGGAGCGGTCGGCGCGGTTCTGCGATCGGGTCACGGGAACCTCCCTCCGGGGCCGGCCGGGGACCGCGCGGCGAAGCGCGGCCGTTTTAGCCTTCGAAAGCCTCGGACAGGCAGACTATAACGGTTTCTGTCGGGAGATGCAAGTGCGGTGAACGGTGGACAGTGGTCGGTGGACGGAAGTGACCAATGAACGCGAGAGATGTCCCGGCTTGGACGTGGGACTCGGCCGCGTTCTGCAACCACTTCCGTTAACTGTTCACCGTCCACCGTTCACCGACTCCAGTCGATGAACTGCTCCGTCTTGGGCTTCTGGCAGGCCGGGCAGAAGAAGGAATCGAAGCCCAGGACCCCGGCCTTGCGGATCGTGGTCCCGCACACGGGGCAGGGCGAGCCGGCCCGGTTCCGCACCCGCATGTGATCCCGGACCTTGTCCTCCGTGGGCCGCCCGGCCCCGGAGACTTCCGCGATCCCCCAGTCCAGGACCTCCCGGACGGCGGTGTAGAAGGCGTCCTTCTCCTGGGGGGACAGCCGGTTGCACGGCGACTTGGGATGGATCCGGGCCGCGAAGAGGATCTCGTCGGCGTAGGCGTTCCCCACCGCGGAGAGTTTCGTCTGGTCCATCAGGAAGACCCGGGCCTGCCTCCGTTCCTTGGCGATCAGCCGTAGGAAGGTATCCCGGTCGAAGCCCGGTCCGGTGAGGTCCACCCCCTGGGTGAGGTAGCCCGGGATCGCCTCGTGCCGTCCGGGTTCGCAGAGGTAGACCTTGCCCATGTTCTTCTCGTCCCCGTACTCGAGCCGGGTTCCGTCGTCCAGGTCCAGGGCGAATCGCCGGGCCGCCAGGGGCTTTTCCGTACCCGCGACGACCCGGATCCGGCCCGCCAGCATCAGGTGCATCACCAGGTCGTGCCGTTCCAGGGCGAAGCGCAGGAAGGGGCCTCGCCTCTCCAGGGCCGTGAAGGCGTCCCCGGCCAGGAGGTCCCCAAAATCCCCGGGCACCAGGACGCGCAGGACCGTCGGATTGCCCACCGAGATCCGGACCACCCGGCGACCCAGGATCTCGGGGCGGAGGCGGTCGACGATGTAGACCAGGTCGGGAAGCTCGGGCATGGGAAAGAGTGTAATCGGTAAACCGTAAACCGTAAACGGAATCGGCGCCGCCGACGGTCAATGATACAGGTCAAGCGTAAGAAGCATCCGAGATCCGTTCCCAATTCCGTCCACTGTCCACTGTCCACTGTCCGCTGTCCAACGTTCACCGTCCACCGACCACCCTTCCCGGCCTAGTGGTCGCCTCCACCTCCCCCGCCGCCCCGGCCTCCTCCGCCCCCCGAGGCGGCGGCCGCCTTTTCCGCGGCTTTCCGCACGTCCCTCCACGGGGTATCCGGACCGGCCGAGGACGGCAGGGAATAGTAGGCCTTGAGCGCCTCCAGGGTGACGCCGTTGAGTTCGGCGAGCCGGCCCAGGGTCACCGCCCCGAAGGCCTCCCCCCAGGGGGTGTCGTCGGGCAGGGCGGGATCCAGTCCCAGGTCCTCCTTGATTCGGGCGGAATCCGTTCCGTTGAGCTCCGCCATCTTGTACAGGGGGATCGCGTCCTCCACGGCGCCCGCCCGGGCGCCCGCGTAGAATCCGGAGGGAAGGCCGTAGGCGTCCCGGAATTCCGCCGTGGTCATCCCGGCGTCCCGGGCGAGCTCCCGCAGGGTGGGCTCCTGGCGCCCGCTCACCCGGTCGAAACCGAGGGCCTGGAGGGCCAGGACGCCGAGGAAGAAGGCGCCGGCGCCCAGGGCGACGGCGGCGGCCGGGGGGATCGGCCGTTTCCGGGAGAAGCCCATCCCCAGGGCCCCGGGTGCGGGACAGGCCGCGGCGCAGGCCCCGCAGGACAGGCACTCTGCGTCCGTCACGGCTCCGGCCGCGGACACCTCCAAGTTCACGGGGCAGGCGCGGTCGCACAGGCCGCAGTCCGTGCAGGCCCCGGCGTCCCGCCGTACCTTGAAGGGCGAGGCCAGGCCGAGGACCGCAGTGAACGCGCCCATGGGGCAGAGGTACTTGCAGAAGGCCCTCTCCAGGAAGAACGAGAGGACCAGGGAGGCCGCCAGGATCCCGAACCCGACCGCGTAGGTCGGGAAGAGCTCCGAGGGGTTGAAGAGGTGGGCGTAGGCCGGCCAGGGGTCGAAGGACTGGATCCACAGGGTGCCGGTAATCCACGCGGAGGCGACCGCCAGGACCAGGACCGGATACTTGAGAAGACGGAGGATCCGGTCCGGCCCCGGGGGGAGCCGGAACCGGTTCCGCCCGAGCACGGCCCGGCCCAGGGCCCCCGCCAGGTCCTGGAGGGTCCCGAGGGGACAGACGGAACCGCAGAAGGATCTCTTGAAGAGGATCGAGATCCCCGCGGATACGAAGAAGAGCCCCAGGGTCGCGGAGAAGATCTTCGGGAGGGTCGCCCCGTCCCGGACGATCCAGGCGAGAAGGGACTCGAGGCCGCCGAGGGGGCAGAGGGCGTGCACCGAGGGGTGGACCTTGCTCACGTAGGCGTGGGCGATGAACTCCCAGGTGGTCCAGCCCAGGACTCCCAGGAGGAGGGCCCAGCGGACCCCGGAATGAAGACGGCGGCGGCGGATCGTGTTCATGAAAAAGAGCTTATATATAATATCTGCTATAGATTCAAGGCTGCCGGACGGCGGCGTCCAGTTCCCGCATCGCCTCCGAGGCCCCGGCACGGATGAAGATGTCCGTGATCGAGTCCGTGAATCCCGTAGGCTCGGGATCGATCTCCACGATGAGGCCGCCCCGGCGTTTCACGGTCCGGGGAACCTCCGCGGCGGGGTGGACCTCCCCGGTGCTGCCGATCACAAGGCAGACGTCCGCCGAATCCGCGGCCGCGAAGGATGCCTCGTAGGCGGATCGGGGGATCCCCTCCCCGAAGAAGACGAAGTCCGGCTTGTAGATCCCCCCGCAGGGGCACCGGGGCGGCAGGTTCGCGAGGAGGGTCGAAGTAGCCTCGACCCTCTCCCCGCAATCGAGGCAGACGAGGTGGCGGCAGGAGCCGTGGAATTCCGCCAGGGCCCGGGAGCCCGCGGCTTCGTGGAGGCCGTCGATGTTCTGGGTCACCAGGAAGGACAGGCGGCCCTCGGACTCCCACCGGGCCAGGACGCGGTGGGCGTCGTTGGGTTCCGCCCGGGACGTGTAGTCGTAGAAGATCTCCCGGATGGCGGGCCAAGCGGCCGCGGGGTCCCGGAGGAATCTCCGGATCTCGAGGGTATCCGGATCGTACCGTGTCCAGATCCCGCCTTCCCCCCGGAACGGCGGGATCCCGCTCTCCACGGAGATCCCGGCCCCGGTGAAGGCGATGAGGCGGCTCGCCTGCTTTATCGCCCGGGCGGCCCGCAGGACCGCCCGGGAGGCTTCCGGAGTCACGGGATTGCCCTCGCCGTCGTACCGCGCGGCCCCGCCGCGGGGGCTTCCCGGCGGCCGGAGGCTCAGCGGGGTCGGATCACCACCAGCCGAAGGCGGTTCCCACCCGGGTCAGGAACCACACGAAGAGGATCCCGACCAGGATCGCGTAGGACCGGAACCAGACGGCGAAGACCGCCCCTTCCTGGGCCGCGACGACGCTGTTGAAGAGGCTCGCTCCGATGCACACGAGGAACCCGACGAGGGCTAGGATGCCGTACGCGACGTTGTCCTCGCTCAGGGCGACCAGGCTGAAGACGAAGGTGAAGGCGAACAGGAGCACGAACAGTCCGAAGGTCACGAGCCCGTTTCGAGTATCCATACCTCGACTCCTTTGGCGTGCGTTGGATGGTACGCTACGAGTATACTGCCCGTCCGCCCGGTTGTCCACGAACGGGACCCCCGCGGGAACCCCGGCGGGATGCGCCCCGGAGACGGTTGCGCGCGGGGCCCCGGGACCCTACACTCGAAGGGGTATCCGGCAAGGAGGGGGAGATGAAGCGAGCCATCGTATTCGTGGCCAACGGCACCGAGGAAGTCGAGGCGATCACGCCGATCGACTACCTCCGCCGCGCTGGGGTCGAGGTCGTCGTGGCCGGCATCGGGGAGCGGGATCTCATGGGCGCCCACGATATCCGCCTGACCGCGGACCTGGCGGCGGACGACGCGGAGGGACCCTTCGACCTGGTCGTGGTTCCCGGAGGACGGGGCTGCGAGGCGATCGGCCGGGACGAAAGCGCCCGGAACCTCATCGTGTCCCATTTCCGGGAAGGGCGGCTGACCGCCTCCATCTGCGCGGCCCCGGTCTGGGTCCTCGGAAAGCACTGCGGGATCCTGGCGGGCCGGAGGTTCACCTGCTACCCGGGACTGGAAAAGGACCCGTACGGCGGAACCTTCACGGCCGGGAGGGTGGTCGAGGACGGAAACCTGATCACCTCCCGGGCGGCGGGCTGCGCGGGAGAGTTCTCCGCGGCGGTCGTCCGGGCCCTCCTCGGCAAGGACGCGGCGGACGAGCTGGCCGACAAGGTCCTGCTTTAGAGTCTCCCGGCGGTTGGGAGGGAGTCCGGGTTCGACGCCCGGGTGGGGACGTCTAGACGGTTCCGGGCGCCTCTCCGCCCAGGCCGGGGCTCGGAGACGCGCCGAAGGGGCCGCCCAGCACCCGGGTCACCACCGGCAGGGCGGAGGACCGGCTGCCCCGCTTGAGCAGGAAGGCGGCCAGGATGCCCAGGGCGAAGCCTCCGATTCCCAGGAGGGCCGCGGGGCCCTCCCCGGAGGCCGGAAAGAGGACGGAGCCGGCCGCGTAGCCCCCGCCGAACAGGACCAGGGGCAACCCCAAGAGCCAGAACGCCCCGGCGGCCTGGGCGCCCGGGGAGATCTCCACCTCCACGCGCTGTCCGACCGACCGGACCAGTCCGGAGGGATCCCGGGCCTGCATCAGGCTCCCCGCCAGGGCGCAGCCTTCCTTGTTCATGCAGCCCGCGCAGTTCGCCTCCAGGTCTATACGAACGGTCACTTCGGACCCGTCAATCCTCGTCGTCGTTCCCTGTTCTTTCAAGCATGACCTCCTTGCAGGGCACCCGGAGCAGTTCCAGGGACAGGGCCCGGCCGTCCTCGTCCGCCTCCACCAGGCAGCCCTGGAGTTCCAGGTCCCGGCCGCCGTCCCGGGTCCACTCGGGGATCCCCGACAGGAATTCCCGCACCCGGCCGGCGGGATCCATGCCTCCGACGGACAGGGAGGCACCCGTTCGGCCCGCGTCCGTGATCGCCGCCGTCCCCTTCGCGGATACCCGCGCGTCCGCGGTGGGAACCCGGGTGTGGGCCCCGATGACCGCCGTCGCCCGGCCGTCCAGGTGGGCGGCCATGGTGATTTTTTCCGCCGTCGTGGCGGCGTGGAACTCGACTATCACGACGGGGGTTTCCTGCTTCAGCCGAGGCAGAAGGTCGTCCACCAGGAGGAAGGGATTCGCCAAATGGGTTCGGGGAAAACCGGACTGCCCGAGCAGCTGGATGACCCCGATCTTCCTCTCCCCCGCCGCGTAGATCTTCCAGCCGTGCCCGGGGACCCCGTAGGGATAATTGGCCGGCCGGAGGAGCCAGGAAGCCTTGGGAAAGAGCTCCACGATGTCCTTCTTGTAGAACCCCCGCTCCCCGGTGGTCAGGATGTCCGCCCCCAGCTTCCGCAGGTAAGCCGCGTGGGCCCTGCCCACCCCGGCGCCTCCGGTGGCCCCGTCCGCGCAGGCCACCACGAGATCGGGCTTGAGGTCCCTTCGAAGGCCCGGAAGGAGATTCTTGACCACGAAAACCCCGGTCTTGCCGACGATCTCCGCTATATAGAGGATTCTTACACTCACCTATTCAACATACCGACGGAAGGCGGGGGGATCAAGCGGCGGCCGGTGAACTGTGGACGGTGGTCAGTACGCGGAAATTACACAAGGATCGCGGAGACATCCAACGCATTGGCGTTACGGGCTGCCGTATGCTGTCGTCCTGTCCGTCCACTGTCCACCGTCCACCGGTTACTGCCTCTCGTACTTCTCCACTTCCTCGTGGACGTACTCGAGCTTCACGCCGGCCGTGCGGAACATGGCTTCGCTCTCCGCGCCGGCGTGGTACTTCCGCTCGCAGACCACCCGGAGGATGCCGCAGTTGATGATCATCATGGCGCAGGTCCGGCAGGGGGTCATGCGGCAGTAGAGGGTGGCGCCCTTGATGGGGACGCCGTTCTTCGCGGCCTGGCAGATGGCGTTCTGCTCGGCGTGGACCGAACGTACGCAGTGGGTGGTGGTGCTTCCGTCCTCGTGGACCGTCTGCTTGAGCTGGTGGCCCGCCTCGTCGCAGTGGGGCAGGCCCGCGGGGGCGCCCACGTAGCCCGTGGCCAGCACCTGGTTGTCCCGGGCGATGACGCAGCCGGAGCGGCCCCGGTCGCAGGTGGCCCGCTTGGCTATCGCGTTGGCCACCTCCATGAAGTACTCGTCCCAGCTCGGCCTTCGGTACTCTTCCATGCCCGGCCCCCCGCAGTTTCCTGGATTCTACCACGGAGAGCACGGAGGGCGCGAGGCCTGCAGTGCAGGCCTCGCGGCGCCGAAGCGAGCTTCGGCGATTTTTCCCGCTCTTCTTCCCCCCGTGGTTGAGTCCGGAAAGCTTACGACAGGGCCCGCAGGACGGTCACGCAGTTGGTGACCGAGGAACCGCCCACGTTCAGCGCCGCCCCGATCCTGGGCGTACCCTTGGAGGGCGCGACGCCGATGGCATGACCGGTAAGCTGCTTGTACAGCAGGGCGTGCATGGAGGCCCCGGTGGCTCCCACGGGATGCCCTTTGGCCTTGAGGCCCCCGGACAGGTTCACGCAGACCTTGTCGTCCCGGCCGAAGCGGCCGGCCAGGTAGTCGTCGCCGGCCTTACCGTCCGCGGACAGGCCCAGGGCCTCGGTGCAGAGGATCTGGTTGATGGTGAAGCAGTCGTGGACCTCGGCGACGTCGATGTCCTGGCTCCGGATCCCCGCTTCCGCGAAGGCGCGGCGCACGGCCTCCTTGCCGGCCATGAGCTCGTACATGTTCGGCCGCACGTTGATGGGCATCCGCTCCGTGGTGTGGCCGAAGCCGGCGATCTCCACCGCCGGGCGGCCCCGCTTGCGGGCCTCGTCGGTCCGCATGACCACCAGGGCCGCCGCCCCGTCGGTGACCAGGGAGCAGTCGTGGAGGCGCAGGGGATCCGCGATCATGGGGTTCTTGTCCTCCGGGAGGCCCAGGATGGCCTCGGGGGTGACCAGGCCCAGCTTGTCCGAGGGTCCGCCCTTGCCGAAGTGGGCCAGGGGATTCTCGAGGCCGTTCCGGTAGCAGAGGGCCGCCACGGCGGCCAGCATCTCCGCGAGCTTCTTGTCCGTCAGCTTGTAGTGGTTCCGGTAGCCCTTCGCGTACTCGGCGAACAGGGCCGGAAAGGTCATGCCCGTCCCGCCCTCGGTGGGCCAGTGGGAGGAGCAGGCCAGGGCGTGGGTCACCCCCTTGGTGTCCAGGAGGTTCATCTTCTCCACCCCGATGACCAGGGCGACGTCGACGCGCCCGGACTCCACGGCGTAAATGGCGCTGTACAGGGCCGCGGAGGAGGAGGCGCAGGCGTCCTCCACCCGGTAGGCGGGCTTGAAGCGGAGGGCCTTGGGATCCACCTCCAGGGCGTTTGGAGCCAGGTGTTCCTGGTTCGCGAAGAGGGAGGGCGAGCAGGAGCCCACCCAGAGGCCGCCTACCCGGTCCGCCTCGATCCCGGCGTCCGCCAGGGCGCCCTTCCCGGCCTCCTCGAGCAGTTCGTAGATGCTCTTGAGGTCCGTGACTTCCTTGGTTTCCTTGTTCTTCTTAACGAAGGAGCCGAACGCCGTGTTGTAGGCGCCGACGATGCTGGTCTTGCTCATTCCATTCTCCTTGTTCGATTGTCGTCCGCCGGGGATTACGAGATCTCGACTTCCCGGCAGTCCTTGTCCACCACGATATCCGCGTCCGTCTTCTCCAGTATGTACTCCACCGTGTAGGGCTTGAAGTATTCCTTGAGCACGAAGGTCCCGTTCCTCACCTCGAAGAACCCGACGTCGGTGCAGACGAAGTCCACCTGGTTCGCCGCGGTCAGCGGGAGTTTGCACGTCCGCAGGAGCTTGGAGGCGCCGGACTTGTCGAAGTGCTCCGTGGCGGCCACGACGAGCTTGGCCCCGACGGTCAGGTCCATGGCCCCGCCCATGCCGGGGACCAGCTTGCCCGGGATCTTGTAGTTGGCCAGGTTTCCCTGCTGGTCCACCTCCAGGACGCCCAGGACCGTGGCGTCCACGTGGCCGCCCCGGATGATCGCGAAGCTCATGGCGGAGTCGAAGAAGGCCCCGCCCGGCTGGATGGTCACGAACCCGCCCCCGGCGTTCACCAGGGCCGGATCCTCCGCTCCCGGCGCCGGCGCGGGACCGAGGCCCAGGAATCCGTTCTCGGACTGGAGCACGATGGTCACGCCCTCCGGGACGTAGTTGCCCACCAGGGTCGGAAGTCCGATCCCCAGGTTCACGACGTCCCCGTCCTTGAAGATCCGGGCGATGCGCTTGGCTATGGTTTCCTTGCTGGCTACGTATTCCATGGTGTTCCCCTTACTTCTTCGCCCGGACCAGGTAGTGCACGAGAACCGAGGGGGTCACCACGATCTCGGGGTCCAGCCGGCCGATCTCGACGATCTCGTCCGCCTCCACGATGACGGTCCTGCAGGCCATGGCTATCAGGGGATTGAAGTTCCGGGCCGCCTTGTCGAAGATAAGGTTTCCGGCCTTGTCGGCCTTCTTCGCCCGGAGGAGGGCGACGTCCCCGGGGAGCGCCTTCTCGAGAAGGTACTTCCGCCCGTCCAGCTCCACCACCTGTTTGCCGTCCTGAACCTCGGTCCCCACGCCGGTGGGCGTTAGCACTCCGCCCAGCCCCGCGCCCGCCGCCCGGATCCTCTCGGCCAAGGTGCCCTGGGGGACCAGGACCACCTCGGTCTCCCCTTCGTTCATCTGCCGCTGGGTCTCCTGGTTCGTCCCGATGTGGGAAACCACGATCTTCCGGAACTGCTTCTTGGCCACCAGCTTGGCCACGTGGGTACAGACCCCCGTCTTGAAGTTGTGGAAGGCGGTGTCGTTGCAGACCAGGGTCAGGTTCCGGGTCCCCCGCTTTTCCAGGGCGTCGATCAGCCCCGGCGGGGACCCGCAGCCCAGGAAGCCGCCGACCATGACCGTGTCGCCTTCCCGGATCAATTCGACGGCCTCGTCGGCCGTGACAATCGGTTTCGCTACCATGTTGAACACTCCTGATATTCTAGGCATCCTTCGCGCCTCGGGATCCGCCGGGCTCGCCCGGTCATCGAGGTTTGAGGATGTATCGAGCCGTGTGCCGGGAGGAGCCGGGCCCGGGGCGGCCCAGGGAACCCTGGGCCGCCCCGGCGGCTTCAAACGACGGGGATCAGAGGAAGAGCAGTCCCAGGGAGGTGACGATGCCGGCCCAGAGCAGGATCACCGTGGTGTAGCCCATGATGTCCTTGATGTTCAGCTTGGCCACCGCCAGGAGGGGCAGGGCCCAGAAGGGCTGGACCATGTTGGTCCAGGCGTCGCCCCAGGCGATGCCCATCGCGGCCTTGGCGTAGGACACGCCGAGGGCCTTGGCGGCGGGCATCATGATCGGGCCCTGGACGGCCCACTGGCCGCCGCCGGAGGGCACGAAGAGGTTGACCAGGCCCGCGGACCAGTAGGTGAACAGCTGGAAGGTCTTGGGGGTGGACACGGAGACGAACCAGTTGGAGAAGGTGGCGGCCAGGCCGGAGCTGACCATCATGCCCATGATCCCCGCGTAGAAGGGGAACTGCAGGACGATGCCGCCGCAGGTCCGGACCGACTTGTCCACGGCCTTCACGTAGTTGATCGGGGTCCGGTGCATCAGGATGCCGAGGATGAGGAAGATGAAGTTCACCACGTCCAGGGACAGGGATCCGCCCTTCACCAGGTACCGGACCGCGTAGATGACGCCCACCACGCCCACGATGACGGCCAGGACGAAGGAGTTCTCGGTCTTTTCCGCCGGGGTCATCTCCTTGAAGGACTTGGTGACCACCTCCTCCTTCTCGTCGTCCGCGAAGATGGACGGATCGATCTCGACGATCTCCTCCTTCTTCTTGGGCATCATGAGGATGTTGATCAGGGGGATCGTCACCAGCAGCACGATCACGATGATCAGGGTCTGGGCGGAGAAGATGGTCTCGTTGGTGGGGACGATCGCGCCCTCGGCGAACTTCTCCATGACGGCGTTCTTGCCGGCGATGGACAGGGGGATGGACCCGGAGAGGCCCGCGTGCCAGAGCACGAAGCCGGAATAGGAGCTGGCGACCAGCAGGGGGTAGTGGATCCCCTTCGTCACCTTGGCGATCTCCTTGGCCAGGATGGCGCTGATGATGAGCCCGAAGCCCCAGTTGAGCCAGCAGCCGACGCCCATCACCAGGGCGACGATCGCGATGGCCTTGGCGGGGGTGTCCGCCGCCTTGGCGATGGTCTTAAGGACCTTGTGGACCGGCTTGGAGATGGCCAGGGCGGAGCCCGTGACCAGGACCAGGACCATCTGCATGGAGAAGCCCAGGAGGCTCCACATGCCTCCGCCCCAGTAGGCGGTCATGTCGATGAAGGACTTGCCCTGGATGACCATGCCCAGCACGAACACCAGGATGGTCAGGATGACCGCGAAGATGAACGCGTCGGGAATCCACTTCTTCGCGATCTTGGTAAAGAAATTGCCTAGAGCCCGGATCATACGGCCTCCTCTGAGATTTGTTGCGGACTATTTAGCAGGTTTCGTGCCAAGCCTAGGCGCCGCGGGCGGAACGGCCGCCGAGTCGGAAGCGGGCTCGGGGTGTCGGTTTCCCTGTCCTCCGGCCCTCCTCGGACCCTGCAATGCCGCGTCCGGGCCCGGAGCCGCGGCCCCGGACCGCGCCGGGGATGCAAGATCCGTCATGGACCGCGCAAGGATTTGCGCGGTCCCTAGCCCCGGATCTGGTATTTCTCGAGCTTGTACTGGAGGTTCCGCAGGGACACGCCCAGGTCCTCGGCGGTCCGGGTCCGGTTTCCCCGGAAGAAGGCCAGGCGCCGGAGGATGACGTCCCGCTCGTATTCGTCCGTGAGGCTCCGGAGGGTCCGCTTGTCGGTCTTCCGCTCAGGCTCCTCCAGGATCAGGTCCTCCGCCCCGATGACGCCGCCGTCGGCGCAGATGAAGGCCCGTTCCAGGACGTTCTTGAGTTCCCGGACGTTCCCGGGCCAGGGATAGGAGGCGATGACCTCCGAGGCTTCGTCGGAGAGGGCGATGTCCGGGGCGTTGTATTTCTTCCGAAGGAGGGCCAGCAGGTATTCGCAGATCAGGCGGACGTCGTCCCCCCGTTCCCGGAGGGGCGGGATGTGGAAATGGATGACGTTCAGGCGGTAGAACAGGTCCTTGCGGAAGCGGCCCGCCTTGATCTCGTCCTGGAGGTTCTTGTTGGTAAGGGCGATGATGCGGATCTGGACCGAAATCGGCTTCACCCCGCCCACCCGGTAGAAGGTCCGCTCCTGGAGGAAGTCCAGGAGCTTGGCCTGGATCTCGTAGGGGATCTCGGAGATCTCGTCCAGTAGGAGGGTCCCCCCGTCCGCGGCCTCCACCCGGCCCTTCTTGAGGGCAGCCGCCCCCGTGAAGGCCCCCCTCTCGTGGCCGAAGAGCTCGGACTCGAAGAGGGTGGACGGGATGCTGGAGCAGTTGGTGTAGACCAGGGGGGCGTCGGACCCGGAGAGGGAGAAATGGATCTGCTTGGCCAGGACGTTCTTCCCCGTGCCGGTCTCCCCGGTGACCAGGATGGGCACGTCCGCGAAGGCCAGCTTGGGTATCAGGTTCTTGATGCCCTGGACCGCCGGGCAATCCCCGATGAAGTCCTCGAAGTACATGCGGTTCCGGTGGAGGTTCCGAAGGACCGTGTTCTCCCGGCTCATGCTGATGTAGTCCGCGGCCCGCTTCACCGCCAGCACCACCGTGTCCACGTCGAAGGGCTTGGTGATGAAGTCGTAGGCCCCGGCCTTCATCGAGAGGACCGCGTTGTCCACGGTCCCCAGGGCGGTGATCACGATGACCGCCAGGAGGGGCCGGGCCGCCTTTAGGTCCGGGATGATGTCCGTTCCGTTGCAGTCCGGGAGCTTGAGGTCCAGGATGCAGAGGTCGGGCTTCCCGGTCCGGGCGGCTTCCACCGCGGCCTTACCGGTGTCCGCCTCCAGCACGTCGAACCCTTCGAGGGTCAGGAGGTCCCGCAGGAAGGCCCGGACGTTCCGTTCGTCGTCGCACACCAGGATCCGGTACTTCATGCGGAAACCGCCTTCGCCGCGCCGGACCGGGGCAGGCGCATGCTCACCTTGGTGTAGCAGCCGTGCCGGGAGCGGACGGACAGGCTTCCGCCGTGGGCCTCCAGGATCTTCCGGCTGATGGCCAAGCCCAGGCCGGCGCCGTCGCGCTTCGTGGAGAAGAGGGGGCTGCCGATCTTGTCCAGGTCCTCCGGCCGGATCCCGCAGCCCGTGTCCACGAAGTCCAGGACGATCCTCCCGGCCTCCTCCCGGAGATCCGCGACGATGCGGCCGGCGCCCTTGGCGGCCACGGCCTCGGAGGAATTCTTGAGAAGGTTGTCGAAGACCTGGGCCAGCTTGAAGGCGTCCGCCCGGGCGACGAAGGAATCCCCCGGCCGGACCCGGATCTCCGCGCGGGTTCCCGTGCAGCCCTCGCAGCGGTCCACCCGGTCCGCCAGGATGGAGAGCACGTCGCAATCCCGGAGCTCCAGCCGGCTCGTCCCGCCGTAGACCAGCATCTCGTTCAGGAGGCGGTTGACCCGGTTGAGCTCCGAGTCGATGAGCCGGACGTACTCGGACCGCTTCTCCTCCGGGATGCCCGGGCGGCCGATCAGCTGGGCGAAGCCCTTCACGGAGGTGAGGGGATTCTTCACCTCGTGCACCACCCCCAGGGCCATCTGCCCCAGGGCCACGGCCCGCTCCTTCTCCTGGACTTCCCGATCGTAGCGCCGGGCCAGGGTCACGTCCCGGAACACGAAGACCCAGCCCAGGGGCTCCCCGTCCTCCCCGACCATCCGGTTGCCGTAGGCCGCCAGGGTCCGGCCCTCCGACGAAATCTCCCGGGCCGCGCCCTCCTGGGGCGCCTCCATGCCGGCCTCGATCAGCCCCCGGATCCCCGGACCGAAGGCCTCCCGGGCCTTCCGCCCCAGGAGGGTCGCGTCGGAGTGCTCCGGAAAGAGACGGTAGAACGCCCGATTGGCCCGGGAAACCGTTCCGTCCAAGGAAACCGCCAGGACCCCGTCGGACACTCCCTCCAGGATGCTCTTGTTGTAGCACTTGATGAGGTTCATGTTGTCCACCAGCTCGTTGATGGTCTGGACGATGACGGACAGCTCCCCCCGGACCGGCGGGATGTGCCGGGTGGGCGCCTCGAAGAGCCCCTCGATGCCCTTCTTGATGCGGAAGATCTTGTCCAGGAGGGTCTGGGTGGAGACCGTGACGCTGGCGTAGATGAGAAGGAAGATGAGGAGGACGATCCCGTAGACCCGGCGCAGGATGGGCGCCAGCTGGCCCGAGATCTGGTCCACCGTCTCGTTGGACCAGATGTAGCCGATCGTCCGGCCCTCCCGGACGATGGGCCACATGCAGTTGAGGATGTTGCCCCGCACCAGCTGGCCCTGCTGGACCATGGGCTCCCCCGTGGCCATCACCTCGTAGCCCTTGTGCCCCGGAAAGATGGACTGCCCCACGGTGTACTGGAAGTCCGTGCTCGGGCCGTAGGTCAGGACCGCGTCCAGGTCCCGGCTGTAGTATCCCACTCCCACACCTCGGTTCCCGGAGGCCACGAAGTCCGTGATCGCCCAGAGCCGGCGGTTGAGGACCGCGATCTGCCGGTCCCGGGGAGCCTCCAGGGCGCCCTCCTCCCGGAGGATGTCCTCGAAGGTCCCCGACAGATGCCGGTCCAGCTGCCGGGCCAGGCCGAAGAGCTTGTCCTCCTTTTCCTTGAGGATGCTCGCCGTGACCTCCTCCCGGAGCAGGAGGGACAGGCCCAGAAGGGGCACGAGGACGCTCAGGAACAGGAGGATGAGGAGCCGGGTCGTCAGTTTCATGGGGAGGGAACCTCGAATTCGAGGGTACCACGGGAGCCCCGACGGGACAAGGCGCCTCGGCGCGGGATTCCCGCCGTCCGCGGACCTTGCCAAAGCCCCTCCGGTTCGCCAAGATTCGTCCCGGAGGGATCATGCACACCACGATCGGATTCAAAGCCCGTCTTTCCGTGGCCCTGGCGGCCGCGGCGGTTTCCCTGACCTCCTGCCAGCCCAAGCGGGAGCTGGCCGACGGCCTGTACGCCCGGATCAAGACCGACCGGGGGGAGATTCTCCTGCGCCTGGAGGCCGAGAAGGCCCCCCTGACGGTCGCCAATTTCGTGGGCCTGGCGGAAGGCACCCTGGACGCCGCGGCGGGCAAGCGGTTCTACGACGGCCTGACCTTCCACCGGGTCGTGAAGGATTTCATGATCCAGGGCGGGGACCCCGCGGGGAACGGGTCCGGTGGGCCGGGTTACCGCTTCCCGAACGAGACGGATCCGAGCCTTCGCCACGACGGTCCCGGGGTCCTGGCCATGGCCAACGCGGGCCCCCACACCAACGGATCCCAGTTCTACATCACCCACAAAGCGGCCCCCTGGTTGGACGGAGGCTACTCGATCTTCGGCCGGGTCGTGGAAGGCCAGTCCGTGGTGGATTCCATCCAGCAGGGAGACCGGATCGAATCCGTGGAGATCCTCCGGGTCGGCGCGGACTGGGCGGGCTACAAGGCCGACCAGGCCCTGTGGAATTCCCTGAACGAGACCCGGACGGCGGAGCTCCGCCGGGAGCGCGAGGCGGCCCGGGCCGCCGAAACGGCCCAAATCGACGCCAAGTGGCCGGGCCTCTCGGAGGGGCCCCGGGGTCTGCGCTGGAAGGTCCTCAAGGAGGGTTCCGGGCAGAAGCTGGCCCACGGGGACCTGGCCAGGGTTGACTACCAGGGGATGCTGACGACCGGCAAGACCTTCGACGCCTCCCGCCTCCACGGCGGCCCCCTGGAACTGGAGGTGGGAACCGGCCAGGTGATCCTGGGCTGGGACCTGACCCTCCTGGACATGAAGAAGGGCGAGCGCCGCCTGGTGGTCATCCCGCCGGAGCTGGGGTACGGCCCGGCGGGAGCGGGGAACGGGGTCATCCCGCCCGACGCCTTCCTGGTCTTCGAGATGGAAGTGGTCGGCGTTCGGTAAGGGTGCGATGACGCCGGACGAGGTCTTCCGCACCGCCGACCTGGCCCGGGCGGCGGGGCGGAAGCACCCTGAGCATCAGCGGCGAAGTCCGAGAATCTCCCGCGCTTCGGAGGGCGTGGCGGCTTCACAGCCGAACTCCTCCATCAAACGCTTCGCACGGAAGACGAACTGGGCGTTACAGTCAGCCAGGACACCTTTCGAGTACAGGACGTTATCCTCCATACCGACTCGTATATGTCCGCCCATAGCGATGCCCGCGTACAATATCTCCATGGCGGACGCTCCAACACCGAAAGTAGACCATGTCGAGCCCGGTGCGACCTCGTCCATGACATCCTTCATGAAGACCAGGTTCTTGACGCTGGCCTTGATACCTCCGGGCACTCCCATGCAAAACTGGAAATGAAGGGGGGCCTTGAGAACCCCTTTCTTGAGGTAGTATCCCGCGTTATAGATCATTCCTGCGTCGAACGCCTCGATCTCGGGTTTGACGTCGACTTCCTGCATCATAAGACCGATCCGCTCGAGGAATTTGGGATGGTTCTCGAAAACCGCCGCGTGCTGCCAGTTCATGGAACCGCAGTCGTAGGACGCCAGCTCCGGTTTCAGTTCATAGAACGGGCGACAGCGATCGTCCTCGCTGAGATTGATCCCCCCCGACGTAGTCAGGTTGAGCACGATGTCACAATCCTCGTGACTTCTGATCAGACGCACGGTCTCACGGAACTTCTCGAAAGACATGGAAGGCTTGGCATCTTCGTCCCGCACGTGGATATGGCAGATCGCGGCCCCGGCTTCCCAGCATGCATACACATCCGCGGCGATCTCTTCCGGCTGGAGCGGAACATTAGGGTTGTTGTCCTTCGTCGGCCAGGCTCCCGTCGTTGCCACGGTGATGATTCTCTTGTTCTTCAGTTCGCTCATCGGTATCCCTCCCGGCCCTCGGCCGGTATCAAATCCATTCGAAGATGCCGGCGGCTCCCATACCGCCTCCCACGCACATGGTGACCAGCCCATACCGTCCGCCGGTTTTCTCCAGATACGCCAACGCCTTGCAGGTCAACACAGCTCCCGAAGCCCCCAGGGGGTGGCCCATTGCTATGGCCCCGCCCCAGGGATTCACTTTTTCAGGATCCATCCCCAGAGACCTCTCACAAGCCAGGACCTGTGCCGCGAAAGCCTCGTTGAGTTCGATGACGGTGATATCCTCCAGGGCCAACCTTGTCCTCTTCAAGACCTTTGGGACCGCTTCCACGGGACCTATACCCATGAGCTCCGCCGGGACACCTGCCGTGACATACCCCACGAGGCGCGCGAGAGGACGAAGACCCTTCTTCCCGGCGGTCTCCGAATCCATCAGCACCAGGAAAGCCGCGCCGTCGGTCATCTGGGAGGAATTCCCGGCGGTCACCTTCCCCCCTTCCTTGAAGCAAGGGACCAGGGCCGCCAGGCCTTCCAAGGTGGAGTCAGAACGTATTCCCTCGTCCCGGAGTACAGCGCGGGTGGATCCGTCCTCCTCACTCCTGAGGACAGGCAGTATCTGTTCATCGAAAAACCCGCGATTCCAGGCTTCCGCGGCCTTGCGGTGGCTTTCCAAGGCCAGCCGATCCATGTCCTCCCGAGAGACCGCATACGTTTTGGCTACGTTCTCAGCCGTCAGCCCCATGTTCATATACGCCTCGGGTCGGTTTCTCGCGAGCCAAGGTTCAAAGGTTCCGGGATCCGGCTCCATGGACACCAGACTCATGGACTCCACCCCTCCGGCTACAACAACGGAAGCCTCTCCGCACCGGATGGCGGAGGAAGCTTGGGCGATGGTCTGGAGACCGGAAGAACAGAACCGGTTCACGGTCTGGGACGTGACACTGTCCGGGAAACCGGCTCTCTGCAGGATCAGCCGGGAAATGTTCCAGCCCTGGACCCCGTACGGCATAGCACAGCCGACGATGAAATCGTCGATCTCCGCCCGGCTCAGGCCCGGTACCCGATCAACCAGCCCCGAGAGGGCTTGGGCTCCGAAATCTACGGGATGGATATCCCGGAAGGATCCTTTCCTCGCTTTGGCGCACGCGGTCCTGCCGAACGCCACGATTACGGCATCTCTATGTTGCATCATGCATAACTCCAGGTCATTTCAAGTTGTAGCGAAACAGCTTCTCATACAGTACATTCCTGGATATTCCCAGGAGCTCGGCGGTCTTGACCCGGTTCCCACCCGCGGCGCACAACGCGTCCCGTACGAGTTCCTTCTCCAGGATCCTCTTGGCGGCCTTCAGGCTGTAACTCGACTCCCCCCGGGGCACGCACCGGCCCCGCGCTCTCATCCGGGTTATCAGCTGAAGGAAGTCCTTTTCCTGAAGTACCGGCGATTCCGCCACATTCATGGCGCTTTCCACGGCATTCCGAAGCTCCCGGATATTCCCGGGCCAGTCGTACTGTAGAAGAATTTCCATAATCGCGGGAGAAACACCTTCAATGCTCATCCCCAACTGGGAATTCAGCTTCCGGATGAAATCCTCCACCAGCAGCGGAATATCCTCCCTGTGATCCCTCAGGGGCGGCGCGATGATTCGGACGATGCTCAGGCGGAAATACAGATCACTGCGGAACTGCCCGGCCTCGACCAGCTGATCCAGCGGCACGCTCGAAGCGGCGATGACCCGGACGTCTACGGGGACGCTCTTGTCCCCTCCGACCGGATCGATCTCCATCTCTTGAAGCACCCTCAGGAACTTCGGCTGCATGACCGGAGTCATTAGATTGATCTCGTCAAGGAAGATGGATCCACCGTCGGCCAGTGCGAAGCGTCCCGTCTTCCCGTTCCTGGAGGCGCCTGTGAAAGCTCCCGCAGCGTACCCGAAGAACTCTGATTCCATCAGTTCCGCGGGAATCGCGGAGCAATTCACCCGCACAAAATTGCACGTTCGCCGGGGGCTCATGGAGTGGATAGCGTGGGCGATCAGTTCCTTGCCGCATCCCGTCTCCCCCTCGATCAACACCGTGGAAGAAGATCGGGCCGCCTGGGAAATCTTGTCCTTCATGCCCAGGATCGCTTCGCTCGTGCCGATGATGCTGTCGAGTCCGTACTTTGCCCCACGCTCCCGGGAGAGTTCCCGCTTGTAGTACTCCAACTCGCTGGAAAGCACGTGGACCTGCTCCATGAGTTGGCGGGCATCGCTCATGCCGTTCACGATCACGTACAGGAAGACGCCGTCCACGGACCCGTCCGGCGTGAACCTCGGGAAGTACGTGGTGAAAGCGGGAATGTTGCGGCGCCATACCGGTTTGCCCACCACCGGCTTGCCGGTCCGGAGGACTTCCCCCGCGAACGTTTCAGGAATGATGTCCCACACGCGCCGACCCAGGACTTCCTCGGCCTTGAAGCCGGTATACTTCTCCCAGCCGTCGCTCACGAACGTATAGATGCCTTCCTTGTCGAGAACGGCCATGGCGAGACCGTTGATGAACTCCATCGCCGCTTCGTGGGCAAGGTTCTTCTGCACCCTGGAATCCTCCCTATGGTCGCAGTATACCAGCCGCTCCCGTAGGGAACAACGAACGCCGGTGATCGGCCGGGCCGGAGACCGGTTCGCCGAGGCGGACCGATCCCCGACCCCGGCGGCCTAGGCCGCGAACCGGGCGACGGCCGAAGCCCCCTTATCCGTGATCCGCAGCTTGCGCTTGAACAAGCCGCCTTCCACGATATATCCCTGGCGCGTAAGATGAGCGGAGATCGCCGCCATATGCATGGACTTGATCCCGTTTCGCTTCACGAACTCCGCTTGCTGTTCCGGGCTATTCTTTACGATACCCAGAAGTTCGAGGTACAGGGGCGAAAGACCCGCTTCCGCCATCTCCTCATCGCTTCCCCGAAGAGCGGGCAGGGCTTTGCGGCCCTTTTCGGTTATGGAGAAGGTATAGAACCTCGAGCCGGCCATGCCGGCCCGGACGATGTACCCTCCTTGATCGAGATTCTCGACGGAAACCGTCGAGGTTTTCGAATCCACCCCCAGGGCATCGGTGATATCCGCCATGTACGAATGCCCCAGACGGATTAGTGAGAGCACCTTCAGATCGGACTCGCTTAGCTGAATGTCCTTCCGATTGGAATCCGTCGGCACCCGTTCCCATCCGGCTTCCCCGTAGTATTTGCCCTTCGCGGTCATCGCGGCCAAAACAGCCACCACCAGCGTCACCACGAAGCCAAGGGTCGCGAGGTAAATGTATTTATTTACTAAGTATATCTTTAAAACGTCTCCAAGCACAGTGAACACCACCATCGTGGCCATTCCCGCGAGAGCCCCCCACAACGCGCCGCGGGTGTTGAACTTGGGCCAGAACGCCCCGAGGCCGAGAAGGATGGCGGGAGGCACGAGCCAGCAGTTCGAGAACGCGAAGAGGTACGTCGGGCCGCCCGGGAACTGGCACAGAACCCAAGTCAAAAGGCCGATGGCCACCATGATCATCTTGGAGGCCCGGAGCCCCTGTTTGGCGTCCGCGTTGGGGTTGATGAGCCGCTGGTAGATGTCCCGGGTGGCGACCGCGGAGGCGCCGAGGGCCGCCGTGGACGCGGTGGAGATGGAGGCCGCCACGGCCCCGATAACGAAGAACGAGCCGAGGATGGGCACGAAGACCTTCACGATCACCCCGTACGCCGCCGTCTGGGGGAGCTTGCCGCCTCCGGGGAGGAACGCCGAGCCGAAGAACCCGCCCGCATAGGCGCCGACGAGGCCGAGGGGGAGCATGAACACGACGATGAGGA
>CALMRC010000050.1 GCA_937873275.1 uncultured Spirochaetota bacterium
GTCCCGTTGCCCTCTTACAAATTCTTCCAGAACTTGTACCAGTTCTTTTCCACGTCCTCCAGGGACTTCAGGGGATAGTACTTGTACCCGGACTGGGCCGCGAACATGAAGCCGTGGCGCAGGAACTTGTACGAGATCTTGTCGTACGGGCAGTCCAGGGACAGTCCCTTCACGTTCTTGCCCGGGGTGTTCCGGACTTCCTGGATGGCGGCCCGGAGCCGGGCGGGGTGGATACCGGGGACGAAGCAGCGGATGAAGGGATTCTCGTCGAACTCCGCCAGGAAGTCGTCGGCGTTGAAGTCCAGCTGGGTGTAGAACATGCAGGGGGCGCCCTTGGGCTGGTGGGGGTCCGTGATGTACTTGGAGTATTCGATGAAGTTGAACTTGGTCAGGACCATCATCTTGATGGGATTGATCTCCAGGATGATGGACAGGTCGTCTCCCTCCACCTTGGGATCGTACTCCGAGGATTCCAGGGCCACGAACTCTCCCAGGGAGTTGCAGATATAGAGCTTGCCCAGGGCCGAGTAGTCCACGTGCTCCAGGGTGCGGTAGCTCTTGATGAACTTGGTCGCCTTGGGACGGCCGTCCTCGTGGGGAACGAGCTGGGAGAAGGCCGAGTCGATGTCGAAGAAGGGATGCCGGAAGGCGGGGTCGAGTTCCACGAAGATGAGCCGTCCCTCGAAGTACCGGGTGGATCCCTGGACGTAGTGCTTGGCGAAGTGCTCGGGCTCCAGGCCGCTGGCGATCAGGGAGTGGTTGGGATGGATGATCAGGTACAGGTGCTTCTCGTCTGCCATGTTCGTCTCCTTATCTATGTCTATCGCAGATTCCGAAGGATCGGCGCGATGACCAGGGCGATGATGGACATGAGCTTGATGAGGATGTTGAGGGCGGGCCCCGCGGTGTCCTTGAAGGGATCCCCCACGGTGTCCCCGACCACGGCGGCCTTGTGGGCTCCCGAACCCTTGCCGGCCCCGCCGGGCCGTCCCTCGATGAGCTTCTTCGCGTTGTCCCAGGCCCCTCCTGCGTTGCTCATGAAGATGGCCAGGAGGACGCCGGTGAGGGTGACCCCGGCCAGGAGGCCGGTCAGCATGGGGATGCCCCCCAGGACTCCGACCAGGACCGGCGAGACCGCGGCGATCACTCCGGGCAGGATCATCTTCTTGAGGGCCGAGAGGGTGCTGATGTCCACGCAGGCCCGGTAGTCCGGGGTCTCGGTCTCCTCGAGGATGCCCGGCTTCTCCCGGAACTGGCGACGGACCTCCTCGATCATGGCGAAGGCGGAGACGCCGATGGCGTCCATGGCCAGGCTGGAGAAGAGGAAGGGAATCATGCCTCCGATGAGGAAGCCGACCAGGACCGGGACGCTCACGATGGATAGGTCCAGGGTCTCCGCGGCGCCGGTGGCCTGCACGAAGGCGGAGAAGAGGATGATCGAGGTCAAGGCCGCGGAGCCGACCGCGAATCCCTTTCCGATGGCGGCGGTGGTGTTGCCCACGGCGTCCAGGGAGTCCGTGATCTCCCGGACCTCCTTCTTCATGGCGCTCATGACGGCGAGTCCCCCGGCGTTGTCCGCGATGGGACCGTAGGCGTCCACGGAAAGCTGGATGCCCAGGGTAAGGAGCATGCCCAGGGCGGCGATACCCACCCCGTAGAGGCCGGCGAGCTGGAAGGAACCCAGGATCGCGGCGGCGATCACCAGGATCGGGGGGAGCGTGGAGAGCATTCCGACCCCGAGGCCGCTGATGATGGCCGTGGCGGAGCCGGTGTCGCAGGCACGGGCGATCTTGAGCACCGGTTTGGTCGTGGTGCCCGTGAAGAACTCGGTCAGGGTTCCGATCGCCACCCCCGAGGCCAGTCCCAGGATCGCGGCCAGGAAGACGTGGAGGGCGCCGTACCCCTTCTCGAAGGTCGCGGGGCCCAGGATGAGGGCGATGACGGGGTAGAGGAGGACGGTAGCCAGGATCGCGGCTCCGAAGGTTCCGGTGTTCAAGGCCTTCTGAGGCGACTTGCCGGGTTTGGCCCGTACCAGGAAGGTCCCCGCCACGGATGCCAGGATCCCGACGGCGCAGAGGGCCAAGGGCAGGAAGGAGAGCCGCATCTTGACGTCGTCCGACGTGTTCAGGACGTTCGCGCCCAGGATCACGCAGCCCACGATGGAGCCCACGTAGGATTCGAAGAGGTCGGCTCCCATGCCGGCCACATCGCCCACGTTGTCCCCTACGTTGTCCGCGATGACCGCGGGATTCCGGGGGTCGTCCTCCGGGATGCCCGCCTCCACCTTGCCCACCAGGTCGGCGCCCACGTCCGCGGCCTTGGTGAAGATGCCGCCGCCCACCCGGGCGAAGAGCGCGATGGTGCTGGCGCCCAGGGAGAAGCCCGAGAGGATGGGGAACACCACGTCGTGGAGCATGCCCATGCCGTCTCCGAAGATCCGGAGCCCCCCGGCCAGGACGAGGGAGATACCCAGCATCGCCAGCCCGACCACGGTCATCCCCATGACGGAGCCCCCGGCGAAGGAGACCCGCAGGGCTCCGTCGATCCCCGTATCCGCGGCTTGGGCGGTCCGGGAATTCGCCGCCGTAGCCACCTTCATGCCGAACCAGCCCGCGGCCGCGGAGCAGAGGGCGCCCAGTGCGAAGGAAAGCGCCTGGAGTCGCAGGGGACCCCGGTTGGCGACCGCCAGGAACAGGGCGGCGATGGCGACGAAGGGCACCAGCACTTTGTATTCCCGGGTCAGGAAGGCTTCGGCGCCCTCGGCGATGTATCCCGATATCCGGACCAGGGTGGCGTTTTCGACCTTCAGCCGGTAGATCCAGCGGGCTTTCAGGAAGGCGTAGAGTACCGCGAGTCCGCCTCCGACGGCGGCGATCGCGATCAACGTGGAGGGCATGGTTCTCTCCTTGTGACGTTGGGATGGAGCCCCGGAGGTACCTTCCCCGGGTGCGGGGGTAGTATACCGTGAACGGTGGACGGTGAACAGTAAAAGGTGAAGGAGGAACCTGGCCGCCTCCGTGTCCGGGAAGCAGTCGGACCATCCGCCCCTCTCGTAGCCGCCGCGCGTTTCCGGGCGGCTGCACGCCGGCAGGCGCTTTCCGACCACCGTCCATTGTTCACCGTCCCCGGATCTCCCCGGCCCGAGCGTGGGCCTCCAGTCCCTCCAGCCGCGCGAAGGCCGTCGCGTCCCGGTAGAGCTCCGCCGCGGCGGCGGGATCCTCGATCCGGATCCAGGTGCGGACCCGCAGGAAGGACAGGGCAGAGAGGCCACCGGCGAGGCGTGCATGGCCCCCCGTGGGCAGGACGTGGTTGGGCCCCGTCCCGTAATCCCCCAGGACCTCCGCGGCCCCGGCACCCAGGAAGACGGCCCCGGCGTTCCGGATCCGCCGGGCCAGGGCCTCGGGATCCGCGGTCAGGATCTCCAGGTGCTCCGGGGCGAAGGCGTCCGCCGCCCGGGCCAGGACCTCCGGGTCCGGATCCACCAGGGCACCTCCGTTCTCCAGGGCGCGCCGGGCGACCTCCCCGGTCGGCAGGTCCGAAAGGCGCCGTTCCAGGGCGTACTCCACCCGGGCGGCGAAGTCCTCGGAACGGCAGGCCAGGACGGGAACCGCGTCGGGGTCGTGCTCCGCCTGGGCCAGCAGGTCCGCCGCCGCGACCTCGGGATCGGCGTCGTCGTCCGCCAGCACGAACAGTTCGCTGGGACCCGCCACGGACTCGATGACCGTGTCCCCCGCGACCAGGCGCTTGGCCGCCGCGACCCATCGGTTGCCGGGGCCGACCACCCGGGCGCAGGGAGGGACCGGACCCGTTCCGTACGCCAGGGCGGCGATCGCCTGGGCCCCGCCCGCCGCGATCAGGCCGTCCGCCCCGGCGATCGCGCAGGCGGCCAGGGTCTCCGGGGCGGGCCGGGGGCTCGCGGTCCAGACGGTGCCGACCCCCGCGGCCTTCGCGGTCAAGGCGGTCATGAGTACGCTGGAGGGCAGGGGATACCGACCCCCCGGGGCATAGCATCCCGCGGTCTCCACCGGGAGGATCTCGTGGCCCGCGAATCCCCCGGGCACGGGAACCGAGAGGGGGGAAAGGCTGGCGGCCTGGGCCCGGGCGAAGGCCCCGATCCGGGCCCCGGCCCGCTCCAGGAGATCCCGGGCTTCCCGGGGAAGGCCGTCCAGGGCCTTCCGGAAGTCCCGGGGGCCGAGGTAGAGGGGCCCGTCCCCCAGGCCGTCCAGTTCCCGGGCGTACTCCCGGAGGGCCGGCTCCCCCCGGTCCCGGACGTCCGCGACGATGGCGGCGGCCCGGTCCGACGCGGCGGGGTCGGAAGCCCGGGCGAGTCCTCGGTCCAGGTCGGCCGCCCGCAGGCGCCGGAGACTCAGTGGATTCCGGTCCACCGGGTGCCTCCCTCCTCCTGGAACGCGGGCTTGGCGTTCCCCGGGCGGCGCACCACCTTCAGGGCCCGCCGGTCCAGGATGCGCTCCACGTCCGCCAGGGACGCCCCCTCGGCCCGGAGCTTGACCAGGGCGAAGTAGACGAGGTCCGCCGCCTCCTCCGCGGCCCGGGCGGGACCTTCGGTTTCCGCGAGCTCCGCAGCCTCCTCCCGGATTTTCGCGGCCAGGAGACCCGGCTCCGTGAACAGGCGGTGGGTGTAGGATCCGGGGGGGGAGGATTCCTGCCGGCCCCGGATGGTCCGGTCCAAAGCCCCCAGTCCACGGTCGGGACCGAAGCAGGTGCGGGTGCCCAGGTGGCAGAACCCGTCCCCGTTCTGGCGTACCACGTACCGGAGGGCGTCCCGGTCGCAGTCGACCTCGATCCGGACCAGGTCCTGGGTGTTCCCCGAGGAGGCGCCCTTTTCCCAGAGGCCCCGGGTCCGGGACCGGTAGACCCCCCGGCCGCGCTTCAGGGACTCCGCGACGCTCTCCCGGTCGCCCCACACGAGGCCCAGGGCGATGCCGGCCTCGTCGCAGACCACGATGGGCCAGAGCCCGTCGGGGCGGTCCGAGACCAGGGGGGCCGTGAAGGCCTCGGCCAGGGAGAGCTTGCCGGCGTAGAGGGCCATCCCGATCTGGGCGTCCGCCCCGAGGCGGTCCAGCTCCGCCACCTCCGATGCCGAGGTCACCCCTCCCGCCCAGGTGACCCGGAGGTCCTCCCGGCATTCCCGGGCGATCCGGACGATGCCCGCCGCCCGGGCCAGGTCCGCCCCGGCCATGCGGCCCTCCCGCTCCACCGTGGTGACCAGGAAGCCCCCGACGTAGGGAGCCAGGTACCGGATCCGGTCCTCCACGGAGACTCCGGTCCGGGTCCGCCACCCTTCGACCACGACCTCCCCGTCCCGGGCGTCCAGGGCCGCGATCACCCGGTCCCGGGGCAGCCGGGACAGGAGCTCCGGTTCCGCCGCGGTGCCCAGGATGACCTTCCGGGCCCCCGCGTCCAGGAGTCGGACCGCGGTCTCGTAGTCCCGGATGCCCCCGCCCACCCGGCAGGGGTAGGCCGAGACGAGCTCCTCCACCAGGGCGCGGTTGTCCCCCTCGCCCCGGGCCGCGTCCAGGTCGATCACGGCGATCTCCCCGACCCGGGAGAATTCCTCCGCCCGGGGCCGGGGATCCCCGGCGTCGATCTTGAGGGTCTCTCCGCCCTCGAGCTGGACGGTCCGGCCGCCCATCAGGTCTATGGAAGGAACGATCATGGTCTAACCTCCACATTCTTCTCCGCGAGATACTTCTTGACTTCCCGGATCGTCCGGCGCCCGAAATGGAAGGTCCCGGCGGCCAGGACCGCGGCGGCACCGGCCGCCACGCCCTCGTACATCTGTTCCGGCGTCTCGGCGCCCCCGGACGCCACCACGGGCACGGGCACCGCCCGGGCCACCGAGGACACCAGGTCCAGGTCGTAGCCCAGGCCCGTGCCGTCCCGGTCCCGCCCGGTCAGCAGGACCTCCCCGGCGCCCAGGTCCACGGCCCGGCGCGCCCAGGCCGCGGGGTCCATCCCCGTCCGGGTCCGGCCCGCGTCCACCGTCACCTCCCAGGGGGAGGCGCCCTCGGGGCGGGCGCCGGGGAGGCGGGCCGCGGCGTCCGGTCGCCTTGCGGTGTCCGGTCGCCTTGCGGCGTCCGGTCGCCTTGCGGCGTCTACGGCGATCACCACCGCCTGCACCCCGTAGCGATCCGCGAGCTCCGTGAGGATCGAGGGATCCCGGACGGCCTTGGAGTTCACGGACACTTTGTCCGCCCCCGCGTCGAAGAGGACCGCGGCATCCCCGACGGATCCGATCCCTCCCCCCACGGTCAGGGGGATGCCCAGGGCGGCCCGGACCCGGCGGACCGTGTCCGCCCGGGTCGCCCGGCCCTCGATGCCCGCGGTGATGTCCAACAGGACGATCTCGTCCGCCCCCTCGGCCTCGTACCGGGCGGCCAACTCGGCGGGGTCCCCCGCGTCCTTGAGGTCCAGGAACCGGGTACCCTTCACAACCCGGCCGGCGTCCACGTCCAGGCAGGGGATGACCCGGACGGACCGGGTGCCCGGCAGGGGCTCCGCGGGTGGCCGGGAGGCTCGGGCGCCGGGATCCCCGATTCCCGAACCGGCGGCGCGTAGCGCTCCTTCGGTCCCGGCCTCCCCGGCGCCGGACATCTCGGAGCCCTCGAGCCAACGGGAAAGGAGGGCGGTGCCCCAGGGGCCGGACAGCTCCGGGTGGAATTGGCACAGGAGGAGGCCCGGCCGCTCGCAGGCCGCGGCGAAGGGACCCGCGTAGTCCGCCCAGGCGACCCGGAGCCCCGGGGGCGGCTCGGCCAGGCGGTAGGAGTTGGCGAAGGCCGCCCAGCCGGGCTCCAGGCAGCCCGCGCCGGGATCCGGTCGGACGGCTCCCCAGCCGAGCCGGGGGGTCCGCACCGACTCCGGGTACTTCCGGATCGTCCCGGGAAGGAGGGCCAGGCCCCGGACTCCGGGGCTCTCCTCGCTGGCCTCGAAGAAGAGCTGCATCCCCAGGCAGAATCCCCCCAGGGGCTTTCCCGCCCGGAACCGTTCCTCCAGGGCCCGGTCCAGGCCCCGGGAGCGCAGCTCGGCCACGGCCGCCCCGAAGGATCCCACCCCGGGCAGGATCACCCGGTCTTCCCGAAGGACGTCCCCGGGCTCCTCGGTGACGTAGGGCTCGGCTCCGGCCCTCCGGAGCCCGGCCAGGACGGAGGCCAGGTTGGCGGTCCCGGTCCGTACGACCGCCACCCTCATCCCAGGACCCCCTTGGAGCTGGGCACGGACCCGGAGAGCGCGGGGGACCAGGCTTCCCGGAGGGCCAGAGCCAGGGCCTTGAAGGCGGCCTCGGCCTTGTGGTGGTCATTGTCCCCGTACAGGACCTCCAGGTGGATCGTGATCCCCGCCCGGGTCGCGAAGCTCGCGACGACGTGGGGGATGTTCTCGCAGGCCAGGGTCCCGATCGAGTCCCGGGACAGGCGGAAGTCCGTCCGCGCGAAGGGACGGCCGGAGATGTCCACCACCGCCCGGGCCAGGGCCTCGTCCAGGGGGGCGTAGGCGGAGGCGAAGCGCCGGATTCCCGAGCGGTCCCCCAGAGCCTCCCGGACCAGGTCCCCCAGCACGAGGCCGCAGTCCTCCGCGGTGTGGTGGTCGTCCACGGCCAGGTCTCCCCGGCAGGTCAGGACCAGGGAGAATCCGCCGTGGAAGGCCAAGGACGAAAGGAGGTGGTCCAGGAAGCCGACGCCCGTGTCCACCGCCACGTCCCCGCCGGCTAGGTCCAGGGTCGCCTCGACCCGGGTTTCCTTGGTCTGCCTGCGCGTCTCCGCCCTCCGGGGGGCGGGTTCGGGATTGATTCCGCTCATAGGTGCTCCTTCGATTCCCTCAGGGCCCGGACCAGCTCTCCGAAGCCCTCCCGGTCCGCGGGTCCGCTGATCCGGATCATGGATTCGAGTCCCGGCCGTCCGGGATAGGCCCGGATGGCGATGCCCCGGGCGGCCAGGGACTCCTTGAGACCCGATGGATTCCGGACCCGGGCCAGGACGAAATTCGTCTCCGAGGGGTAGGGCCGGGCCCCGAGGTCCCCGAGCAGGCGGTACAGGGTATCCCGCTCCCGGACCAGCCGGGCGACGATCCGTTCGGTCCGGGCCTCCCCCTCGGGACTCCGGGCGGCCCGGGCGGCGGCCAGGGACGGACCCGACACGGGGAAGGGATCCCCCGCGGCCCGG
Source organism: uncultured Spirochaetota bacterium (assembly GCA_937873275.1). Taxonomy (GTDB): domain Bacteria; phylum Spirochaetota; class Spirochaetia; order Treponematales; family UBA12059; genus JAAYUR01. The sequence continues at coordinate 8,178 of CALMRC010000050.1, forward strand.
AGGGCCGCGATGGTCTCGGGGGTGCCCGCGGCCCAGCCGACCCGCAGGCCCGCCAGGCCGTAGGTCTTGGAGAAGGACCGGAGGGCCAGTCCGTTGGGCCGGGAGAGGGCCGCCGCCATCGAGTCGGTCCGGGAGAAGTCCGCGTAGGCCCCGTCCACCCAGACGCTCGTGTCCGGGAGGGCGTCCATCAGTTCCAGGGTCTCCTCCGGAGACGCGAGCCCCCCGGCGGGATTGGCGGGATTGACCAGGGCCACCGCCGCGGCCCGGCAGGAGCGGGCGGTCCCGATCGCGGTTTCCAGGGGGAAGGGCTCCCCCGGGGGCCAGGGCACCCCGACGGTCCGGGCTCCCGAAAGCCGCGCCCCGATGGCGTACATCTCGAAGGCCGGCTCGAAGACGACCAGGGTGTCCCCGGGCTTTAGGAAGACCCGGCAGGCCCGGGCGATGGCGTCGTCCCCTCCGGCGGTCACCAGGACCCGGGAAGGGGGCAGCGGCTCGTACCCCGCCTTGGGCCGGGCGGCGATGTCCGCCTCCAGGTCCGCGGTGCGGGGGTAGCGGCGGGCGGTCTCCATCGCGGCCGCGCCCGCCAGGGCGGCCAGGGCGGCCTCGGAGGGACGTCCCTCGTTGGCGTCCAGGAACCAGCGGATCCGGGGGTCCCGGGCCGGGGGTACGTAGCCCACCACGGGCCGCTCCTGGGCCCGGTACCCGTCCCGCTCGTCCGTCGTCGCCCCGATACCGGCGGCGGCCCGGAACCCTTCGTCCGGGGCGTTCACGGCACGATCCTCATGGGCTGGGTGACGATGATGTCCGTCCCGCCCCGCTTCCGGATCTCCGGGATCAGGGCCGCCAGGGAGTCCCGGGGCGCCGCCACCTTCACCGCGTACCCGTCCCCGCCCCGGAGGGGGGAGACCGTGGGCTCCCGCATGCAGGGCAGGATGGCGATGACCGCGTCGAGCTTGGAGGTGTCCACGTTCAACTCCAGCATGACCCGGCTGCGGGCGGTCAGGACGCTCTGGAGGAGGAGGACGATGGCCTCGATGGTTTCCCGCTTCCAGGGGTCCTCGAGGGACCGGGGGTTCGCGTACAGGCGGGTCGAGCTTCGCAGCAGTTCGTCCACGATCTCGAGTCCGTTGGCCCGGAGGGTCGAACCCGTGGCGGTGTTGTCCACGATGCAGTCCGCGTCGTCCGGCGGGAAGACCTCGGTGGCCCCGTAGGACCGGACGAAGGTGGCGTCCAGGTCCCGGCCGGCGATCCAGCGGCGGGCGATGTTCTCGTACTCGCTGGCCACCACCAGGGGACGCCGGGGAAGGCGTCCGTCCTCCAGGATGGCCACCGGGGCGGCCGCCACCAGTCGGACCGGGTCGAGTCCCGTGTCCAGCAGGTCCGTCAGCTCTACCCCCAGCTCCTCCACCCAATCGGATCCCGCGAACCCGAGGTCCCGGGTCCCGGCGTGGAGCATCTCCAGGATGTTCCGGGGTTTCAGGATCTTGGCGTCCATGTCCGGGGAGGGGAGGCGGGGCCGGTAATCCCGCTCGTCCCCCTTGATGGGCAGGCCCGCGTCGGACAAAAGGCGGAACACGCCTTCCTGCATGCGCCCCTTGGGCAGGGCGATCTTCAAGACCTTCGTTTCGTCCATATCCGTCCTCTCGCGCCGCAAAAAAATGGGGGCGCCGGTCGCATACGGCCGGTCGCCCCCAAATAAAAGGCGCCGACCTCGCGGTCGGCGCCCCGTCGTTCGGTTCGATGCACCTCTCGGTACGATCCTACCTCCCGCCGTGCCGCGACCGCGACCCGTGGTGCCGATGATGATGGAGGCTGGCGAGAATTCCCGTACCGGAAGTAATCATACTCCGCATAGAAACACATATCCGCGGATCCTGTCAAGCGGTATCGGAGACGGGGCCGCCGGAGGGCGCTCCGGGCGCGGTTCCCCGGTCCGCTCCTTGCCGATCCCCGGGCGCCGGGAGTAGTGTATCCCCATGTGGAAGCCCCTGGAGCTGATCTACCCCGTCGTCTCCCGCCGCTCCGGAGGCCTGTCCCTGGGGGTGGACCTCTTCCCGGACCGGAAGACCTGCAACTTCGACTGCCCCTACTGCGAGATCTTCCCGTTTTCCGGCCAGGACCCCTTCCGGCCCGAAGACCTGGACCGGGAGCTCTCGGAGTTCTTCGAGGTCGACTTTCCGTCCTTCCCTCCGGACCTCCCCCTCCGGGACCTGACCCTGAGCGGGAGCGGGGAGCCCACCCTGTCGCCCCACCTGGGGTCCGCCCTGGCCTCCATTCGGCGGGCCCGGGATCGGCACGCCCCGGGGGCGGACCTCGTGGTGATCACGAACTCCACAACCCTTGGAAATCCCGAAACCTCGGAACTCCTGGGCCGGTACGTGGACGAAGCGGGGCTGCGGATCTGGGCCAAGCTGGACGGGGGGAACGAGGACGCGTACGGTCGGATGAGCCGCGGCCGCGTTCCCTTCCGGGACATCGTCGAGGGGATCCTGTCGTTTTCCTCGTCCCATGCGGTGATCATCCAGACCATGCTCTGCGCCCTGGACGGCCGGGGACCCTCGGATTCGGACGTCGCCGACTACGCCCGCCTGCTGGCGTCCCTCCTCGGCCGGGGGGCGCGGTTCCTGGAGATCCACCTCTACACCCAGGCCCGGCCCTCCCCGGAGGGCCGGACCTCCCCCCTGTCCGACCGGGAACTCCGGGGGGCGGCGGATCTCGTCGCAGGCGGAACCCCGGGCGTCCCGATCCGTCTCTTCGGCCGGTCCGGGGAGCTGTCCCGGTGATCGACCTGCACACCCATTCCACGGCCTCCGACGGAACCTACGATCCCGCCGCCCTGGTGGACCTGGCCGCCGACCGGAAGCTGTCCGCCCTGGCCCTCACGGACCACGATTCCCTGGCGGGGATCCCCGAGGCCCGGGCGGAGGCCCTCCGCCGGGGGATCCGGTTCATCCCGGGGGTCGAGATCGAGGTGGCCTTCTCCCCCGGGGAGTTCCACCTCCTCGGCCTGGACCTCCAGGACACGGAGGGGGCGATCCGGGAGGCCGTCGAACGCCTGGCCCGGTCCCGGGACGAGCGGAACGAGCGGATCTTCGAGCGGATGCGGGCCGCGGGGATCGAGGGTGACTACTCGGAACTCCGGGACGCCGCGGCGGGGGGGATGATCGGGCGGCCCCACATCGCCGATTTCCTGATCTCCCGCAAGATCGTGCGGAAGAAGCAGGACGCCTTCGACAAGTACCTGGGCAAGGGACGCCCCTTCTACGTGGCCAAGGAATGCATGGAGCTGCGGGAGGCGGTGGAGGTCATCCGGAACGCCGGGGGCCTCCCCGTGGTCGCCCATCCCCTGTCCCTCTTCGTATCCTGGGCCCGCCTGGGGTCCCTGTTCCTGGAATGGAGGGAACTCGGCATACCGGGAATCGAAGCCTGGCATCCGACCGCCCGGCCGGGGCACTGCCAGCGGCTGGAAACCATGGCCCGGGACCTGGGCTTCCGGGTGACCGCGGGAAGCGATTTCCACGGCGCCAACCGGCCGGACCGCCGCCTGGGGTACACCGCGGGGGACCGGCCGATCGACGATTCCTACCTGTCCGCCCTGGACCGATAAGGTTCCCGGAGGATCAGGTCTTCCGTTCCCCGCCGGGGGCGGCCGTCTTCCCTCCGGGTTCGGGCTCTCCCCCGTCTCCCCGGCCGGATCCCGACCCTCCGCGCCCCGGATCCTCGGCGGATCCTCCGGACGCCTCGGAGGTCGGGTCCGGTTTCCGGGTACCGTAGGCCTGTTCGAAGAGGTCCACGCCGGTGAAGAAGAGCATCAGCATCATGGGACCCAGGATCAATCCGTTCAGCCCGAAGAGTCGCAGGCCCCCCATGATGGAGAAGAAGACCAGCAGGGGATGGATCTTGATCCGCTCCGTGAGGAGCAGGGGGCGCAGGAGATTGTCCACCCCGGACACCAGGATGAAGGACAGGACCAGGATGGCGATGCCGCCGGTGGGGTCCCCGGAGACGATGCGCGCGATCCCGGCGGGACCCCAGACCAGGGTGGTCCCGACCATGGGCACGAAGGACGCGATGGCCGTGAGGAGCCCCAGGGGCAGGGGGCCCTTCACCCCGAAGAGCAGGAAGATCAGGAAGGCCGCGGTGCCCTGGTAGAGGGCCACCAGGAGGTAGCCCCGGAAGAGGTGCTTCCCGACGTCCCCGAACCTTCGGAGAAACGCGGCGGTATAGGCGTTTTCGATGGGAACCGCGTTGATGAAGGTCAGGATCAGGTCCTTGCCGTCGACGTAGAAGAAATAGAGGGTGAAGACCAGGAAGGCCAGGGATAGGGCGAAACCCGCCGTGTCCCGGAGGAGGTTCGCGGAGACGGACAGGAAGGTGTCCGCCCCGCGGTCGACCGCCGCGGCCAGTTCCGCCATCAGGTCGACCCGGGTCAGATCGATGAGGCCCCCGGAGCTCGACCGGATCCGCTCGGCCAGTCGGCCGGTGTCCAGGGTCCGGAAGAAGTCGGGATTCCGGACCAGGAAGTCGTCGATCGAGTGCACGAGATCCCGGGCCTGGCCTAACAGGGTGGATCCCAGGAGGACCAAAGGTACGACCGCGACCAGGACCGTGCCCAGGGCAAAGGCGCCGGCCAGGAGCTTCCGGGTAAACCGACCCAGGGGCCGGTCGGGGATCGAACGGGTCGCCCGGTCGTAGAAGGGGTAGGTGATCACGTACAGGAGCCCCGCCCAGAGCAGGATGCTGAAGAAGGGCGAGAAGAGCCGGGCCACGAAGAGGAAGAGGAACAGGAATACCGCCAGGAAGAGCAGCCTCTGGATCTGCCGTCCCTGCATGCCGCCCCCCCGATCCTGTACCGGGTCCATCACGCGTTCCGGCAGCCGGAGCAGCCCAGGACGTGGACGTGCTTGCGGCCGGGGTGCTCGAAGAGCCGGGCGATCACGTAGCCTTCCCGGGGGACTTCCTTCTCGCAGACCGGGCAGATCCGCCGGCATTCGATGTTGGGCGGGAAACAGTGGGGGCATCCGAAGATCTGCATGAGCTTGTCCCCTTGGCCGGGATTCACCCGGGTCTTCACCTTCTGCCCCGGGACCAGCAGTTCCCCGCAGAGGGGGCAGGTCCGGGGCTTGTCCTCCGCGGCCGCCTTCTCCCCCGCCTTGAGCAAGGAACGGCGGCTCCGGTACGGCCCGAAGAGGCCCAGGAACATCCACAGGAGGATCACGGAGATCGAGATATAGATGGTCGCGCGGAGAAGGATGTCCATCGGGGGAAGTATACTGTGAACGTGAATAGGTGAATAGGTGAATGGGTGAATGGGTGAATGGGTGAATGGGTACCCCCTCTATTCACTATTCACTATTCACCCCCCCGCCCGATATACTCCTTATCCATGGCAACGCTCTACATGGTGGCCACCCCCATCGGCAATCTCCAGGACATCACCCTCCGGGCCCTGGAGGTCCTCAAGTCCGCGGATACCGTCGCCTGCGAGGACACCCGCCACACCCGGAAGCTCCTCTCCCATTTCGAGATCCGCAAGCCCCTGGTCGCGTGCTACGCCTACGAGGAGGAGAAGGGCGCCCGGCGCATCCTGGGGATCCTGGAATCCGGCAAGAACGTCGCCTACTGCTCCGACGCGGGGACCCCCGCCCTGAGCGATCCCGGGGGTCGGGCGGCCGCCCTGGCCCGGGAGGCGGGACACGACGTCGTCCCCGTCCCGGGACCCTCGGCCTTCGCCTGCCTACTCTCCGCCTCGGGACTCCCCGTCAAGTCGGTCCTCTTCGAGGGCTTTCTATCCCCGAAGCCCGGACGCCGGAAATCCCGGCTGGCGGAGCTGCTGGCCCGGGGAGAGGCCTTCGTGGTCTACGAGTCCCCCCACCGGATCCTGAAGCTCCTTTCGGACCTGGAGGGCCTGGACCCGGAGTGTCGGGTCTTCGCGGGCCGGGAGATGACCAAAGTCTTCGAGGAATTCCTCTCCGGCACCCCCGGGGAAGTGAAGGCGGCCCTGGAAGCCCGGGAAACGTCGCTGGGGGAGTTCTCGGTACTTGTATCCTCCGGTAAAAACGCGTAAACTATTCCTGGATCGATGCCGATACTCAACGTGAGAAAGGCAGGGGTTTCCCGATGACGATCGACCGACTCAATCCTATCGACCCGATACAAAACCCCCGGAAGTCCGAAGGGCCCCACAAGGTCAGCCCGGGCTCCAAGGGCGATTCCATCGCCGTATCCTCCGAGGCGATGGAGAAGGCGGAACTCTTCCGGGTCATCGAGATGGTGAAGTCCGCGCCGGACGTGCGGACGGATAGGATCGCGGAGCTGAAGGCCAAGATCGACGACCCCGCCTACCTGGACGAGACCGTCCTGGCCGCGACGGCGGACCGGATACTCGACCAGCTCCTGTAAGGTCCCCAGCCGGGTTGAAAACGCAGGCGGAAGCGAGTCTTCCGCCTTTTTTACGTACATGCCCCTCCGGAGGCGAGCGCGATGGCAGACTTCCGATTCCGGGTCCCCGCGGAAACCTACCTGGGGCCGGACACCCTACTCAAGCTTCCCAGCCTGCTTTCGTCCTACGGAGCGGAGCGGGTCCTGGTGGCGGCGGATCCCATGCTCCACGAGGCCCGGGCCGTGGACCGCGTGCTGGCCCTCCTGGAGGATCGGGGCATCAAGGCCATCCTCTTCGACGAGGTGCCCGGCGGGGCGACCACCTCCGCCGCGGAGGACCTCCTGCGCCTGGCCCGGGGAGCCCGGGCCAACGGCGTCGTGGGGCTGGGCGGGGTCCGGGTGCTGTCCCTGGCCCGGGCCGTCGCGGCCTGCGCCGCCGGGACCTCGTCCCTGGACGACTGGATCGACGGGGAGCCCCCGACCTGCCGACCCCTTCCCCTCGTCTCCGTGCCCACGACGTACCGGGATCCCTTCCTGCTCACCGACGAGTGCGTCGTGACGGACGCCCGGGGCCGGCGGGCTCGGGTCCTGGCCGCGCCTTCCGGAACGACCCGGGCGGTCATCCTGGATCCCTCTCTTTCGACGGGGCTCTTCCCCAAGGCCGCGGCCTCCTGCATGCTGGACCTCCTGCTCCAGGCCATCGAGGGGTACGTATCGTCCCGGGCGAACTTCTATTCCGACGTCCTTTTGGAGCGCTCCGTCGGCCTGGCGGCCGCCTGCGTGGACGCCTTCCAGACCCGGCCCGACGACCCGGCGGTCCGGGCGGACGCCCTCCGGGCCTCCTTCCTGTGCGGAGCGGGCCTGGCCGCTAGCTCCCTGGGGCTCGGAACGGCGGTGGCCCTGGCCCTGAACGCCCGGTTCCAGGTGCCCAAGGCGAGCCTCTCCGCCGTGGTCCTGCCGTACGTGCTGGAGTGGGCCGCGAAGAGCCGCCTGGAGAAGGTGGCCGCCCTGGCCCCCCCCCTGGGGGAGGACGTTTCCGACCTCACGACCGCGGAATCCGCGGTCAAGGCCGT
>CALMRC010000051.1 GCA_937873275.1 uncultured Spirochaetota bacterium
GGCCAGAAGGCTCGTGGCCGCGACCAGGAGGGCCCCCAGGACCACGGCGGAATCCGCGACGTTGAAAGTCGGCCAGCGGTCCATGCCGAGCAGGCCGAAGAATTTCACGCTGACGAAATCGACCACCCCGTCCGGCCGGAGCAGGCGGTCCACGACGTTGCCCAGCCCGCCCCCGACGATGGCGGCCAGGGCCCATCTCTGGAGGGGGGTGGTCTCGTCGGTCCGGAAATAGTAGATGAGGATCCCGGCGATGAGGGCCAGGGGCAGGATGGAAAAGAGGACCATCCGCATCCAGGACGGAAGACCGTCCCCCATGCTGAAGGCGATTCCCGTGTTGCGGGCGTGAACGACCCACAGGAAGTCCCCCAGGGCCCGGAACGCGATGGTGTTGCGGGGGATCAGGTCCACGACCAGGGCCTTGGACGCCTGGTCGGCGACCAGGATCCCGGCGGACAGGAGGAAGGGGCGAAGGGTGCTCGGCTTGTCGCTATCCATCAATCTTCTCCAGGCGCATAGAATCAAAGCCCCGTCGGGACTTCCACGAAGACGGTCTCCACTCCCGTTTCCCGGGCCAGCTTCTCCGATACCGCACGGACCCCCCATACCTCGGTGGCGTAGTGGCCGGCGGCCAGGAAGTTGATGCCCGCCTCCTGGGCCGCATGGTATACCGAATGCGAGGGCTCCCCGGTGATGTAGAGGTCCAGTCCCGCCTCCACGGCCTCGAAAAGCTCGTGGGGAGCCCCCCCGGAAACGACGGCGGCGGAGGATACGCGCTCCGGCCCGAAGGGCAGGACGGCGCGGGGACGGGATCCGTCCGGCAGGATCCTTCGGGCGATCTCATCCAGGGACGCGGGCGGCTCCAGGATTCCCCGGAACCCGAGGGTGACCCCCTTGTAGGTCCCGAAGGGCCGGATCCCCGACAGGTCCAGCATCCGGGCCAGGACGGCGTTGTTCCCGTACTCCGGATGGGCGTCCAGGGGCAGATGGCAGGCGTACAGGGCCATGTCCCGGTCGAGCAGGGAACGGACCCGCTCCAGCAGAGCACCCTCGATGCGGGCCGGAGCTCCCCAGAAAAGGCCGTGGTGCACGAACAGCACCTGGGCCCCCTCCTCCGCCGCCCGGCGGATCGTCTCCGCGCAGCCGTCCACCGCGAAGGCCACCCGGGTCACGGGCCCCGCACTTCGACCCACCTGGACCCCGTTCAGGGAATCGTCGATCTTCCGGAACGCTTCGATCTCCAGAAAGGACCGGCACCAGGAATCCAGCTCGGACAGGTTCATGGTTAGAGTATATCGGCTCGGGACCGCGGGGTCCAGGAGGGTGACGTCCTGAATCCCGTGCCGCCCTCCGGGTACATGCCGCGAGACACGGTAGCCTCAGCGGTTCCCGGGAAAAAACCTGCGGATCGGGTTGATCCCCAGGCGGACCAGGAAATACAGGTAGGCGAATCCGAACCCGGCCAGATGCGTCAGGTGGGCCACGCCGCTCCGGAAGGAGAAGAGCTGGGAGGCGATCTCGATGCCCGTGTAGGCCAGGACCAGGACCGGGGCCCGGACGGGCAGGATACCCCACACATAGATGGTCGAGCCCGGAAACAGGGCGGCGAAGGCCAGGAGGACCGCGTAAATCGCACCGGAGGCCCCGATCAGGAAGGTGACCCAGGCTCCCGCGGCCGCGTATGCGGCGAAGGAGAAGGCTCCCGCCAGCACACCCGTCAGGAGGTAGAACAGAAGGAATTCCTTGGACCCCAGTTCCCGCTCCACGTGGGTCCCGAAGAAGAAAAGCCCGAGCATGTTGAAGAAGAGGTGGGAGATTCCCCCGTGGGCGAACATGTACGTGAACAGCAGCCAGATCCGCCCTTGGACCACGTAGGCGGGAACCATGGCCAGGTTCACCAGAAACCGCGGGGACACCTGGGTGAGCAGGAAGACGCCCACGTTCACGGCGATAAGCACCAGGGTCGCGTTATGGAAATCGTACCGAAAAGGGCGGCGCAGGATAGAAGGGCTTCGCATGGTCTATAATGTACGGAGAATCCCCGGCCGGTTCAACCCGGACGGGACCCCGGGAGTGTTTTCGATGCCGTCCGGCCTTCCGCCGTCCCGAGCCCCCAACTGCCTCGCCTGCCGGCATTTCATCGTCACCTGGGAGCCCGCGTACCCCCGGGGCTGCGAGGTCTTCGGCATCAAGTCCCGGAACCTGCCCTCGGCGGAGGTCTTCGCGGCCACGGGACTCCATTGTCCGGCCTTCGAGGCCATCGAGCCCAAGGAGCGCCGGAACGACAACCCTACCGGCGACGCGGGGAACCCGGACGAGGGAATCTGGGCTTAAACAACAGCCGCCCCGCAGGGTGGCCGTCGTTTTAGGCGCCGGGCTCCATGGGGCGCTTCGCGCCCCTTTCCGAGAGGAATTTGTTGTTGTGCGCCTAAACGAAGAGCCCCCTGTCGGGGGCTTTTCGTTTAGGCGCCGGGCGGAATCGTCCTCCAGCCCTCGACTTCCTGTCTCGGGCTTCCGGACCGCCTCCGCTCGCTTCCGCGCGCATCCTGCGCGCTCATCCTCGCTCCGCTCGGCGCTCGCTTCGGTTCGATTCCGCCCTCGCCTCGATAAAACGACAGCCGCCCCAAAGGGCGGCTGTCGTTTTAGGCGCCGGGCGGAATCGAACCGCCGCATGAAGGTTTTGCAGACCTCTCCCTTACCGCTTGGGTACGGCGCCATGCGCGATAGCGCATTTTTAAATCACTTCCTCACGCCGCGCGATTACTATCGCACGGCGCCATGTGCTTGACGAATATACGAAAACGGGGCGTCTTTGTAAAGCCCGGCCGCCCCGACGGGGCGGCCGGCTATTCATCGAATCTCGTTCCTACTTGGCCGGTTTGAGTACCGGGGCGGCTCCGGGCTTCTTGGCCGCCGGCGCCGTACCCTGGGTCTTCTTGCGCTTCTCCGCCTGGTCGTTCCAGAACGCGACGAAGGCGGTGGCGATGAAGACCGTCGAGTACGTTCCGGAGATCATGCCCACGAAGAGGGCCAGGGCGAAGTCCTGGATGCTTCCGGTGGTGAAGATGTACAGGGCCAGCACCGCCAGCAGGGTGGTGACCGTGGTGATCACGGTCCGCCCCAGGGTCTCGGTGATGGACTTGTTCAACACCGAGTGGAAGGGCTCCGTGGGAAGAAGCCTCCGGTCCTCCCGGATCCGGTCGAAGATGACGATGGTGTCGTTGATCGAGTAACCCAGGATCGTCAGGATGGCCGCCAGGGTGGAGGTGTTGAACTCGATCCGGGTCCAGACGATGAAGGTGATCATGATCAGGGCGTCGTGGAGGATGGCCAGGACCGCTCCCAGGGCGTACTGGATCTTGAACCGCACGGTGGCGTAGATCAGGATCGCCAGCACGGTGAAGAGGGTCAGCTTCCAGGCGTTGTCCGCCAGGTCCTTGGAGAACCGGGCGCCCACGAAGTCCGTCTTCATGACCGCCACGCGGCCGGCGCCGAACTCGGCCTCCAGGGCCGTGCGGATGCGCTCCGCGCTGGTGGTGCTGAATTTCGGGTCCGACCCGTCATCCCGGAGCCGGATGATGTACTGCTGGCGGAGCCGCTCCCCCACGCTCTGCACGGAAACGGAGCCGATGGTCGACGCGGCGGTCCGGACCTTGTCCATCCCCGCGTAGTACTCGGCCTCGGTCTCGGGCTCCCGGGAGAGGCGGGCGGCTTCGGCGGTCAGCCGGATGTCCCCCTGGTAGGTCGGGACCAGGCCGGTCGCGGGCTTGCCCCCGCCGTCGGTGACCCGGGCGGATATGCCGGGCTGGGAGGACAGGGCCGCGGCCAGGTCCGCCAGGTTGCCGGCGGTCGCCAGGTCGTACTCGATGGTCTTGTTCTCTACGTCCGCCCCGGAGAATACCAGGACGGCCCGCGTATCGGTCACGGAGAACACCGCGTTCCCGGCGCCGGAGTAGGATACTTCCAGGGCCGGGTAGACCATCTGGACATACTGGTTGATTCCGGCCTGGAAGTCCACGCCCAGGTTGATGCCCTTCGTGGCCAGGCCGAAGATTCCGAAGGCTATCAGCGCGACGGAGATGAGCGCGGCGGCAAGGAATCCTCGGTCGAATCGAATCACGCGCTTCATTTGATCCTCCAGCTGATGGAAACTCCCTTGAGCCCCCGGTCCGTTCCGAAGTCGAAGAGGAGCCGGGACACGAAGAGGGAGGTGAACAAGGAGGAGAGGTTACCGATGGCCAGGCTGACCGCGAAGCCCTGGATGGGACCCGAGCCGAGCTGGGCCAGGAAAAGCGCCGCGATGATCGTGGTCAGGTTTCCGTCCATGACGGCCCAGAAAGCCTTGTCGAAGCCCGCCTCGATCGAGGCCCTTCGGCCCTTGCCCGCCCGGAGCTCCTCCTTGATGCGTTCGAAGATGATCACGTTGGCGTCCACCGACATGCCCACGGTCAGCACGAACCCCGCGATGGCCGGCAGGGTCAGGGTCAGGTTGAACCCCGACAGGATGGACAGCATGAGGTAGAGGTTCACCACCTGGGCCAGGGCCGCGTTGATGCCCGCGCCCTTGTAGTAGAGCAGCATGAAGGCCATGACCGCGAGCAGTCCGATGACCACCGCGCGCTTGCCCTCCTCGATGGAATCCTCGCCCAGGGAGGCGCCGATGGCCTGCTGGCTCTCCACGATCAGCTCGACCGGCAGGGCGGCGGAACGCAGGATCAAGGCCAGGTTCGCGGACTCCTCGACGCTGAAGCCCGTCATGCGGACGGATTCCCGGATCGCCTCGGAGATGCGGGCCCCCGCCTTGATGCGGTCGTCCAGGACCACGGCCAGGGTCTTGCCCACGTTGGCGCTGGTCAGGGCGTAGAAGATCTCGCCGCCCTCGTTGTCCAGGACGAAGATGATGTTGGGCTCCCCGGTGATCGGGTCGTTGGTCCGCTCGGCCCTCTGGATGTGGTTGCCGTCCAGGCCGGGCTGTTCGGTGATCACCAGGTACCGGCCCGTCCACTCGTCCAGACCGTACTTGTCCTTCTTGTAGAACTTGCGAACCACGTTGCCCGCCGGGATGATGGAGGGATCCGCCACGTTGAGGTCCGTGTCGATCCCCGTCGGGTTGGTGGCGAGATACTCGTTGAGCCGGGTGGTCGCCTCGTCATCCACGATGTGGAAGGCCAGTCGGCCGCGGCCCATGATGATGGAGTTGATGCGTTCCGGGTCCGCGGCTCCGGGTATCTCGACGTAGATCCCGTCCTCGCCCTGCCGCCGGATCACCGGTTCGGTGAGGCCGAACTTGTCGATCCGGTTGTTGAGGACCTCCAGGGCCCGGGACATGGCTTCCTCCCGCTCCGAGAGGGACAGGGAGTGCCCGAGCTTGGCTTCCAGGGCGGGCAGGTCGGCGCGGATCACCACGCTCATGCCGCCGGAAAGGTCCAGGCCCAACTGGACCACCGTGTTCTGAAGGTTCTTGAGCTTCTGGATCCGGGTCCGGTACCGGTCCTCGATGTCCGACATCGCCGACTTGCGGGAGTCGTACGCCGCCAGGACGGTCTTGGCGGTCCAGGACGCGGGCACCGGGCGGCCCAGTTCCTTGTACAGCTTCTTGGCCCGGTCGGCCATCCACTCGATGCCCGCCGGAAGGGGCTGGTCTCCGGAGGCCCGGGCGGCCTTTTCCAGCTCCGCCAGGTCGTTCCGGGCCATGCGCCAGGCGTATTCCCGGATCTGCTCGCTGGAACCGGTGGCCAGGATCTTCTCGTCCTTGGGGATGAAGAAGTACCACTGGATGGACGGCAGCAGGAATAGGAAGGCCAGGGCAAGCACGACGAGCACGACGATCGTGCGCTTCGTTTTGTTCATTGGAAAACTCCAGTCGTCACGAGGATGGGGTGCCGCAGGGGGCGCCGGGGAGGCGCCCCGGCGGGATTATTTCGCGGCTTCCTCGCCCTTGTCGGAGCCCGCCTTCTCGGCGCTTTCCTTGGAGGAATCCCGGTTGAGGACCGTCGCGATCGCGGATTTGGAGAACTCGATCTTGCAGGCGTCGTCGACCTTGACGACCACGGTTCCGCCTTCCTTCACGGCGTGGACGACCCCGTGGATGCCCCCGATGGTGACGATCTTGTCGCCCTTCTGGATGCCCGCGAGCATCTTCTGGAGTTCCTTCTGCTTCTTGTTCTGGGGCCGGATGATGAGGAAGTAGAAGATCACGAAGATGAGGCCGAACATCACGATCGTGGACATCATGGATCCCGTGGTGCCGGCGGGAGCCTGAAGCACGGGAAGGGTGGTAAGCAGACTATTCATGAGCGCTTTCCTTAAGAGACAGAGTTAGCGAAAGGTACCACGGAAGGGGGGCTTGGTCAATCGGCAGTGGACGGTGGTCGGTGGACAGTGATCGGAAATGGTTGCCGATCGCGGCGTCCCATCACGCTTTGGCGTGGAACGCGGCCGACACCGTCGCCTCGCTTCCGTCCACCGCCCACAGTCCACCGTCTACTTCACCAGCCTCGTCCCCGCCTTGCCGGACGCCCCGGCCTGGGCGTGCTCGAGGTCCGTGATGACCACCTGGGAACCGCCCCTTTTGATGAAGTCCACGGCAGCCTCGATCTTGGGCCCCATGGACCCCTTGGGGAACTGCCCCTCGGCCATGTACTTCTCCGCCTCGGGGACGGTCATGACGTCCAGGACCTTCTGGTCGGGCTTGCGGAAGTTGACGGCCACCTTCTCCACCCCCGTGAGGATGAGGAGTTCGTCGGCCTTAAGGAGGTTCGCCAGGAGGGCGCTGGCCCGGTCCTTGTCGATCACCGCGTCCACTCCCTCGTAGGTGCCGTCGGGGTTCCTGCAGACCGGGATGCCGCCGCCGCCCGCCGCGATCACCACCAGGCCGTCGTGGAGGAGGTCCCGTATGACCTCCGTCTCGACGATGTCCACCGGCAGGGGGGACGCCACCACGCGCCGGTGTCCCCGGCCCGGATCCTCCTTGACCACCCAACCCTTGGCCCGGCACTCCTCGATCTGCTCGGGGCGGATGAAGGGACCCACGTACTTGGTGGGATTCAGCATGGAGGGGTCGTTCTTGTCCACCACCACCTGGGTGACGACGGTCACGACGCTCTTCTTGATCCCCGTCTTGACCAGGGCGTTCACCAGGGACTGCTGGATCATGTACCCGATGGATCCCTGGGTGTCCGCGACGATGACGTTCAGGGAGCTGGGGGGGACCTTGGCGGATCCGGCCTCGTTGCGGATCAGATGGACCCCCGCCTGGGGACCGTTCCCGTGGGTCAGGACCACCCGGTGGCCCTCCTTGATCAGTCCCACGATGGCGGCCATGCTCTTGCGGGTGTTCTCGAACTGCTGCTCCATCGTACCCTCGGTGCCCTCCTCGATCAGGGCGTTGCCTCCCAGGGCCACGACGATGGTCTTCTCGCTCATAGTACCTTCCTTTTTTGGGCGCGAGCCACGCCGGATAGAGAAACGGAGCGTTAGTATATAGGTTCTTCCGGTCCCGAACAATATGCCCGCCCCGGAACCCCGGCCTCCCTAGGCCGCCGGGGCAGTTTCGCGCTATCATCGGGCCATGATCGTCCTGAGAGCCGACACCCTGGGATACTGCATGGGGGTCCGCCGGGCCCTGGACCTGGCCGTCCGGACCGCGGAGACGGTATCCGACCGGCCCATCTACACCCTGGGCCCCCTCATCCACAACCCCCAGGCCGTGGAGGACCTCCGCCGCAGGGGAGTGGAAGTGCTCCCGGAGGGGGACGTGGACGGCCGCATCGCCGGGCGCACGGTGATCCTGCGGGCCCACGGCGTCTCCCCGACCCTCCGGTCCCGCATGGAATCCCTGGGGGCCCGGCTGGCCGACGCCACCTGCCCCCGGGTCCTGGCAAGCCAGCGGCGGGCTCGGCGCCTCCACGAGGCCGGCTACTCCGTCGTCCTGGTGGGGGACCGCAACCACGGGGAGATCGTGGCCGTGACCGGCTGCGCCCCGGGTTGTTCCGTCGTGGGATCCCCGGAGGAGGCGGAAGCCCTGGACTTGTCCGAGCCCGTGGGTGTCCTGGCCCAGACCACGGTGAGCGAGGAGGAATTCGACGCGGTCTGCCGGGTCCTCCGCTCCCGGTACTCCCGGTTGGAAATCGTGGACACCATCTGTCCGGCCACCCGGGAGCGCCAGGAATCCCTGGCCCGCCTGGCGGCCCGGGCGGAGGCGATCGTGGTCGTGGGAGGACGCTCCTCCGCGAACACGGCTCGGCTCTTCCGGGCCGCCCAAGCCCTGGGCCGTCCCGCCTGGCACATCGAGACCGCCGGGGAACTCCCGCCGGAGGTCTTCGGTTTCCGGGTCGTCGGATTGACCGCGGGGGCCAGCACTCCGGACTCCATCATCGCCGAGGTGGAGGACGCCCTCCTGGGTCAAGCCCGGACGGATCCGGGGGCGGGACGCTAGGATGTCGGGCGCCGGGGGGCGGTCGGAACTCCGGGGCGGGTATTTCGCCCACATCTTCCGCCTCTTCCTGGCCGCGGCCGTGGCCCCCGCCCTGGCGGTCTCCCTGGTCTATTCCTCGGCCGCCGGCACCGCCCTCCGGCGGGAAGCGGAATCACGGGCCCGGTCCGACGCGGCCTCCTTCGCGGCGGCGGTTGGGGAGATCGCGGACCGGGCCGCGGAAAGCCTGGCCCTCCTGGCCGGGGATCCCGACATCCAGTCCCTCCTGGCGGACTCCTCCGCGGATCCTTCCCGGGCCGCCCGGGCGGCCCGGCGCATCCAGACCCTCTTTTCCCGGGACAACCGGGAGGCGGAGGGTTCCGTCCTCGGGCGACCGGGATCCCCGGCCCGGATACTCGGCGGGGTCGCCGAGGACCGGGACCTGGAGGTGTACGGATCCTGGGGCCTCTTCCGCCTGCTCCGGGACCGGCCCGGGGACCTGGCCGTCCAGGGCCGTCGGGGTCAGGCCGAGGACGGCCAGGCGACGGTCCTCTCCCTGGCCCGGACGGTGTTCTCGCCGGAGGGCTCCGTCCTGGGATACGCCGTCGCGGATATCCGCCGGGAAGCCCTGGTCCGCGCGGCGGAACGGAGCCGGGTCCCGGCGGGGGCCGCGGTCCTGGACCCCCGGGGGAACGTCGTCTTCGACCTCGCGGACCCGGGCCGGGAAGGGTTCTTCGAGGACGAACTGCCCGCCTGGAGCGCCGGAGGCGGCATTGCCCCGGAGGCGCCGGTGCCCGGCTCGGCCTCGGGATTCCGGGTCCGGATCGCCCTGCCCTCGGGGCTCTACGCCGGATTCGACCGGACGGCCCGGGCCGTGGCGGTCCTGGGGCTCCTGGGTTCCGTCCTGGTGGCCGCCGCCCTGGCCTTCCCCGCCTCCCGGGCCGTGACGGGGCCCGTGCTCCGCCTGGCCCGGTCGATGCGTAAGGTCGAGGAGGGGGATCTCTCGATCCGGGTGGAGCCCTCCGGGGACGACGAACTGGGAGACCTGGCCCGGTCCTTCAACGCGATGACCGCGGAACTGGCGGAGCTCCTTCGGAGTTCCGTGGAGCGCCAGGAGCTCCTGCGGGAGGCGGAGCTACGGGCCCTGGCCGCCCAGATGAACCCCCACTTCCTGCACAACACTCTGGCGGCCATCAAGTCCCTGGCCAAGCTGGGGCGCAACGCGGAGGCCGCGGAGGCCGCGGCCCGGCTGGGCAAAATCCTCCGGGCCGGGGCCTCCCGCCGGGAGGAGTTCACCACCGTCGGGGAGAGCCTCGACCTGGTCCGGGACTACCTGGCGGTGGAGCGCATCCGGTTCGGGGACCGGTTCCGGTTCCGGATCGAGGTGGATCCCGCCCTCGAGTCCGTGCCCATCCCTCCCCTGGTCCTGGAACCCCTGGCGGAGAACGCCCTCACCCACGGGCTCGAACGGAAGCGGGGCCCCGGAACTCTCCGGATCGAGGGACGGCTCGAGGGAGGGGACGCGGTGATCGTCGTGGAGGACGACGGCCCCGGAGCCGGCGCGGAGGGACGGGCCCGGCTGGACCGCATCCTCGCGGAGGGCTCCCTGCCCGATTCGGACCACGGGATGGGTCTGGCGGGCACGAACCGCCGCCTCCGCCTAGAGTACGGCCCCGGGTACGGGGTCCGGGTGTATCCCGGACCGGACGGGACGGGAGGGTTCCGTGCCGTCGTCCGCATTCCGGCCCGGACCGGGGAGGTCCCGGCATGAGGCGGCTCCTCATCTCGGAGGACGAGGAGCTCTTCCGCCGGGAGCTGGAGACCACGGTCCCCTGGTCGGACTGGGGCTTCGTCCTGGTCGGGGCCGCCGAGGACGGGGCCCAGGCCTGGGACCTGCTCCGGAGCCGACGGGCCGAGGCGGTGCTCACGGACGTCCGGATGCCCCTCCTGGACGGCATCGAGCTCATGCGCAAGGCGTCGGAACTGCCCCCTCCGGAGCGGCCCCTCTTCGTGATCGTCTCGGGGTACGCGGATTTCCGCTACGCCCAGGAGGCCGTGCGGCTGGGGGCCTTCGACTACCTGCTGAAGCCCGTGGACGACGAGGCCCTGGAGGGCACCATGCGGCGGGCCGCGGCGGAGCTCGAGAGCCGGGAAACCCGGGACGGCCTCCTGCGGTCCTCCGCCTCCGACCCGGTCCTGGCCTTCTTCCGGAACTACCTGCCCGGACGGACCCGGGAACCCGGGGACGCCCACGTGGAGGCGGCGGTGGAGGAGATCTCCGCCCGATACCTCTCGGACCTGACCGTGGATTCCGCGGCGGAGCGCCTGGGGATCTCCGGGGACCACCTGGCCCGGATATTCAAGCGCAGGACGGGATACACCTTCAACGAGTACCTCACGCGGTTCCGCATCCAGAGGGCGGTGGAGCTGCTCCGGGATCCCTCGGTCCGGGTGGGAGAGGTGGCGGACCTCTGCGGGTACCGGGATCCCCGGTACTTCAGCTCCCTCTTCCGCCGCCTGGTCGGGATGACCCCCAGCGAGTTCCGGTCCGGACGGATCCGGAATCCGGACCTCCCGGGGCCGCCCAAGAAGCCCGAGTAGGTTTCCTCCGCGTCGTGCGCGGACGCCCGACGGCGGCCGTCCTCCCGGTAGCCCCGGGATCCCGGGGCCGGATCAGGGACGCGCCGCCCCCGCCAGGAGGTCCCGGAACCGCGCCAGGGTCCCGGCGCGCTCCGCAGCGGAACGCTCCACGTCGTAGGGCAGGATCCGCAGGGACGAGAGGGGCGGAAGGCCCTCCGGGGCGGGCGCGTCCGCCCGGGCCGAGCGGCGCCCGAAGCGGACGGCCACCACGGCGGCCACGTCGGGCCCCAGGACGAAATCCACGAAGGCCCGGGCGGCCTCGGGGTGGGGGGCGCCCCGGACCAGGGCCACGCAATCCGGGATGGCGGAGGTCCCGTCCGCGGGGTACACCACCCGGACGTCCGATCCCGACCGCCCCGCGTCGGTGACCGCGGTCTCGTAGGTCAGGCCCGCCAGGTACTCCCCGGAAGCCACCCCCCGGAAGACCTGGGAGGACTCCGGCAGAACGTTTCCCTCCAGGATCCGGGCGAAGGCAGCCACCCGGGACCAGCCCGCCTCCCCTCCCCCGCCCGCCAGGAGCAGGGTCCGGAGTATGGTGTAGGCGCTTCCCGAAACCGAGGGATCCGCGTAGGCCACGCTTCCCCGGAGACGTTCCGAGCCGAGGTCCGCCCACGCCCGGGGCGCCCGCTCCGGCGGAAGGAGACGGTCGTTCACGATCATCACCATGGGCAGGACGGTGAATCCCGTCCAGGCGCCCTTCGGGTCCTTGAGCCCCTCCGGGACGGCGGCGGCCTCGGGGGATACGTAGGGTTCCAGGAGGTCCGCGACCGCCGCGAGGCTCTCGGCCCCGCCGCCCCAGAGCAGGTCCGCCCGGGGAGAGGCATCGCCGGACCGGAGCCGCCCGAGGAGCTCCCCCGTGCCCCCCGCCACGACCCGGACCCGGAGGCCCGTCCGGTCCCGGAACTCCCGGAGGATGGTCCGGACCATCTCGGCGGGGTGGGAGGAGTAGACCACCAGGTCCGCGGGCGGCTCCGGCGCGGGCTCCGTCACCCGGGAGCCGCAGGCGGACAGGGCGGCCGAGACGGCCAGGACGAACGCCGCGGCGAGGCCGGCGGCCCCGGGAAGACGACGGTCCGTGCGGGTTCCGGTGGCCGGGCCGTCCCGAAGGTGCGGAGACCTCACGCCCGGACCCTTTCGACCGCCGCCGGGATTCCGGCCTCCTCCAACGCGGCGGCCAGGCCCGCGGCGTCCACGAACCGGTGGGACCGGATGCCCAGGGACTCGGCGGCCCGCACGTTCTCCTCCATGTCGTCCGTGAAGAAGACCCGGCCGGGGTCCCGCCCCTCGGCCTCCAGGATGCGGAGCCAGAACTCCCCCCGGGGCTTGGAAACCCCCAGAAGGTGGGAGGCGTACACGGCGTCGAAGCAGTCGTAGTATCCGCGGTCCCGGAGCCAGTCGTAGTGGACGTCGATCGTGTTGGTGCCGCACACGACCCGGCCGAATGGCCGCAGGGAACGGGCCAGGGCTTCCGAAGCAGAGTCCAGGACGGGCCGGAAGAGGGTGTCCCAGTAGTTCTCCGGGACCCGGATCCCGGATCGGGCCCGGAACCGCTCCCAGTATTCCCCGGCACCGATCCGCCCGGACATATAGTCCTCCATGTCCGGGCGGGCCAGGTCCCGCATACGGTCCTCCGGCAGGCCCAGGAGCCGGGCCGCCTCGGGAAGGATGTCGAAGTCCCGGACGAGGACGCCTCCCAGGTCGAACACGAAGAGGTCGATCATTCCTTGCCCGCCGAGTAGACCGCGGATCCCCCCAGGAAGTACTTCGAGAGCCCGAAGAAGAGGGCGAAGACCGGGAGGCTGGCGATCACCGCCACCGCCATCATGGCGCCCTCGTCGGCGTGCTTTTCCGCCGCGAATTTCACGATGTAGGCCGGGATGGTCTTCATCTCCTCCCGCTGGGCCACCAGGAGGGGCCACAGGAGGTTGTCCCACTGCTGGCGGAAGGACAGCACCGCCAGGGTCGCCGCGGCGGGACCCGCGTTCCGGAACACGATCTCCCGGAAGATCCGGGGTTCCGAGCACCCGTCGATCCGGGCGGCGTCCAGGATCTCCCCGGGGAAGGTGATCAGGTACTGGCGCATCAGGAAGACCCCGAAGGCGTTCATCAGGAAGGGGACGATGAGACCCGCGTAGCTGTCCTGGAGCCCCAGCTTCACCGTGATCATGTACAGGGGGATCATGACGGTCTCGAAGGGGATCATCATGGTGGCCATTATAAGGAGGAATACTACCTGGCTTCCCTTGAACCGGAACTTGGCCAGACCGTACCCGACCAGGGAGGAGAGGAAGACCGTGGACACGGCGATGCTGGAGGAGACGATGAGGGAGTTGAGGATGTTCCGCAGGTACATCCAGTTCCCGTCGTTTCCCGCCAGGGCCCGAAGGTAGTTCGCGGGCTTCCAGGTCTGGGGGATCCACCGGTAGGGCATCTTCAGGATGTCCAGGGCGGGCATGAAGGAGGCCCCGGCCATGAAGACCAGGGGCACCAGGACCAGGAGACAGGCGGCGGCCAGGAAGGCCAGGGCCGCGGCGCTCCCCAGGATTTCCCCGGGGCGGAGGGCTCCGAGCCGGGATGTCATAACTCCACCTCGTCCCGGCGGGAGAACCGGAGCTGGACCCAGGTCAGCCCCAGCATGAACAGGAACAGGAGGGTGCTCATGACGCTGGCCCGTCCGAGGTTGAGGTCCCGCATGGCGGTGTTGTAGATGTTCAGGGTGATGACGTTCACGGGCCCCACCGGAGCCCCGGCCTGGGTGAAGAGGTACTGGGTGCTGAAGGTCTTCAGGCACTGGATGAGGATCATCACGGATACCAGGACCGTGGTGGGCCGCAGGAGGGGCAGGGTGATCCGGAAGAACCTCTGGACCGGGCCCGCCCCGTCGATCACCGCGGCCTCGTAGACGGACTCGGGGATCTTCCCGATCCCGGTGATGAAGAGAATCGTGAAGTACCCCACGTACTTCCAGACGTAGACGATCATGGTGGACACCTGGACCATGGTCCCGTCGGACAGCCACCGCCGGTCCACCCCGGGGGTCCCGGCGACAAGGTTCACGAACTGGTTGGCCAGGCCCCGGGGGTCCAGGAGGAGGAGCCAGATCAGGGCCGCCACCACGGAGGACAGGACGGCCGGGGAGTAGAGGGCCATCTGGAAGAGCCTGCGGAACCTCTTCCGGGAGGCGATGAAGACGGCCAGGAGGAGGCTCAGGGTGAACAGGGGCACGAAGACCCCGGTCGTGAAGACCGCGGTGGCCCGGACGGAGTTCCAGAAGTCCTCGGACCCGAGCACCCGGGCGTAGTTCTGGAATCCGATGAACTTGGGCGGACGGAGGGACAGGAGCTTCTTGTTGAAGAAGCTGGTCCAGATCGCGTTCAGGATCGGGTAGAACGAGAAGAGGCCGAAGAACACGAGGCCGGGCGCGGTGAACGCCCAGCCCCAACGGGATCGGTTGCGTTCGAGGACACCCGAGGTGGAAGCCGGTTTCATGGGCGCTCCGTAGGGAGGGATTTCCGGGGCGCCCGGCCGGTCGCCGTGGCGCCGGACGCCCCTTCGCGGGCGGAGATCCCGGGGATCTCCGCCCGGCGTTGTCAAGGATACCCGGGGATCACTCCTCGGCCAAGGCCGCGGTCACGTCCCTCCGAAGCTTCTCGAGGGCCTTGGCGGGCTCCGCTCCGGACAGCATGACGGAAGTGAAGGCTTCCTTCAAGAGCGCCTCGATCTTGGAGCTGGAGGCGCCGTAGTAGACGATGTGCCCGGCGGCCATGTCCTTGGCGAAGACGTCCGAGTAGGGCATGTTCTTGAAGGTCGCGGATTCCATCAAGGCCTTGGTGGGCTGGACGATGGCGACCTTTTCCAGGTACTCCGCCCCGTGGCTCAGCATGTAGGAGACCAGGGCCCAGGCGGCCTGCTGGCTCAGCTTGGGCTTCTGGGCGTTCACCATGTAGTAGTGGCCGTAGTAGTTGTTCGGCACCTTCTTGACGGCGTCCTTCCACTGGGGGAAGGGGATGACCATCCAGTCGGAGCTGTTGAAGAAGGCGGGATTGGCGCCCCGCATGCGGGCTTCCTGGTACAGCCCCGACAGGGACATGGCGATCTCGTTCTTGTCATTGTCGAAGAGGCGACGGGCGTCCGTATAGGTCGGGGATCCCAGGTTCTTCCCGTTCGGGCCGAAGTCCCGGAAATACGTCAGAACCTTGAGCCAGGCCGCGTCCCCCACGATCGCCTTCTTGCCGTCCTTGGAGATGAGCTCCCCGCCCAGCTGCTCCACCATGGGGAGCACCGAGGTCAGGTAGTATCCGTAGCGGAAGTCGAAACCCCGGCGGGTTATGATCTGGCCGTCCCGCTTCACGATCTTCTCGGAGACCGCGACCACGTCCTCCCAGGTCTTCGGCCAGTCCTTGTCCGGGTCGAGGCCGGCGTCCCGGAAGATCTTCTTGTTGAGGTAGATGCACCAGTTGGTCAGCTCGAGGGGCAGGCCGTAGACCTTGCCGCCCTCGGTCACGGGGTCGAGCATGCCGGGCAGGTACTTGCCCTGGAGGTCCCGGGCGCTCTTGAAGCCCGCGGCCTTGAGGTCCACCGGCGCCACCCGGCCGTTCACGATGAACTGGTACTCGTCGAAGATCTCCAGGTTGAAGATGTCCGGGCCCTGGTTCGCGGAGAATCCGGCCACCACGATGTCCTTGATCTTCGAGGAGGGATAGGTGACGTAGTTGACCTTTACCCCGGGATTCGCGGCGGAGAATTCGGAGATCAGCCGCTTCTCCAGGGCTGTGCGGGCGGGGTCCTCGTGGGTCCAGATCGTCAGTTCCACGGACTTGCCCTTGAGCTCCGAAACCACGGGAGCCTGGGCCAGGACGGGCAGGGCCAGGGCGATCGCCAGGATCGCGGCCAGGATTCGTTTCATACGTGCCTCCTTGGGAAATTTCGGGACGGCCGCCCGGATCGCTCCCGGAATCCGGGCGGATCCGAGGCCTGCGATGCCGTCCCTTATTCCAGGGTGCGGCCGTTTCGGGGATCCCGCAATGCGGCGATTCCGGCATTTCGTGGAGAAAATCGGGGACGCCGGCGCAGTGGATTCAATATATTGATACATATACGACTTCCGTACCGAGGAGGAAGGCTCGCCATGACCCTGATGAAGGAAATCGAGGATCGCCGGGCGTACCGGGGACTGGCCCCGGACCCCCTGCCGGAGGACCAGGTTCAACGTCTCCTCTCGGCGGCGCACTTGGCGCCGTCCTGCTTCAACAAGCAGAGCTGGAGATTCGTGGCGGTCACCGGGGACGCCCTGGCCGGGCTCCGGGAGACCCTTCCGGAGGGCAACAAGTGGGCCACCCGGGCCCCCTTGATCGTCGTCGCGGTCCAGAAACCCTCCCTGGACTGCCGCCTGGACGAGGGCCGGGACTACGCCCCCTTCGACCTGGGCCTGGCGGTCATGAGCCTGGTCCTCCAGGCGACCCACGAGGGCCTGGTGGCCCATCCCATCGCCGGGTACTCCCCGGGCAAGGTCCGGAAGGTTCTGGGCATCCCGGAGGACTACGTGGTGCAGACCCTGGTCATCGTGGGGCAACGGGGCCCCGATGACCTTCTGACGGACTGGCAGAAGGAGCGGGAGACCGGGCCCCGGCAGAGGGAACCCCTGGAGAAGGTGGCCTTCCGGAACCGCTGGCCGGATCCGACTTCCGGATAGGTCCGACCCGGAAACCGCCCGTTGCGGATACCCCGAGGCGGTGGTATCCTGCCCAACATGGCTACGGCGATGATCATCGGGATCTGCGGGGGGTCCGGGTCGGGCAAGACGACCATCGTGCGGAAGATCTCCGAGGTCGTGTCGGACTTCGTCTTCCTCCCCCAGGACAATTACTACAAGTCCGCGGAGTACATCTCCAATTCCAACATCACGGCCTTCAACTTCGACCACCCCGAGGCCTTCGACACCGAACTCCTGTCCGCCCACCTCCAGGAGCTCAAGGCCATGCGGCCGATCGAGATGCCGACCTACGACTTCGTGCACCACCGCCGGGCGGAAGCCACGATCCGGGTGACGCCCCGGAGGCTGGTTATCTTCGAGGGGATCATGGTTTTCACCGATAAGAGAATACGGGACCTGATCGACCTCAAGATCTTCGTGGACACCCCGGACGACATACGGTTCATCCGGCGGCTCGGCCGGGACATCAAGGAGCGGGGACGCACCGTGGATTCCGTCATCGAACAGTACCTGAACGTCGTGCGGCCGGGGCATTTCGAGTTCATCGAGCCCACGAAGCGGTACGCGGACATCATCATCCCCGAGGGGGGCGCCAACGAGAACGCCCTGACGGTCCTCTTGTCCTTCATCCGGAACATCATCGACCCTCGGCCGTGAGGGCCGCGTTCAAGGAGACCTAATGTTCCTTCCGAAAGCCCTGCGCCTTGGGACCTGGGCGGCCACGCTGGCCTTCGCGGCCGCGTTCACGATCATCCTGTTCTTCGCGGTCCCGGGCATACCCCTGCCGACCGCCTCCGCCCTGGGGGCGGCCACCTTCATGGTCCTCTTCCTGGCCCGGATCGCCGTTCTCCGGGCCCTGGACTCGGACCTCCGGAAGCGGCACTTCGGCCGCCCGGAGACCCGGATCATCCTGGACTTCGTGGAGCGGCTCCGGGTCTCCTTCACGGTGGCGGACCTGGTGGAGGCCGCCCGGGAGCACCTGGAGAAGCGGGCCGACGCGAGCCTCTTGTTCGTCAAGGACTCCACCTGGGAAACCTACTACGCCAGCCCCTCGGCGACGACGACGGACGAGGAGATCCTCCGGACCATCAAGCGGAATTTCCGGGGTTGGCCGGACGGATTCTTCTTCCTGGACGAAGGCTTCAACGTCCACCCGGGCGGCCCGGGAAGCCGGGGCTTCCTGATCGTCTGCGAGGGCTTCCATTTCTACTTCTTCACCCGGATCGGCGGGGCCGTGGAGCCCGAGGCCTTCCGGATGCTCCAGGGGGAGCTCCAGCTTTACTTCAGCCGGATCGCCACGGTGGCCCGGCTCTTCGAGATCGCCGCCCTCTCCAAGGAGTGGTCCCTGATCGCGGAGACCCAGCGCTCCTTCCTTCCCAAGGAGATGCCCAAGATGGCGAAGCTGGAGACCGCGGCCTACTACCGCCCCCTGGTCAACGTCTCCGGGGACTACTACGACGTGATCCCCATCGATTACCGCCGCACCCTCCTCGTGGTGGGGGACGTGTCCGGCAAGGGACTGGCCGCGGCCCTGATCATGGGCATCATCGTGAACACGATCCGGATGGCGCCGGACAAGTCCGACCTGGCCTTCCTGGTGCGAAGCGTGGACGAGGCCATCCGGTCGATGCGGTTCGAGGACAAGTACACGGTCATCTTCCTGGGGATCGTCGATACGGGGGAGAAGGTATTGCGGTACGTGAACGCCTCCATGTCGGATCCCATCGTCGTCTCCCAGACCGCCCTGGGCGCCAAGCCCAAGAAGCTGGAGTCCACCATGAGTCTCCTCGGCCTCCTGCCCCTGGAGGGGGAGATCGTCGTCGAGGAGATCCCCCTTCGGACCGACGACGTGATCCTGGTGGCCTCCGACGGCCTGCTGGAGCTCGAGAACCGGAACGGGGAACAGCTGGGCGAATCCGCCGCCTTCGAGCGGCTCCTGCAGCAATCCTCCCGGGAATCCGCGGAGAGTTTCGTGGAAGGCCTCGCCGGGTTCGCCTACTCCTACGTGGAGGGACGGCAGCTTCGGGACGACATCACCATCCTGGCCGCCAAGGTGGGTAGACTATGGGACTGACGGTTTTCGCCTTCCTGGCCCCCCCGGTACTCCTCACCCTCTGGATCCGGGCCCGGCCCCGTATCCGGGGCACCGCCTGGAGCCGGTACTTCCTGATCGTGGCCGGATTCTTCTCGGTCTTCACGGTCTCCATGGGGATCGCCTACATCTCCGCACAACCCTACGCGGAAACCCAGGCGGTCCCCCTCTTCCTGACCCGACTGGCCGCGGCCGCCGCCGCCGCGGGATACATAGCCCTGTTCCGGGTCTGCCTGACCTTTCCCTACGATTCCAAGAACGCCGCGGCCGACCTCCTGGCCGTGGCGGCCACGGCGGCCGTTTTCGCCCTGAACCTCGGGACGGAGCTCTACGTCCGCCACGTGGAACGGGTCAACCTGGACTTCATCCGGCACGAGGGTCCCCTGTACGGGGCCGTCACCGTCGGCGCGGCGGGCCTGGGATTCCTGGGGGCGATCCTTCTGACGTTCCGCAGCTTTTCCATGCGCAGCCGCATCTACCAGCAGCAGAGCCGGATCCTGGCCCTGGGCATCGTCGTCAGCATCGTGGTGGGGTTCCTGCTGGCCATCCGGCTGCCCCAGGTCCTCCGGATCGGGGCCTTCTACCTCCTTTCCACCCTAAGCCCCATCATCCTGGGGGTGGGCTACTATTTCGCGGTCTCCATCTCCCGGATCTTCGCCTGGAAGGAGGTAGGCCGCAGGGTCCTGTCCTACCTCCTCCTGCTCACCCTGACGGGGATTCCCGTGGGGTGGGCCTCGGCCGCGATCCTGCGCGCCGGCCTGCCGGCGTCGAGCGCGGCGGGGTTCGTGTTCCTGATCTTCGCCCTGGGGGCCTACCTGGCCTCCGCCTTCGTGAACCGCTTCCTGGACCCCATCGCGGGCCGGAGGAAATACCGCGAGGCCCTCCAGGACGCCCTGGCCCGGGTGGACCTTTCGGGAGGCCGGGACACGGTCCTCCGGCAGGTCCACTCCATCCTCTCGGAGCCCCTCGAGTTCCGGGATCTCGCCATCCTCGTGGCGGACGACGAGGGGGCCCTTCGGCCCGTGTTCTCGACCTTCGGCACCGAGCGGACCCTCCCGGGGGATTCCCGGGCCCTGCGGGAGTTGGCCCGCACGGGAGTCACGGTCTTGCTGAAGACCGAGGTCGTGGCCAACCGGGCCTACGCGGTGTTCAAGAAGGAATTCCTGGAGATCTTCGAATCCTATCGGGCGGAGGCCCTGATCGCGGTCCGGGAAGGCCGGGAAACCCTCGGCATCCTGGCCCTGGGAGCCCGCTCCTCCGGGGGCGACTACACCGCCTACGACTACGAGACCCTGCGGTCCATCTACGGAAAGCTGTTCGTGGTCCTGTATTACGTGAAGAACATAGCCCGGGAATCCATCCTGAGCACCGTGGACCGGGAGATCGCCTACTCCAGCCAGGTGATCGAATCCATCCAGGGGAACGTGGACCGGATCGACCACCCCAAGGCGGACGCCCACTTCCTGGCCCGGTCCACCCGGAAGCTCGGGGGCGACTTCATCGACTTCCTCCGGCTGAGCTCGGACCGGTATTTCTTCGTGGCCGGGGACGTCTCCGGCAAGGGCCTGAACGCCTCCATGTCCATGATCATCCTGAAGACCATGATCCGGACCTTCCTCAAGGAGGAAAAGGACTTCACCCGGATCGCGGAGCGCGCGAACGCCTTCATCAAGGACAACCTCCCCCGGGGGACCTTCTTCGCGGGGATCTTCGGGTACTTCGATTTCGCGAAGGACTCCCTGTACTTCATCAACTGCGGGATCCCCGTCCTCTTCCTGTATTCCCCGGTGTTCAACACGATCATCGAGATCCAGGGGGAGGGACGGGTGCTCGGATTCGTCCGGGACATCCGGCCCTACCTGAAACTCCGGCGGGTCCCCCTGGCCTCGGACGCCGTCCTCCTCCTTTCCACGGACGGGATCCTGGATTCCGAGAATCTCCGGGGGGAACGGTACGGCAAGGAACGTCTCCAGAGATCCTTCTCGAACCACCGGGGAAAATCCGCCCGGGAACTCGCGGAGGGTGTGGTCGCCGACCTGCTGGCCTTCACGGACGACCGGCTGGAGGACGACATCACCGTCTTCGCGCTGAAATACGACACCCAAGCCAGGAGCCCGACATGAACCAGCTCAACATCGAGGAGCGCCGGGAGGGGACCTTCACGGTCCTGGTCCTGACCGGCCCCGTGAACAGCTACACCTTCACGGAGTTCCAGGACCGCGTCTACCGAACCGTACGGGAAACCGACACGGCGGTGGACATGGAACACGTCACGACCCTTTCCTCCGCCGGCCTCGGCGCCCTCATGGTGGCCCTGGAGGACGCGGAGGCCGCGGGCAAGAAGCTCTGGATCCTGAAGCCCTCCGAGATCGTCCGGCTGGCCATCGAGTCCACCGGATTCTCGGACCGGTTTCCCGTAACCCGGACCCTCAAGGGCCTGGCCTGATCGACCCGGATGGACGGCTCCCCGCCTCGGATTCTCCGCTCCGCGGTCCTTCCGGCGGATCCCGAGGCCGTTCCGGCCTTCGAGGACTGGCTGGACACTATTCCCCCGACCCGCCCTTCCCTGGGGAACCGGATCCGGCTGGCGGGGGGAGAGATCCTGGACAACATCGTGCGGCATTCCCGGCCCGCGGGCGGCCTCATACGGGTGCGCCTGCGCGCCTCCGGGGATTCGGCGCGCCTGTCCTTCTCCTTCCGGTCCGAGTCCTTCCGGGATTTCGTCCGGAACGGTCCCGACGCCCGGAACGGATCAATCGCCCGGACCGCCTACGATCCCGGCTCCCGCCGATGGAGGGGCCTGGGCCTGGTCATGATCGCCCGCCTGACCGACGATGTCCGGTACCGCTCGGGATGGCCGAAGGACAGGATCGTCGCGGAATTCCGGGATTTCGGCGCTTCCTCTTGTACACCCGGTACCGGTGGTGTATGATACTGGTCCCCGGTGTCGCGCGGCAGGCTCGCGAATTCGGCCGGCGGCGCTTCGCCCAGGACGGAAGCCGTGTGCGTCCGTAATGTCCCAAATGTGAAGGAAACCTTCATGAAATCCAAGATTTCCGTCGTCCTCATCGGCATCCTTCTGGTACTGGCCGTGGCCGGCTGCGCGAAGAAAGAAGCTCCGGCTCCCGCCGCCCCGTCCATGAAGGTCGGCATGGTCACCGACGCCGGCACCATCGACGACAAGTCGTTCAACCAGGGAACCTGGGAAGGCGTCCTCCGCGCCGGCACCGAGTTCAAGCTGGACACCAAGTACCTGAAGCCCTCCGGGACCACCGAGGCGGATTACCTCAAGGAAATCGGCAACCTCTACGATGCGGGCTACAAGTTCATCGTGACCCCGGGCTTCAAGTTCGAGACCACCATCTTCCAGGCCCAGACCAAGTACGCGGACGCCAAGTTCGTCCTGATCGACGGCAGCCCCCACGCCGGGGACTGGAAGAACGTGGTCGGTCCCAACACCGTGTCCATCTTCTTCGCGGAGCACGAGTCCGGCTTCGTGGCCGGCGTCGCCGCCGCCCTCCAGATGAAGACCGGGTCCTTCGGCTTCATCGGCGGCATGGAGATTCCCCCGGTCCAGAAGTTCAATTGGGGCTTCCAGCGGGGCGTAGACTACGCGAACAAGAACCTGGGAACCAAGATCACCATCAAGGCCGAGAACGTGATCTACCAGGGCTCCTTCGACAACGTGGCCGCGGGCCAGCAGATCGCCGCCTCCATGTACGACAAGGGCGTCACCGTGATCTTCGCGGCCGCCGGCGGCGTGGGCGTGGGCGCCATCAACGAGGCCAAGGCCCGGGCCACCGCGGGCAA
Organism: uncultured Spirochaetota bacterium; assembly: GCA_937873275.1. GTDB lineage: Bacteria > Spirochaetota > Spirochaetia > Treponematales > UBA12059 > JAAYUR01. The sequence continues at coordinate 22,666 of CALMRC010000051.1, forward strand.
GACCGCCTGGATCGTGGGCGTGGACGTTGACCAGTACGCCGACGGCATCTACACCGGCGACAAGTCCGTCATCCTGACCAGCGCCATGAAGCGCATCGACGTGGCCGCCTTCGACATGATCAAGGCCGAGCTGGACAAGACCTTCCCCGGCGGGAAGACCCTCACCTTCGACGCCAAGAACAACGGCGTCGGCATCCCCGCCAAGAATCCCAACCTCGCCCCCGAAGTCCAGGCCAAGGTCGAGGAGATCTTCAAGCTCATGCAGAACGGAACCATCACGGTTCCCGCCGACCAGGGCACCTTCATCAAGTAGGAATCCGCCCCGGCAATCCAGGGCCGCCGCCGCGAGGCGGCGGCTTTTTTCTTGTCGAGCCCCCGGGGGGCGGATTATACTGCTGTTCCGAAACCCGCGGCCGTCCGCGGGACGTTCGACGCCAAGGGGGCCCCCCTCCTTGGCCCGCGCCAAGGAGAGGGCATGGAATACATAGTCGAGATGCTCCACATCACCAAGGACTTCCCCGGAATACGCGCCAACGACGATATCACCGTGCAGCTCCGGAAGGGCGAGATCCACGCCCTCCTGGGGGAGAACGGGGCGGGCAAGTCCACCCTGATGAGCATCCTCTTCGGCCTGTATCGGCCGGACGCCGGGGTCATCAAGGTCCGGGGCAACGAGGTGGCCATCCACAACCCCAACGTGGCCAACGCCCTGGGCATCGGCATGGTCCACCAGCACTTCAAGCTGGTTCACAACTTCACGGTCACGGAGAACATCATCCTGGGGATGGAACCCACCGTAGGCCCCATGCTTCAGACCCGGGACGCCGCCAAGCGGATCAAGGCCCTGTCCGAGCAGTACGGCCTGAACGTGGATCCGGACGCCAAGATCGAGGACATCTCCGTGGGGATGCAGCAGCGGGTGGAGATCATCAAGATGCTCTACCGCAACGCGGAAGTGCTCATCTTCGACGAGCCCACCGCCGTGCTGACGCCCCAGGAAATCACGGACCTCATGCAGATCATTCGGAACCTGATCAAGGAGGGAAAATCCATCCTCCTCATCACCCACAAGCTCAAGGAGATCAAGGCCATCGCGGACCGCTGCACCGTCATTCGGCGCGGCAAGGTCGTCGACACCGTGGACGTCGCGGACGTGGCGGAGTCCCGGATGGCGGAGATGATGGTGGGTCGCACGGTTAACTTCACCGTGGACAAGCGGGACCAGGAGCGGGGCGAGGCGGTCCTGTCGATCCGGAACCTGAACGTACTGTCCAGCCGCAAGACCCAGGCCTTGAAGAATTTCTCCCTCGACGTGCACCGGGGGGAGATCCTAGGTCTGGCGGGGGTGGACGGCAACGGCCAGACCGAGCTGGTGGAGGCCTTGACCGGTCTGCGCAAGGTGGAATCCGGCTCCATCCTCTTCAAGGGCCGGGACATCACCCACGACGACATCCATTCCCGGGTGATGGCCGGCATGGCCCACATCCCCGAGGACCGGCAGAAGCGGGGCCTGGTCCTGGACTACACCATGGAGGACAACTTCATCCTGGAGATCTACGGCCGCGAGCCCTATTCGCATAAGGGGTTCCTGAATCGCAAGGCCATCCGGGACCACGCGGAAAAGCTGATCCGGGACTTCGACGTCCGATCCGGCCAGGGCGCCCTCTCCATGGGCCGGACCCTCTCCGGGGGAAACCAGCAGAAGGCCATCGTGGGCCGGGAGATCGACCACGACCCCGAGCTGCTCCTGGCGGTACAGCCCACCCGGGGATTGGACGTGGGATCCATCGAGTACATCCACAAACGGCTAGTGGAGCAGCGGAACAACGGCAAGGCGGTACTCCTGGTCTCCCTGGAGCTGGACGAGATCATGGATCTCTCCGACCGGATCGCGGTGATCAGCCACGGGGAGCTTACGGGCGTCAAGCTGCCGAAGGAGACCAACGAGAGCGAGATCGGCCTCATGATGGCCGGGATCGCGGGCGCGGGAGGGACGGAATGAGCCGCTTCAAGAATCTTTTCACCGCCCTGGCCGCGGTGGTCCTGGGACTCCTGGCCGGCGCGGTCTTCATGGCCCTCTCCGGATCCAACCCCCTCGCGGGTTTCTACTACCTCTTCCGCGGAGGGCTGATGAACATGGAGCGCATCGGCAACACCCTTGCCTCCGCAACGACCCTCGTGTTCACCGGCCTGGCCGTGGCCTTCTCCTTCAAGACCGGCTTGTTCAACATCGGAGCCTCCGGCCAGATGCTCATGGGGGGACTCACGGCCACCGCCATCGGGCTGTCCGTCCAGATGCCCCGGATGATCCTCCTGCCCCTGATCGTCCTGGCCGCCGCGGCGGCCGGAGCCCTCTGGGCCGCGATTCCGGGCTTCCTCAAGGCCAAGTTCAACGTCCACGAGGTGGTGGCGACCATCATGATGAACTGGATCGCCTACTGGACCGTGTACTACACGATCCCGGCCTATTTCAAAGGCACCTTCCTGGAGACCGAATCCCGGCGCATCCCCGCCCTGGCGTCCTTCCGGGTCGAATGGCTCACGAACATCTTCCGGGGTTCCTACATCAACATGGGCGTCTTCCTGGCCCTGACCGCGGTGATCGTCATCGCGATCATCCTGGAAAAGACGACCCTGGGCTTCGAGCTCAAGGCCGTGGGCTTCAACCGGTATGCCGCGGAATACGCGGGCATCCACGTCCCCAAGAACATCGTACTGTCCATGTCCATCTCGGGAATCCTCGCGGGCCTGGCGGGGGCCACCTACTATTTGGGATACGCGGTGAACATGCAGATCGGCGTCGTACCCTCGGCGGGCATCGACGGCATCGCCGTGGCGCTCCTCGGGGCCAACAGCCCCTGGGGCGTACTCGCCTCCTCCCTGTTCTTCGGGATCCTCCACTCGGGGAAGGGTTTCATGAACGCCATGACCAAGGTTCCGCCGGAGATCGGGGACACCATCATCGCCATCATCATCTACTTCGCCGCGACGGGCGTGCTATTCACCCGCCTCTGGGAACGCATCACGCGGAAGTGGAACAAGGAGGCCTAGGATGCATACCCTCGCCTTGATCTTCCCCTACGCCGTCGCCTTCACCGTACCCCTGCTGGCCGCATCCTTGGGGGGCCTGTTCAGCGAGCGCTCCGGCGTGGTGAACATCGGCCTCGAGGGGCTGATGGTATCGGGCTCCTTCACCTGCGCCGTCGTTGCCAGCCGCATGGAGACGGTACTGGGTCCCGGAAATCCCGGCGCGCTCTGGATGGGCCTGGGAGCGGCCGTGGTCGTGGGGGCCCTCTTCTCCCTGCTCCACGCCTTCGCCAGCATCAGCCTCAAGGCCAACCAGGTCATCAGCGGCACGGCGATCAACATGATCGCCGGATCCCTGACGGTCTTCCTGGCCCGGACCATGACCGGGTCCGGGAACGTCCGGATCGTCCTGGGCTTCATCCCCTCGGACATCCCGGTCCTCTCGGGCATACCGATCCTGGGTCCCCTGTTCTTCACGAAGACGTACGCCACCACCTGGCTGATGGCCGCGGTCCTGGCCGTCGCCTGGTTCGTCATCTACAAGACCCCCTTCGGCCTGCGCCTCCGGGCTTGCGGGGAACACCCCCAGACCGCCGACGCGGCGGGTATCAACGTCTACCGCATGCGCTACATCGCGGTGGTGCTGTCCGGCGCCCTGGCGGGCTTGGCGGGCGGGATCATCCTGGTGACCTATTCCGGGGAGTTCAACGGAAACGTCGCGGGCCTGGGCTTCCTGGCCCTGGCGGCCCTGATCTTCGGGCAGTGGAAACCCCTGGGCATCCTGGGGGCCACGGCCTTCTTCGGGTTCGCGGCCACGATCGCCAACGTCTCCCAGGTGATTCCCCAGTTCTCCCGGATACCGGGTCTCCTCTTGAAGGCCTTCCCCTACGTGGTCACCCTGATCGCCCTGGTCCTCTTCTCCAAGAGCAGCCAGGCGCCCCGGGCCTCGGGGGAGCCCTTTGACCAGGGCAAACGATGAGTTTTCCGGAATAGCGCCGGGCCGCGGGCCCGGCGGCAACGAAGCCCTTCGGGCTTCGTCGAACCTCACGATTATTCCGGCAGCTCCGATACGATCGCGACGCCGTTGGACGCTCATCTCCGGCGCGCGAAAAAATCGGCCCCCGAACACCGGGGGCCGCTTCGTATTCGGAGGATCGGAACCCTCAGTAGCCGCTTCCCAGGGACTGGCCGCTCACCAGGGTGACGCCCTGGCTGGTGCCCAGGCGGTTCGCGCCGGCGTCCAGCATGGCCAGGGCGTCGTCGAAGCTGCGGATCCCGCCGGCGGCCTTTACTCCCACGGAGGGTCCCACGGTCCGGCGCATCAGCGCGACGTCCGCGACCGTGGCGCCGGACTTGGAGAATCCCGTCGAGGTCTTCACGAAATCCGCGCCCACGTCCTTCGCGACCTGGCAGGCCAGGACCTTCTCGGCGTCCGTGAGGAGGCAGGCCTCGATGATGACCTTGAGGACGATGCCGACGCGGCAGGCCCGGCGGACCGCCAGCATGTCCTCCCGGACGGCCTTGAGGTCACCGGCCTTCAAAGCCCCGATGTTCATGACCATGTCGACCTCGGACGCCCCGTTCGAGACGGCGGTCCGGGCCTCGAAGGCCTTCGAACGGCTGTCCATGGCCCCCAGGGGGAAGCCCACGACCGTGCAGACCTTGACGCCCGTTCCGCCCAGGCGCCGGGCGCAGCGCTCCACCCAGGTCGAGTTCACGCAGACGGAGGCGAAGCGGTGCTTGGCCGCCTCGTCGCACAGGACGTCGATCTGGTCCTCCGTGGCCTCGGGCTTTAGGAGGGTGTGGTCGATGAAGGGCGCCAGCTCGGCCGGTTCCATCCGGGGCCGCGCGGGCCCCTCGTCGTTCGGAACCTCGACCGCCCGGGTCCCCATCCTCGCCAGGACTTCCTGCACGATCCTCTCGATTACCTTTTCCTCGTCCGTCATCCTTCGAAGCCTCCACGCTCCAGGGCCATGATCTTGTTTATCCTGACGATGTGGCGGCCCCCGGCGAACCGGGTCTCCAGCCACACCTTCACCATCTCGGTCAGGCGGTCCGGCGTATGCAAGGGGCCGCCCAGGGTCAGGACGTTCGCGTTGTTGTGCTCCCGGCTGTTCACCACGGTCCGGAGGTCGTAGCACATCGCCGCGCGGATGCCCCGAACCTTGTTCGCGGCCATGCAGGAACCGATGCCCGCCCCGTCCAGGACGATCCCCCGCTCGCAGGCCCCGCTCTTCACCTTCCGGCACACCGCCAGGGCGATGTCGGGATAGTCCACCTTCTCGGTCCCGAAGGTCCCGACGTCGGTCACCCGATACCCCAGGACCTCGAGATAGCGGACCAGGAGGGTCTTCTGCTCGACCGCCCCGTGGTCCGCGCCGATCGCCACGTTCCGCACCACGTCCGCGGGGGCGGACCCTTCCTCGGCGCTCATTCGTCCCCTCCCATGTCGATCCGGTCCACGATCCCGCACACCGCCGTCCGCACGGTCACCGCCCCCTCGTCCTCCACGACGGTCCGGGCGGATCCGCCCTCGTCCACGACCAGCACGAGGTCCCCGATCCCGGCCTGGACCCCGTCCACGGCCAGGAGGGTCTTGCCCCGGGGACTCCCGTCGGGATCCACGGGACGGACCGCCAGGATCTTCTTTCCCGTGTAGCGGGGGTCCTTTTCCGTGGAGACGACGCTCGCCACGACCTTGGCCAGGATCACGGGGCGCCTCCCCGGTCCACCGCGTCCACCACGCCCAGGATCGCGGCGTCCGCCGGGTTGAACCACCCGTTCGGGTTCGCCTGGGCGGCCTCCTTGCCGGACTCGAAGATCACCAGGTCCCCCTCGCCCGCCCGGGCGGTGTCGAAGGCCACCAGGGGAGGCCCCGCGGAGGCGCCGGTCTCGTCGACGGGCTGGACCAGGAGGAGCTTGAGCCCCTCGAAGCATTCCATCTTGCGGGTGCTGACCACCCGGCCGATAACCTTTCCGAGCTTCATCGCGGGCCTTCCTAGACGATCCGGAAATAGTCGACCAGGGTGCACCGCCGCTCCCGGGTGAAGGACGTGGGCCGGGTGATCCCCTCGCCCGTGGGGCTCGCGATCGTGAAGGACGCGTGGCCCGCGCCCCCCTGGCCCAGCCCCGCGTAGCAGGGTCCGTTCTTGACGAAGAGGGAGCAGTCCATGGCCCGGGCCATGTGCGAGAGGCGGGCCACGTCGTGGGAGTGCATGATCGCGGTGTGCCGGTACCCGTGCTCCGCCAGGACCGCGAACTCGATGGCCTCGTCGGCGTTCCGCATCCGGACGAAGGGGATCACCGGCATGAGCTGTTCCGTCCAGACCAGGGGGTGTCCGCTCGTCGTCTCCATTAGGAGGATCCGGGCGCTCTCGGGCACCTCGATCCCGGCCGCCTTGGCGATGAAGGCCGGGCTCTTGCCCACGAAGGCCCGGTTCGGGGAGCCCGGCCGGCCGGGCCCGCCCGGCTCGGCGATGATTAGCTTGGTGACCGCGTCGATCTGGGAGCCCTTGAGCTCGTAGGCCCCGTTCCGCAGGAGCTCCTCCTTGAGGCGGTCCGCGATGGAGGCGACCGCCAGGATCTCCTTCTCGCAGATGCACACCACGTTGTGGTCGAAGCCGGCCCCGTCCACGATGTCCTTGCCGGCCTTGGCCAGGTCGGCGGTCTCGTCGACGACGCAGGGAGGGTTCCCGGGGCCCGCGCAGATGGCCTTCTTGCCGCTGGCCATGGCCGCGCGCACGACCCCCGGACCCCCGGTGACCACGAGGAGGGCAATCCCGGGGTGCCGCATGAGCTCTCCGGCGGTCTCCAGGGTCGGCTCGGCCACGGCGCACAGGAGGTTTCCGGGCCCCCCGGCCCGGACGACCGCCCCGCCGAGCATCTCGATGAGCAGGCGGGAGACGCCCTTGGCGCCGGGGTGCACGTTGAACACGACGGAGTTCCCCGCGGCCACCATCCCGATGGCGTTGCTCGCGATCGAGGATATGGGGTTCGTCACCGGGGTGATCGCTCCGATCACCCCGTAGGGGGCCAGCTCCGTGAGGGTGAGACCGTGCTCGTCCGTGACCACCCGGGACTGGAGATCCTCGACCCCCGGGGTCCGGAGGGCGGCCAGCTCGTTCTTTATCGTCTTGTCCCGGACGTTGCCCAGGCCCGTCTCCGCGACGGCGGCCTGGCTCAGGGCCTCGTTGGCCTCCAGGACGGTCCGGCGGATCGCTTCGATCACGGCCCGCCGGGTGTCCAGGGGCAGCCGGACGAGCTCCCGCTGGGCCGCCTGGGCCGCCTGGACGGCGGAATCCATGTCCGGGAAGATACCCGGACCCCGGGCCGTCGCCGGGCCCCCGCCCTTCGCACCCGAGGACAGGAGGGCGGCGATCTCCGGGGATCGCAGGATCTCCTCGACCACCCGACGAATATCCTCCGCGCCGTACGCCATCTATAGCCCCCGTTCCGACTCGTTCCAGAGCGTGGTTCCGCCGGAGTCCACCGAGTCCACGATCCCCACCGCCAGGGTGTCCATGGGAGCGTTCTCGGTCCGGTAGGTCCAGCGGCAGGAACTGCCCTGGGTCAGCATCACCAGCTGGCCCCGCTCCGCCCCCACCATGTCCAAGGCCACCAGGTAGTCCCCCCGCCCGGAGCCTTCGGGGCCGCAGTCCTCCACCAGGAGGTACCGCGCGCCCTCAAGTCCGTCGGATCGCCGGGAGGCGACCACGGTTCCCCGGACCCTCGCCAAGGTCATTCGGACCGGGCCTTCTCGTAGGTGTACGATCCGTCCTTCTCGATCGCGTCCACCACGGCGATCACCGTCGCGTCCGTGGGGCGGCCCTTGGTCGCCTCCGTGAGGCGGGCGCTGGAGCCGGTGACGTAGAATACGACCTCCCCGGCGTTGGCCCCGACGGAATCCATGGCGACCACGAAGTCGCCCTTGCCCGCGAGGCTTACCGGATCGATCTTCTCGAGGAGGAGCAGCCGGAGCCCCTCCATGGAGGGGCTCTTGTGGGTGGAGACGACGGTCCCCCGGACCCGGGCGATCAGCATGGGGACGACCCTATTTCCGAGGAGGCGCCGGCTTCCTGCCCAGGGGCAGGGCCGCCTCCACGGACTCGTGGGGCCGGGGAATCACGTGGGTCGAGATGACCTCCCCGACCTTCTCCGCGGACCGGGCCCCGGCGTCGACGGCCGCCCGGCAGGCGGCGACGTCCCCGCGCACGATGGCGGTCGCGTACCCGCCTCCGATCTTCTCGTAGCCGATCAGGTCGACCTTCGCCGCCTTGACCATCGCGTCCGCGGCCTCCACCATCGCCGCGAAACCCCGCGTCTCGATCATGCCGAGCGCGTCGTTCGTTGTATCCGCCATATCCGCTCCTTAATAAGGGCGTCCCCGCCGGGGGCGCCTAGATCCTCTGGGTTCCGGCCCCGATCGTCCGGCCGGTCAGGCCCTCCAGGCGGGCCTCCACGGTCTTCCGGGCCTCGATCACCTCGGCCTCGTCCCCGGCTATGTACACGCGCCCGAAGGCCCCGAAGCCGAGCACCTCCACGATGTTCACCCGGGCGGTCTTCTCGGCCTCGTTGGCCGCGTAGTACGCGTAACCCGCGGGCTCCACCTCCAGGACGTACAGGGTGTCCCCCCGGAGGACCATGTTCCCGTGGCGGACCTTGTTGATCAGCTGGGCGTGGTGGTCCGAGACGTTCTTGATGAGCTGGCTCGTGAGGACCCGGGGCTTGAGCCGATCCTCCTCCTTGAGGCCGAGCTCCCGCAGGACGGCCTCCCCGGCCGTTCGGGCGTCGCCCTGGCGGTCGGAATGGACCTCCAGGAGGCCGTAGGCCCGCTCCACGATCTGGAGCCCCGGGGTCACGTTGGTCGCCTTGAGGGCGATGTCCGTAAGGCGGTTGATCTCGATGCCGGGAGCGATTTCGATGATGCAGCAGGCCTGGAACCCGACCGGGTAGTAGCCCTTGCTCACCGTGGCGATGAAGGAGGCGTTCTGGAGCTGGAGGGAGTCCAGGAACACGTAGGTCCGAAGGTCGATGTTCATGGATCAGTCCCCCTTCCGGCCCAGGGGCAGGGCCTCGTCCACGGAGGCGTGGGGCCGGGGGATCACGTGGGTCGACACGACCTCTCCGACCTTCTCCGCGGACCGGACTCCCGCGTCCACGGCGGCCCGGCAGGCCGCGACGTCCCCGCGGACGACGACCGTGACGTAGCCGCCGCCGAGCTTCTCGTATCCCACCAGGTCGACCTTCGCGGCCTTGACCATCGTGTCGGCGGCCTCCACCATGGCCGCGAATCCTTTCGTCTCGATCATGCCGAGAGCGTCGTTCGTCGATCCAGACATACACCCTCCTGGTGCGCCGCGGCGGCCCGGGGCGTCCGCTCCGCCCTCCCGGGAACCCGGCCGACTGGATCCCTCACCGGGATCGCCCTGAAGTATAGAGGATGGAATGTTTCAGGTCAAGCAATCGGCCGGAAAATATGGTATAGTTGGAACATTTCATGGTATACTTTTCTCATCGGGGCTCGAGGCCGATTCCTCCGGATACCGGGCCGGACCCCGGACATTTCGAGCGGGCCGAACGCGGGTGGAGACGGGGCATGACCAAAAGCGAACGATGGAACGCGATCATGAGGCGCCTGGGATTCGAGACGGCGGCAAGCATCCTGGAGCTGTCCCGGGACCTCGACGTGTCCCCCATGACCGTGCGCAGGGACCTGGCCGCCCTGGCCCGGGAGGGCAAGGTCCGGGTCCTGTACGGCAGCGCCATGCTCCATCCGGACCTGGCCCGCCGGGAGAGCGAGACCTACTACTCCCTCAACGCCGCGGGAGCCGAGCACGCGGAGGAGAAGCGCAGGATCGGGAAGGCGGCCGCGGCCCTCGCCGAGCCGGGGGACGGCCTCATCGTCGACTGCGGGTCCACGACGGAGTACGTGGCCCGGTACCTCTCCGAGGAGGCGGAGTACACCGTCCTGTGCTACTCCCTGAACGTCGTGTCCGAGCTCGTCCGGAGGAGGAACTGCCGAACGCTCTTCTCGGGGGGGGAGTTCCACGAGAACACCCTGATGTTCGAAAGCCCCGAGGGCCTCGAGGCCATCCGGCATTTCCGGGCCAGCAAGGCCTTCCTCTCCGCCTCCGGCGTGGACGCCAAATTCGGGGTGACCTGCAGCAACGCCTACGAGCGGGAGACCAAGAAGGCCGTGATCCAGTCCTCCCTGCGCAAGATCCTGGTGGTGGACTCCTCGAAGTTCGGGGCCGTCCGCCCGGCCTACTTCGCGGACCTGGCGGATTTCGATGAGATCGTCACGGATCCGGGAATACCCGACGAGTACCGGAGGATCGCCGAGGAGCGGGGTCTCCGCCTGACCATCGTCTAGGTTGCGACGCCCGCGCGCTTATCGCCGGGCGGCAATGAAGCGCGGAGCGCTTCCCCGAAATCCACGAATCCTATTCGGGGAGTTCGGAGACTATGGCGACTGCGCCGGGCCGCGGGCCCGGCGGCAACGAAGCGCGGAGCGCTTCGTCGAGTTTTCTGAAGCCGGCGCGGACCGGATACCGGCATACTATTCGGGGAGTTCCGATACTATGGCGACTGCGCCGGGCCGCGGGCCCGGCGGCGCCGAAGCTAAGGCTTCGGCGATTTTCCGTAGAACTACTCCGGCAACTCCGATACAATTGCGACGCCGCTGGAGGCTCCTATCCGGTCCGCGCCGGCTTCCAGGAGCTGGATGGCGTCGTGGTAGGTACGGATGCCGCCGGAGGCCTTGATGCGGAGATCCCGATCCCCGATCGTACCCCGAAGGAGCCGGATGTCCTCCACGCTCGCGCCCCCGGTCCCGAAGCCCGTGCTCGTCTGGACGTATCGGGCGCCGGCCCGGATCGCCGCCTCGCAGGCGCGGGCCTTCTCGGACTCGCCCAGGTAGCAGGTCTCCAGGATCACCTTCACCGCCGCCGGTCCGGATGCCTGGACGACCCCCCGGATGTCCTCCTCCACCGCCTTCCAGTCCCCGGACTTGGCGGCGCCGAGGTTGATCACCATGTCGACCTCCCCCGCGCCCGACTGGACGGCGAGGCGGGCTTCCTCCGCCTTGGATTCCGGATCGCTCGCCCCCAGGGGAAATCCGATCACGGAACAGACGGTGATTCCGCTGCCCGCGAGCTTGCGGAGGCAGAAGCGGATCCAGTAGGGGTTCACGCAGACGCCGAAGAACCCGAACGCGCGGGCCTCGGCGCAATGCTCCTCCAGCATCCGTTCCGTGCCGAAGGCCTTGAGGAGGCTGTGATCGATCGCCTTGGCCAGTTCGGCCCGGGTCCAATGCTTCGTAGAAAGCTCCTTTCGGTGGACGGTGGACAGTGGACGGTAAACGGACGTGTTTCAAGAATACGGTTGATGTCCACGCGTTTGCGTTGCCCTCGCCCGCAGCCTCGATCCGCTTCCGTCCACCGCTTACCGTCCACCGTTTTCCGTTATATCTCGAACCGTCTCGCCAGGTATTCCCGGCGGGATTCGACGAGTTCCTGAAGCTCCTCCAGCATGCGCTTGTCCCCCGACTGTGCGATCGGGAAGATCAGGGCCTCCGTCTCGTCCGTGTACCGCTTGATGAACTGGACGTCCGTCACGTACCCGAGGGCGATCATGTTGCTGATCCGGTCCGCGCACTTGAGAACCTTCGCGCGCTTGGACCCGAAGCGCTGGATCCGCTCCAGGAACTGCTGCTTGGTCTCGATGGGCCGGCGCGTCACTTCCAGGACCAGTTTGTAGACCTCGGCGCTCTCCTCGTCGATGGACAGGATGGAGTCCCGGTCGAAGTCCGGAACGTCCTCCAGAAGGTCGTGGATCACCGAGGCCTTGAGGAGGACCGAGTCGATGTACCCGTAGTCCATGAGGATGCCGAAGGTGTCGATCTGGTGGCGGAACATGTTGCCCCCGCTCCGCCGCCGCTTGCCCACCAGGGTGGTGGCCAATTGGATGTACGGCGCCAGGTGCATTTCCTTGAGGCGGATCATCGCCTCGGAGCCCATGAGCCCCTCGTCCTCCAGGTCGTGGACGTAGGGGGCCAGGGGGCCGGGGTCGAAGCCCCCGGCGGGGGTGGATTTCGAGGCTGGGGATTCCTCCGGGACGGCGGGGATCTTGGGATCCCCACCCTCCCGGGGCGTCCTGTTCATGCAAGCTCCTTCACGTACTGCTCCAGCTTGGCCGCCCGCCGCTCGGATTCGGCCAGCTTCTCCCGTTCCTTATCTACGACCTCCGGGGGCGCGGACTTTAGGAAGGATTCGTTGGACAGCTTGGCACGGACCCGCTCGGCGAAGGTCCTCTCCTTCTCGGCTTCCTTCCGGAACTTCTGGGCCAGGGCCGCCCCGTCTACGGCGTCCTTGACCTTGGCGTAGGCCTCGAAGCCCCGGCCGACCAGGGCCAGGGAGCCCTCCGGCTTGGCGGACACGATTTCGGGATCCGGGCCGTTCACCAGGAGGGCCGCCAGGGGGGCCCACCGTGGGAAGGATCCGGCCGACGCCGCCCCGGACTCGAAGCGGACCGAGGTGGCGACCGCCTTCTGGGGCTCGACCCCGAACTCGCTGCGGAGGTTGCGCACCAGGCGCACGAATTCCATGACCGTCTCGAACTCCGCCGCCAGGGCGGGATCCAGCCGGGAAGCGTCCGCCTCGGGGTACCGCTGGACGATCAGGTCCCCCTTCCGGTTGGGAAGCATCCGGTAGATCTCCTCGGTCACGAAGGGCAGGAAGGGGTGGAGAAGCCGGAGGCTCTCCTCCAGGACCTCCAGGATGACCGTGGCCGCCCGGTTCTTCTCCGCCTCGTCCCCGGTGCGGAAGGAGAGCTTGGTCCCCTCGATGTACCAGTCGCAGAAGTCGTTCCAGAAGTACTCGTACACCGCCTGGGCCCCGTCGTTGAAGCGGTAGGTCTCCAGGGCGGCCCGGGCGGTGCCCGCGGCCTGGGCCAGGCGGTGCCGAATCCAGCGGTCCAGGGGAGACGGCTCCGCGGCGCCCGGCGCGAGGAGTTCCCGGCCCTCCAGGTTGCCCAGGATGTACCGGGAGGCGTTCCAGACCTTGTTGGCGAACTTGGAGCCCAGCTTGAAGTCCTCCTTGTCGATGAGGACGTCCTGGGAGGCGGTGAACATGAAAGCCAGGGTGAAGCGGAGGGCGTCGGCGCCGTACTCGTCCACGATCTCCAGGGGATCGATGCCGTTCCCCAGGGACTTGGACATCTTCCGGCCCTGCTTGTCCCGGATGAGGGTGGTGATGCACACGTCCCGGAAGGGGGTGCGCTCCATGAACTCCATGCCCGCCATGATCATCCGGGCCACCCAGAAGAAGATGATGTCGTACCCCGTCACGAGTACGCTGGTGGGGTAGTACTTCCGGAGGTCCGCGGTGTCCTTGGGCCAGCCCAGGGTGCTGAAGGGCCAGAGCCAGGAGGAGAACCAGGTGTCCAGGACGTCCTCGTCCTGGGTCAGCTCCGTGGACTTGCAGTACGGGCACTCCAGGGGATCCTCCCGGGCCACCACGGTCTTGCCGCAGTGGGCGCAGTACCAGGCGGGGATCCGGTGCCCCCACCAGAGCTGGCGGCTGATGCACCAGTCCCGGATGTTCGTCAGCCAGTGCTCGTAGGTGTTTTCCCAACGCTGGGGGTAGAACCGGACGTCCCCGTCCCGCCAGACCTTGAGGGCCTTGTCGGCCAGGGGCTTCATCCGCACGAACCACTGCTCCGAGAGGAAGGGCTCCACCACGGTGTGGCAGCGGTAGCAGTGGCCCACGGAATGGCTGATCTTCTCCTCCCGCACGAAGAGCCCGGCGGCCTCCAGATCCGCCACCACGGCCTTCCGGGCCTCCTTGACGGTCATGCCCCGGTACTTCTCGGGGGCGGCGTCGGAGAGCTTTCCGTCCGGGGTAAGGACGTTGACCCGCTCCAGGTTGTGACGGTTCCCCACCTCGAAGTCGTTGGGATCGTGGGCGGGGGTGATCTTCACGAGGCCCGTCCCGAACTCCCGGTCCACGTAGGCGTCCGCGATGATGGGGATCGCGCGGTCCGCCAGGGGGAGCTTCACGGTCTTGCCGATCAGGGCCGCGTATCGGGGGTCCTCGGGGTGGGCGGCCACGGCGGTGTCCCCCAGGAGGGTCTCCGGCCGGGTGGTGGCGATCTCGATGTAGGCCTTCCCGTCGAGGACGGTCCAGCCGGACTCGGGGCCGGGGACCGGGGGGTCCAGGATCTCGTAGCGGATGTGGAACATCCCGCCCGCCTCGTCCGCGTGGTCCACCTCGTCGTCGGCCAGGGCGGTGCCGCAGGAGGGGCACCAGTTCACCAGGTACTCTCCTTTGTACACGAGGCCCCGCTCGTAGAGGGTCACGAAGACCTCCCGGACCGCCTTGGACAGGCCCTCGTCCAGGGTGAAGCGCTCCCGGGTCCAGTCGCAGGAGGACCCGATCTTCTCCAATTGCTTCTTGATGATGTCGTGGTGCTCGTTGGCGACCTTCCAGGTCTCCTCCACGAACTTTTCCCGGCCCAGGTTCCGGCGCAGGATGCCTTGGGCCCGGAGCTTCTTCTCCACCACGTGCTGGGTGGCGATGCCGGCGTGGTCCGTTCCGGGCACCCAGAGGGTCGGCCGCCCGAGCATCCGGTTGTACCGGATGGCGATGTCCTGGAGGGAATTGTTGAGGCCGTGCCCCATGTGGAGGACCCCCGTGACGTTCGGGGGCGGGATGACGATGACGAAGGGTTTCTTCCCGGGTTCTCCGGCGGGCTTGAAATGGCCGGCGGATTCCCAGGCCTGGTAGATCCGGTCCTCGAAGTCCTTGGGGGCGTAGGCTTTCGCGAGTTCGATGGCTTTCATGGACATTCCCTTCGTCGATGCGTTCTCCCGCGACGCCCGACGGGTGTCGCGGGGCGCGAATAGGGAGAAACTCTACCAAAATACGGGGATAAATTCAAAGGGGACGGGGAAAAACGCGAGTACGCCCGAAAACCGGCGGGGAACGGGCCTCCTCAATACCCCGGGTCCGCCGTGCGGACCCCCCGGAGCAGGATCTCCCGGAAGGCCGCCGGATCCTCCACCATTACGGAGTGGCCCACGGTCTCGAGGATCCGGAGGGATCCCCTCGGGAAGGCGGCGGCCGTCGCCCGGGCCATGTCCTCCGTGACGATGGCGTCCCTCCGGCCCCAGACCACCAGGACGGGGCCGGGGAACTTCCCGCAGTCCGCCCGGCGGTCGAACCGGGCCAGGGCCCGGGCGTTCCCGGGGAAGGACGCGGGGTTCATGCGGAGGGCCTCGTCGGTCAACTCGTCCAGGAAGGCGGGGTCGTCCATCCCGGGACAGACCGCCCCCAGGGCGGAGCGCAGGAGGGTCCGGTCCGTCTTGAAGCGCTCGATGGCCGCGTAGTGGGCCTCCGGGGTCACCAGGCCCGAGGGCGGGGCGGAGTCCACCAGGACCGCGGAAGCCCAGAGTTCCGGCCGACGGACCAGGGCCGAGATCGCCACGGCCCCGCCCAGGGAATGCCCGACCAGGACGGGCCGGGACAGGCCGAGGGCCTCGGCGAAGCCGACCAGGTAGTCCGCGTAGAGGTCGATGTCCGAGGAGCCCGGGGCCTCCGCCGGATCCAGCCGGTCGGAGCCCCCGAAGTTCGGCAGGTCCGGGACCAAAAGGCGCGCCCCGGGCACGTCCCCCACCCGGGTCCACCAGAGGGAGGATCCCGTGTTCCCGTGCACCAGGAGGACGGGGTACCCCGCGCCGCTCTCGCGGTAGAGGATCCTCTTTCCGTGGACGGTCACGATCTTGGTATCCATGGGAATCTCCTTTCCGGTCCCGGCCCGGGGACGGGAGCAGGCTTCCAGGCCGGACAGCGCGAGGACCGCGGCCAGGGCGATCGGAGCCGCGAGCGAGACCGCCGCCCGACTTCCCGCCCGGCGCCGCGGCTTCCGCCCGACAGCGGGTTCAGGCTCCCCAGAAGCCCAAAGCCGCGTCCGCGACGGCATCCGGGTTTTCCACCGCGACCGCGTGCCCGGCCCCGGGGATCTCCGTCAGCCGGGCTCCCGGGATCCCCCGGACCAGGATTTCCGCGAAGCCCCGGTGCTTGAGGATATCCTTTTCCGCCACGATCACAAGGGCTGGGCTTCGTATCCGCCCCAGATCCTTGGTCAGGTCGATCCGCAGAAAAGCCTCGCAGAGACCGGCGAAGGCCTCGAAGTACTCCGGGGGAAGGGACCGGATGACCGCCTCCCGCCTGTCCAGGGCCTCCCGGTTGGCGGCGATGTACCCCGCCGAGTAGTTCCAGGGGAGGATGGTCCGGTAGAACAGGCCCGGGTCCGTCCGGGCCGCCCGGCTCCAGGATTCCACCGCCGCGGACAGGAGGGCGTCCGTCTCGCTGACCCCGTCCACCAGAACGAGGCTCTCGACGCGGTCCGGAAAGTCCCGGGCGAACGCGAGTCCCACCTCGGCTCCGTAGGAGGTGCCCAGGACGTGGAGCCTCGGGATCCCGAGGCGGTCCATCAGGGCAGCCAGGTCCCGGGCGTGGCCCTCCAGGGAGTAGTCCCCGGGCTTGTCCGACAGAAGCTGGCCCCGCATGTCGTGGGCCAGGACCCGGAAGCCCGCGGCGGCCAGGCGCCCGGTGATCGGTTTCCAGTGGGAGACCGACATCGCGATGCCGTTGAGCAGGGCGACGGTCCGGGGACCCGGACCGGTCATCTCGTAGGCGATGCCGCAACCCTCCGTCGTGAACCGTTCCACGTCACAACCCCAGGTAGGACGCCTCGACGTGGGGGTCCTTGGCCAGGTCGGAGGCGGCGCCTTCCAGGACGACGGCCCCGTTCTCCAGGACATAGCCCCGGTCCACGGACCGGAGGCTTTCCTTGACGTTCTGCTCGGTGACCAGGATGGCCACGTCCTTCTTGAGCTCGGACAGCCGGTCGAACACCTCCGAAACGATGGAGGGCTGGAGGCCCAGGGAGGGCTCGTCCAGGATCAGGAGCTTCGGGTTGGCCATGAGGGCCCGGGCGATGGCGACCATGCGCTGCTGACCTCCGCTCATGGTCCCCACGATCTGCCGGAACCGCTCCTTGAGGATCGGGAAGAGCCGGAGGCACTGCTCCAGGAGGCGTTCCTCCCGGCCTTGGGCCCGGGGGATGTACGCGGCTCCCAGGGCCAGGTTGTCCGCCACGGTCATGCCCGGAAAGAGCTCCCGCTCCTGGGGGACCAGGGCGATCCCCGCCCGGGCGATCTCGTGGGTCGCGTGGCCCGTGACGTCCCTGCCGTCGAACCGGATGGAGCCGCCCCAGGGCTTCACCAGGCCCGTGACCGCGTTGATCAGGGTGGTCTTTCCCGC
The DNA here is from genome assembly GCA_937873275.1 of uncultured Spirochaetota bacterium. Taxonomy (GTDB): domain Bacteria; phylum Spirochaetota; class Spirochaetia; order Treponematales; family UBA12059; genus JAAYUR01. The sequence goes on from CALMRC010000051.1 coordinate 40,017, forward strand.
CCCGTTGGGCCCGATGAGGGCCACGGACTCGGCGCCGATGGAGAGGCTCACGTCCCGCAGGACCGGGAGCTTGCCGTACCCGCAGGTGAGCCCTTGAATTTCCAGGATCATGCCGCGCCTCCCAGGTATGCCTCGATGACCCTCGGGTTCTTGGAAACCTCGGAGTACGGGCCCTCGGCGATCAGCTCGCCGGATTCCAGGACGATGACCCGCTCGGTCAGCTCCCGGATCACCCCCATCACGTGCTCCACCACGCCCACCGCCAGGCCCCGCTCCTTGGCGATGGCCTTGACCATGGAGATCATCTGCCGCGTCTCGTCGGCGTTGAGTCCCGCCATCACCTCGTCCAGGAAGAGGACCTCCGGCCCGTTCGCCAGGGCCCGGGCGATCTCCATCTTCTTGATCTCCAGGATCGAGAGGCTGGCGGTGTCCCGGCCCAGGTCCCCCAGCTGGAGGGACTCGCAGATCCCCTCGGCGCTCCTCCGGGCTTCCCGCAGGGACTGCCGCCGGCTGAAGACCGCCCCGATCATGACGTTCTCCAGGACCGTCAGGTTCTCCAGGGGATGGATGAGCTGGAAGGTACGGGCGATGCCCATCCGGGCCCGCTCGTGGGCGGGGGCGTACGATACGTCCCGGCCCTTGAAGAGGACCTTGCCGGAGGTGGGCATGAGGATGCCGGAAACCAGGTGGATGAAGGTCGTCTTCCCGGCCCCGTTGGGGCCGATGATTCCCAGGATCTCCCCGGCGTCCAGGGAGAAGGACACGTCGTTCACCGCCACGAGGCCCAGGAAGCGTTTGGTCAGGTGTTCCGTCTGCAGGGTCTTCATGCGCGCCTCCCGGCCCGGCGGTTTCGGGCCAACCCGACGAGCCCCCGGGGCATGAGCAGGATCACGAGGACGATGATGATCCCGTAGACCACCAGGTGCCCGTAGGGAATCTTGAGCTTGAGCCACTCGGAGGCGATGCCCAGGAGGACCGCCCCCGCGATGGGGCCCAGGGTACTGTGGATGCCGCCCAGGAGGGCCATGGCCAGGGGCAGGAGGGTGAAGTTCGCGTCGAAGGCCGTCTCCGGGGTCGTGAAGCCGTAGGACTGGACCTGGATGGCCCCCATCATCCCCTGGAGGGTGGAGGTCACCGTGAAGGCGACCAGGAGGTACTTGAAGATGTCCACCCCGCTGGCCCGGGCGCTGGTCTCGTCGTTCCGGATCGCCGTCAGGGCGAGGTGCAGCTTGCTCCGCTCGAAGTACCAGGAGGTCCCGAGGGTGATCGCCAGTCCCGCGAGGCAGAGCCAGTAGAGGGCCGGGGCGGCCCCGCCGAAGATCACGCCCGGCAGGACGACACCCTCGGGCCCGCCGGAGAAGTCGTGCAGGTTGTGCAGGACGATGCGGAAGATTTCCGCCAGGGCCAGGGTCGTGATGGAGAAGTACATGGCCCGGAGGCGGAGGACCGCGAAGCCCAGGGCGTACGCGATGGCCCCCGTGAGGAGCGTCGCGAAGACCAGGCTCAGGACGGGGTCCATCCCCGCCCGCAGGACCAGGAGGGCGGACGCGTAGGATCCCAGACCGAAGAGCCCGGCGATGCCGAAGGAGATCTGCCCGGACCGGAGGAGCATGTCCCAGCTCACGGCCAAGGCCATGTAGGTCATGACGCTCCGGGCGACGTTCAGGGGGTAGGCCCCCAGGAAGGCCGGCAGGACGGCCAGGACGACGGCGGCGATCGCGGCCGCGGCGTAGGTTGCGGTCCGCTTCATGCCTTTTTCCCCCGGATCGAGCGCCCCAGGATCACCGAGATGATCAGGACGAAGAATACGATGTCGGCCCATTCGCGGGTTCCGCGGAAGGCCTTGAGGAAGTTTTCCGACACCCCCAGGAGCACGCTGGAGGCCAGGATGCCCGGTATGTTTCCGATCCCGGCCATGGCGATCAGGCAGAAGCTCTTCATGGTGAAGGGGCTCCCGACGGCGGGGAAGATCGAGGACCGGGTGATGAACACGGCTCCCATGAGACCCACCATCGCGGAGGCCAACGCGAAGGTGAGGGCGTAGGCCCGGTCGACGTCGATCCCCACGATGGCGGCTCCCCGGGGGTTCTGCCCCACCGCCAGGGCGGCCTTGCCGGCCTTGGTGCGGGTCAGGAAGAGACGGAGCCCGACGACCATGGCCACGGCGATGGCGACGAAGACGAAGTTGTATACGCCGAAGGAGAGGTCCCCGATGTCCACGGACGCGGAAACGTACTCGAAGGAGAGCTTTCGCGTCTGGGAGGTGAACAGGAGGTTCGCCGCCTGGGTCAGGAGTATGGCCAGGCCGAAGGTAAGGATGAGCTGGTTGAGCTCCGGGGCCTTCAGGGCCCGCCGGATCGTCAGCCTGTAGACCAGGAACCCGAAGGCGGCGGTCACCGCCGCGACCGGCAGGAGGGCCAGGTAGGGATCCATCCCCGACGCCCTGCAGATCGTGTAGGTAAGGTAGGAAGCGGCCATCATGAACTCCCCGTGGGCAAGGTTCACGATGTGGACGATTCCCAGGATCAAGCCCATCGGTATCGCGATGGACGCGTAGAGACCGGCCGCCTGCAGACCGTAGATGAGCACGGTCGGCCGCCAGACCAGTATGCCCAGGACGGCCGCCGCGAGCACCAGGCCGGCCGTCCGGTTGCGTTTGTTCGCCATCGGGTCCCCTTTTCTCGAGAATAGGCCGCCGGCCCCGGGGGGCCGGCGGCTCGGATCAGAGCCCGTCCTCCCCTACTTCCACTTGGGGAAGGGATACACGGGCTTGGCGGTCGCGGACTCGAAGGGCCAGATGACTTCCTGGCGGCCCATCTGCCACTGCAGGATCTTCTGGTTCTTCACGCCCTGGTGCTTGATGATGTTTCCGGGGGTGAAGGTGATGGTCTGGCCCAGGGGGGACTCGTACTTGGTCGCCTCGAGGGCCTTGATCAGGGCGGCGGTGTCCGTGGACCCGGCGCGCTTGATGGCGTCCGCCACGATGTAGACCGCGGAGTAGGACAGGGGAGCGAAGTAGGTGGCGGGCTCGGCCTTGAACTTGGCCACGAAGCCGTCGTAGAACTTCTTGCTCACCGGGCTCACGTTGTTGATCGAGGGAGCCCACATACCGTAGAGCATGACGTTCTCGGACAGCCGGGAGGTCCCGAAGCCGACGGGCCATCCGGGGGGCGCTCCGAGATAGATGCCCGGGGAGAACTTCATGGCCTTGGCCTGCTCCAGCATGGGGAGGGCGTCCGCGTCGTATCCCGCCCAGAGGAAGAGATCGGGCTTGAACATCTTGGCCGCCTCGAGCATGGCGCCGTAGTCGCCGCCGCCCAGGGCCGCGCTCTTGAAGGAGGCCCCGTCGATCACGTATCGATTCCCGGCTCCGAACAGGGTCTTGGTGGCGTCCCAGGAAGCCTTCCCGAAGGCGCCTTCCTCGTAGGCCAGGAAGATCTTCTTGATCTTGATGTTCGGGAACTTCTTCTGGATCTCGTCCCAGCCCTGCACGTAGGAAGCTCCCTGGTTGTAGTCCCAGGGGTGCAGGTGGAAGTACCAGTCCGCGTCCTTGCCCAGGGCCTCCTCGACCTTGTAGCTCGCGGCGCCGGTGGAGACGACGACCTTGCCGTACTTCTTCATCGCCGGCACCTGGCCGAGGGCCACGCCGGAGGCCATTCCGCCGATGATCACGTCGACGTTGTCCACGGTGACCAGCTTCTCGATCGCCGCGGCTCCCTTGTCGGCCTTGAGCTCGTCGTCGATGACGATCAGCTCCAGCTGGCGCCCCAGGATGCCGCCGGCCTTATTGATCTCGTCCACCGCCTGCTGGGCGGCCATGCTGCCCTGCTTTCCGGTGATGTCCGCGAGGGGCCAGGTGGCGCCGATCTTGATCGTGCCCTGGCCGAAGGCCATCGCCGCCGCCGCGATGAGGGCGAGGGCGACCAGTGTCCGTTTCATCATGAACCTCCTTGACCGGCGCCCGGCGGGCCCGGCGTATCGGAACACGCTATTTCGAGGCGGCGCCGACGGCGCCGCGCGGATCCCCGTACACGCTCCGGGTACAACCTCGGTCAGCCCGGATAGGGTCCCCACCGCACCGTCGTGGCGGCCCACACGAAGCCCAGACCCGCCCCGACCAGGACGACGTTCATTCCGTCCCGGACCTTGCCGGTCTCCAGGCCCAGTTTCAGGGAGAGGAGCTGGTCGTTTTGCCCCAGGTGGCCGTACTTCTCCAGGTAGGTCGTGCGGGTCTCCGGCAGGCCCAGTTCCGCCAGGACCGCCTGATGGGCGCTCCGCTTGAAGTGGAGGATGGCCAGGTACCCGATGTCCTTCTCGGACAGCCCGCTCTTGGCCAAGGAGTCCCGGATCACGGCGTAGAAATTCGGCATCGTGGTTTCACCCAGCTTTTTCTTGAAGGACTCCTCGTCGGGAACCGTGAAGAAGGGCCGGTCCGCGTCCCCGGGCCTCGGCGGCCAGGACCTGGAGCCCAGCACGGGCACCACGCACATCTCGGAGAACGAGCCGTCCCCCCGGAAGGCGCTGGACAGGATCGCGTTGCGCCCGGCGTTCTTCCGGAGCACGCAGGCGGCGCCCCCGGACCCGACGTCCAGCATGAACCGGGTCGTGGGCTCCCCGGGGTCGATCAGGTCGTTGTTCCGGTACCCCGAAACCAGGAGGACCGTCCCCAGGTCGTCCCGGGTAAGCATCAGGGACTTGGCCACGTCCAGGGCCGCCATCATGGACCCGCACATGGCCTCCATGTCGAAGCTCCAGGCCCGGTCCGCCCCCAGACGGTGGGCCACCGAGAGTCCCGCCAGCCAGCAGGGGTAGTCCTTGTGCTGGGCCCCGCACCAGATCACCAGGTCCAGATCCCCGGCGGGGACTCCCGCGTCCCGGAGCGCCTCCCGGGCGGCCCGGAACCCGAGCTCGCTGGTGGGCTCGTCCGGCCCCGCGACGGGCTTCTCGAGCACACCGAACTTGGAGGCCACCACGTCTTCGGGGAGCCCCGAAGCCGCGGCCAGGTCCGCCGCGGACATCCGTGCCGGGGGAATGTAGGTTCCGATACCCAGTATTCCGACATGATCTGGCATAAGGTATGAATCACCTCTCACTTCTCTTAGTACACCCGTTTCCCGCATCCGTCAAGAAGAAAAAAGCATACGGTTCCAGGAATCGACCACGGAGGTCACGGAGAGCACGGAGAAATACTCCGAATCTAGGAAGAAAGACAAGATAAGTACAGAATCCACATGATGGGAAAAAGAAATTAACCCCGCTCCACCCATGTTCCGTCCTAAGGGTTCTGTGCTGTCATTAGATCCTAGTCCTCTCCTCCTCTTCCTCCTCTTCCTCCGTGACCTCCGTGTGCTCCGTGGTGAGCCCTGCACATCCTTTTCTCGCTTGCGCCCTTCCCGGGCCGGGTGTATACTCGATTCCGAGATGACGCCCGAATCGGTTCTTACCGAAGCCAGAAAAGCCGCCGGCACCCGGGAGGCCCTGATATCGGCCGCCGTCCGGCTGTTTTCGCGGAAGTGGTTCGTCGTGGTGTCCGTCGCGGAGATCTGCCGGGAAGCCGGCGTCTCCAACGGCCTCTTCTACCGCTACTTCCGCAGCAAGGAAGAGATCTTCCGGCTGATCCTGGAATCGGTCCTGAAGTCCATCGGCGACCTTCTGGCCGGGGTGCGGGATTCCCCGGCCGGGGAACGGATCCGCTCCTTCATCCGCTCCGTGGCCGACTATTCCACCGAACACCCGGACCTGGTCTCCATCTTCCGGGAGGGACAGTACCGGTTCTTCGAGTACGAGAAACGTCTGACCGGACTCTACATCGACGCGGTGTCCGGAATCCTGGGGCGGAAGGCGGAGATCCCGGAGTACCTGGCCGTGGCCTCGGGTCTCCGGTTCTGCGCGGTCCGTAGGGCCTTCCACGGCACACCCTTCGACTACGGTACGATGGAGGACATCCTGGAGGGGGGAATCTTCCGGGACGCCCCGGAACCCCGGTACGACCGGATCTTCGACGTGGTCGTCCGGCCCCTCCCCATCTCCCTGGAACAGGGAACCCGGGACCGGCTGATCAAGGCCGGCAAGAGGCTCTTCGGGGAGCGGGGATACCACGAGACCAACATCCACGACATCACCGGGAGTCTGGACCTCGCCGTGGGATCCTTCTACACCTACTTCGAAAGCAAGGAAGCCTTCTTCGCCGAGATCATCGACCTCGTGGGTCGGGAGATCCGGGGCTTCATCTCCCTCAACCTCGACCACGGGCTCACCCGGCTGGAGCAGGAACTCCAGGGCATCTACCTCTTTTCCTTCTTCCTGACCCTGGACCCCCACTGCTATCCCATCGTCCGGGAAGCCGAGTTCGTCCTGCCCGGGGCGGTCAAGGCCTACTACGACGCCTTCCAGTCGGGGTACGAGAAGAATCTCGGGGACCTTGGAAGTCTGCACCATCCCACGGTCATCAACTACCTGATGGGCATTTCCCATTATTTCGGGATCGAGGTGGCGTTCGACGAATCGCCCCAGAACGTCCGCAACGTAGTCCGCTCCCTGGGCGCGTACCTGACCCGGGGAATGCCGGCGGCGGACTGAGGAACGGGAACGGAAACCAGGAGGTTCGCGTGGCGAAGGCCAGGATCATCGGTACGGGGATCTACGCCCCCGGGGAACCCGTCGACAACGCCGAGCTCATGAAGCTGGCGGGTGTGGAGTTCGACGCGGCCAAACACGAGGAGAAGCTCGGGATCCGGGCGCGCCACATCGCCCGCCTTCGGGGGCTATCGGAGACCACCGCGGACTTCGCGGAACGTGCGGCCCGGGCGGCCCTTGATGAAGCGGGGCTTGATCCGCAGGACGTGGGCCTCTTTATCGTCGGTACGGACACCCCGGAATACGTGAGCCCCGCAACCGCCATCCTGGTGCAAGGCCGGCTCCAGGGCGGGGAACGGGACACGGCGGCCTACGACGTGGGGGCCTCCTGCGCGTCCTTCACGATCGCCCTGGACCAAGCGGCCCGGGTCCTGGCCGGGGAGCCCGGCCTGCGGTACGCCGTGGTCGTCGGGGTGTACGACATGCCCGCCCACGTCCGGCCCGGGGACGCCTTCGGGTGGTCCATCTTCGCGGACGGTGCCGGGGCGGTGGTCCTGGAGCGGGTTTCCGACGACGAACCCTCCGGCTACGTGACGGGCCGACAGCGGACCGACGGTACCCAGTGGGACTTCATCGGGGTGTACGCCGGGGGCACCCGGAAACCCGTGACCCGGGAACTCCTGGACGCCGGGCGCTACGGGCTCGAACTCCTCCAGAGGCTTCCGGGGGACCGGAACGTCAAACTCTGGCCGCCCCTGGTCCGCTCGACCCTGGAGAAGGCGGGAAAGACCCTGGAGGACCTGGACCACGTGATCTTCACCCAGATCAACCGGAGCGTCATCGAGGAGGTCATGGGCATCCTGGGCCTCCCGATGGAGAAGACCACCTGCGTGATGGACCGCTACGGGTACACGGGATCCGCCTGCGTGCCCATGGCCTTCCACCACGCGGTCCGGGAGGGCCGGATCCGCCGGGGCGACCTCGTGTGCCTGGTCGCCTCCGGGGCCGGGTTCGCGGTGGGGTCCAACCTCTTCGTGTACTGACAGGGCACGACCCTTGAATCGAGCGCGGCCGGCCCGAGGGTCCGGACCGCCGGGAGGAACCATGAGCGACTGGAAGGAAGAATACCGCAAGCGCCTCGTCCCGATCGACGAGGCCATCCGGGTCATCAAGAGCGGGGACGACGTGGTCGTCGCACAGTGCGCCTCGGAGCCCCAGGGAACCATGTCCCGGCTCCACACCCTGGCGGACCGGGTGACGGACGTCCGGGTCTTCTCGGTCCTCACCCTGAAGCCCTACGATTTCTACGCAAAACCCGAGATGAAGGGCCACTTCGAGCTGGCCAGCTGGTTCCACGCCCCGGGTTCCCGGGAGGCCCTGAAGCGGGGCACCGGGACCGTCACCTTCGTCCCGAACATGCTTCACCGGGCGGCCACGGACCGGATCCACGCCCGGAGGCCCGACGTCTTCATCGGGACTTGCACGCCACCGGACCGGAACGGCTTCGTCTCCCTGTCCCTCGGGATCACCTACGAGAAGGACATCCTGGAGGCGGCCTCCGCGGTCATCCTGGAGGTGAACCCCCGCCTCCCCCGGACCCTGGGGGACACCCACCTTCGGGTCACCGAGGCGACGTACTTCGTGGAGCACGACCAGGAGGTGCCCGCCCTTCCCGCGCCCCAGCCCACCGATACGGACCTGGCCATCGGAGGATACATCGCGGACCTCGTGGAAGACGGGTCCACCATCCAGCTGGGCATCGGGGGCATCCCGAACGCCGCGGCCCTGGCCCTCCGGGGCAAGAAGGACCTCGGGGTGCACACGGAGATGATGGTGGACTCCATGATGGAGCTCTACGAGATGGGGGTGATCACGAACAAGCGGAAGTCCCTGTTCAAGGACAAGTTCGTGTGCACCTTCGCCATGGGGTCCCGGGCCCTCTACGACTGGCTGGACGACAACGTGGCCGTGGAGTTCCGCCGAGGACGCTGGGTCAACGATCCCGCCGTCGTGGCCCAGAATTCCCGGATGGTCTCCATCAACACCTGCCTCATGGTGGATTTCACGGGCCAGGTTGCCAGCGAGTCCCTGGGCACCCAGCAGTACTCGGGGACCGGGGGCCAGTCCGATACCGCCCAGGGCGCGGTTGCGGGATTCGACGGCCTGGGGAAGTCCATCATCGCCTGCTACGCCACCGCCAAGGGCGGCGCCGTCAGCACCATCGTCCCGACCCTTCCGGAGGGCACCGCCGTGACCCTGCACCGCTCCTTCGTGGACCACATCGTGACCGAGCACGGGATCGCCCGGCTCCGGGGCCGCACGGTCCGGGAGCGAACCCTCGAGCTGATCGCCGTGGCGGACCCGCGCTTCCGGGAGGAGCTCACGGCGCAGGCGAGGAAACTGGGGTATCTATAGGAGCGATTTGATACATCCATCCGGACCGATAGAAAGGTTAAGAGGACTCACCACGGAGGACACGGAGATCACGGAGTATTTACAAAATATTGGATCAGGGAGGCTATGCAAGCTTGAAGAGACTATTGAGGCGGTAGAAAGGACATTCGAACAAAAAATCCATCCTTTTTTCCGCTTCATCTTGCGCCTCCATTCGGATCGATGGTTCAAAGACCGGCTTCCTCCGTGTGCTCCGTGATCTTCGTGGTTGATTCCGGAAAAACCTAGAAGCCGTCCTCGACTACGGTATACTGTCTCCATGCTCCGCGACGCCCACATCCACGCCCCCGAACTGGCCGAGCGGGACCCCGGCTTCCCCGACCGGTTCCGTGCCGGCGGCTACCGGGCCTGTTCCGCCGCCCACTCGGGTCCCGAGTTGGACGCCGCCCGGGCCCTCCGGGACTCGGGGCTCGACCTCCGGCTCTCCTTCGGGATCCACCCCCAGTGGACGGTCTGGACCTGGGCGGACCGCCTGGCCGAGGAGGCCCGGGACGGCCGGATCGAGGCGATCGGGGAGGCGGGCTTCGACTTCTTCGGGGACCGCCCCGAGCGGGAACGGAATCCCGAAAACATGGCCGCCCAGCGCGCGGCCTTCGAGTACCAGCTGGGCCTGGCGGAGCGGTACGGCCTTCCCCTGGTGCTCCACGTGCGACGCGCACTGGACCTGGTCTTCGAGTACGCCCCCCGTCTCAAGCGGGTTCCCGCCGCCCTCCTCCACTCCTGGTCCGGCCCCGTCCGGGAGGCCGAGTCCTTGCTGGCCAAGGGGGTGCCGGCCTACTTCTCCTTCGGCGCCCCCATCCTGAACAGGAACCGCAAGGCCCGGGAGTCCTGCGCCCTCCTTCCCGCGGACCGGGTCCTCCTGGAGACCGACGCCCCCTGGCAGCCCCCCCGGGGCGCGGAGTTCTGTACCCTCGAGCACCTGGCCCTAATTCGGGACGAGGCCGCCCGGCTACGGGGCATTCCGCCGGAGGCGATGGAGGAAACCTCCGCGGCGGCCTTCGAGGCGGTGTTCGGATAATCATCGGCGGGGGATGTGTATGCGAACTTCACCAAGCCCAAAACACGGCCTGATTATGTGAGGTTCATATAATCCCGGCCTGCGGCAGATTATGCGAGGATCATATAATCCCGGCCTGCGGCAGATTATCTGTAGTTCATCTAGTACCGGCCTGCGGCAGATTATGTGCAATTCATGCATGCCACCTCGCCCCCGCCCGGACTTGCCGGGATAATCGTTGACCGGAAATTCCTGTCCCCCCCGTCCCCACCGCACTACAATTAAGGTCAGGATACCGTCCGGGAGGTGAACGGAATGAACAGAGTTTACCGATGGGTCGCCGTATTCCTGGCGCTTGCGGCGGTCCGGGCGCCCGTCGGGGCGCAGGATGCGGATTCGGGGTTCCTGGTTCGGTTCAACGCGGGCCTGGACGTGATCGACATCGGCCTGGCCGCGGGAATCGGGGCGGCGTACCGGTTCCCGGGACCCGGGGGGATCGGGGAGGTATCGGCGGACATCTATTACGGCCCGTACTGGGAAACCTACACGGAGGGCGCCAACACCTTCGACTACTCCGAGACTCTCCTGATCTTCGCGGTCCGCGCGAACTGGCTCTTCAACCTCGAGGTCGGCGGGACGGGCTGGTACCAGGTCGCGGGTACCGGAGTCTTCGTGGGCAGCTATTCCTGGGAGAACTACAACCGCACGACGGACTACACCGAAGGCAACGGGTACTTCGCCTCCGGCACCGTGATCAACCTCGGCATCGGGTACGTCTTCGGCCCGACCTGGGAAGCCCGTCTGGAAATACCCGTTCTGGTCTTCTTCGGGGAATACGGCGAGGCCGCCGCGGTCGCGATCCCGATCACCGCGGGGGTCCTGTACCGGCCCCGATAGGGCCCCGATCCTCGACTCGCCGGGGCCCGGACTCCTACCGGCTCTAGCTTGCGCTCTCCAGGAGCTTCCGTAGGACGCCGTAGCTGATCACGTTGCTGATGCGTTCCACGAATTCCTGATTTTTCGGGTTGCCGCTCGCTATCCCGTTGCGGAGGATCACGGGAAGGAGGTCCAGGTCCTGGGCTCCCCGATAGGTCGACAGCACGCAGTGCTCGGCGCAGTAGCCCGTCAGGACGACGAGGTCGGAGCGGCTCTCCGTCAGGATCCGCGCGCAGTCCGTCTTGTTGAAGGCGTTGCCGTAGACCTTGTGGATGCGAGGCTCGCCCGGCTCCGGCTTGAGGGCGTCCAGCAGGTCGAAGCCCTCCTTGCCGGGCACGACGCCGTCCTCCTCGTCCCTGTGCTGCACCCAGAGGACGGGACCGCCGCGCTTGCGGAACAAGGGGAGCACCGCGTTGATGTATTCGCACGCGGTGTCCATGGACTCTTTCGTAGCCTCCCGGTAAAACGCTTTCTGGAGATCGATCACCATCAGGGCGAAGTTCACGACGGCCTCCCCGCCCGCGTCCGCGCGGGCACACCCAGTATCGCACGGTTGTCCCCTCCGGTCCACGGAGGATCCGGCGGGCCGCCTGGAACGGGCTCCCCGACTCCGGTATACTCTCCCCATGCCCTTCACGGACCGTACCCGCATCCTCCTCGGCGACGCCGCCGTCGACCGCCTGGCCGGCGCCCGGATCTGCGTCTTCGGCCTCGGGGGCGTCGGCTCCGCCTGCGCCCTGGACCTGGTTCGCGCGGGTATTGGGAGCCTTTCGGTGGTGGATTTCGACGTCCTTCAGGAGTCCAACCTGAACCGGGTAGCCTACGCGTACCGGGAAACCCTGGGGCGGCCGAAGGCCGAGGTCTTCCGGGAGGCGGCTCTCCGGATCAACCCGGAGGTCCGGGTCGAGATCCTCGCCTCCCTGGTCCGGGGGGCCGAGGCGGCGGACCGGATTCCCGAGGGCTGCGACTTCTACCTGGACGCCATCGACACCCTGAATCCCAAGACCAACCTCATCGTGGCCCTGGCCGCGCGGGAGGCGCCCTTCGCGTCCTGCCTGGGCACCGCGGGACGGATCGCCCCGGAGCGGCTGCGCCTGTCCTCGATCTGGGAAAGCCGGGGCTGTCCCCTGGGACAGAAGCTCCGCCAGCGCCTGCGCAGGCGCGGGGTGACCCGGGACTTCCCGGCGGTCTGGTCCGACGAGCCGCCCGTGCCGCCCGCCCTCCCGGAGGACGGATCCAAGCCCGGGGACGTGTCCGACGGCGTCCGGATCCGGGCGGTCCAGGGCTCCGGGCCCTTCGTCCCCCAGGCGGCGGGGCACATCCTGGCCAGCGTCGCGGTTCGGGCTATCTTGGGTCTTCCTTTCGGCGAACCCCGAGTCTAGCCGACCGCGCGAGCCGCGAAGCAGCCTTTAATCGTATCAGGCAAACTCGACGAAGCCCGGGGAGTCCGATACGTCGGTTACGTATCGGACTCCCCTTGCAGTTTCTGGCGTTCTCCATGAGAACACCAGAAACTGCACGACTGGAACCAGCTGTCCAAAAGCCAACTGGGCTTTTGGACAGCGACGCTATTCCCAGCTCGCCAGGTAGGCTTCCTGCTCCTGGGTGAGGGTGTCGATGGTGATGCCCGTCGCGGCCAGCTTCAGGGCCGCGACCCGGCGATCCACCTCCCCGGGCACGGGATGCACGATCTTCGAAAGCCCGCTCCCCATTTCCAATCCGTAGGCCAGGCAGAGGAGCTGGAGGGAGAAGGACAGGTCCATGATCTCCGCGGGATGGCCGTCCCCGCAGGCCAGGTTCACGAGGCGCCCCTCCCCCAGGACGTAGACCTTCCGTCCCGTCGGAAGCTCGTACTCCCGGACGTTGGGCCGGACATCCCGGAAGCCCCGGGCGTATGCGTTGAGCTCCCGCATCTGGACCTCCACGTCGAAGTGGCCCGCGTTGCAGAGTATGCAGCCTTCCTTCAGGAGGCCGAAGTGCCGGGAGTCGACGATGTTCGTGTTCCCCGTGGCGGTCACGAAGATGTCGCCCAGGGCGGCGGCCTTCTCCATGGGCAGGACCTGGAAGCCGTCGAAATGGGCCTCCATGGCCTTGATGGGGTCCACCTCGGTGACGACCACGTTGGCCCCCAGGCCCCGGGCCCGGAGGGCCAGGCCGCGGCCGCACCAGCCGAAGCCCGCCACGACGACGGTCTTGCCGCAGATCGTCAGGTTCGTGGTCCGCATGATCCCGTCCCAGCTGGACTGCCCGGTACCGTAGCGGTTGTCGAAGAGGCTCTTGGACTGGGCGTCGTTCACGGCGATGACCGGGGCCGGGAGTTTTCCCTCCCGGGCCAGGGCCCGGAGACGCTGGATTCCCGTGGTGGTCTCCTCGGTGATGGCCTTGACCTTGGATTTCCCGCCCCGGCGGGCCAGGGTCACGGTCAGGTCGCCCCCGTCGTCCAGGACCAGGTCCGGATCGATGGCCAGGACCTCGCCGATGCAGGCCTCCTGGTCCTTCGGGGAGATACCGTGCCAGGCGAACACCTCGGCCCCGGTCCGGGCCAAGGCGGCGGCCACGTCGTCCTGGGTGGACAGGGGATTGGATCCGGTGATCGCCACCTTTGCGCCCAAGCCCACCAGGACCTCCGCCAGGTAGGCGGTCTTGGCCTCCAGGTGGATGGACATGGCCACGGATACGCCCCGGAAGGTACCGGCGAGTTCCTTGGCCAGTCCGCTCAGCACGGGCATCCGGGGCTTGACCCATTCGATCTTCCGCCGGCCCGATTCGTGAAGGTTCGCGTCCTTGATCCTGCTCATATGTCGTCTCCTTGTGATTCGTAGATCCCCGGCGGTTCAGTCCCGGTCCGCCAGGTTGACGGTCCCGGCCAGGACGTCCTCGGTCAGGATCCGCAGGAATTTCTCCGGTTCTTCGAACATGGGACTGTGGGCCGAGTCTTCGAAGGTGTAGAAGCCCTTCACGGGCGCCGCCAGTTCTCCGAGGTATCGCTTCGAGAGGTCCCGGGACACGGTCAGGTCGTGGCGGCCGCTCAGGAAGTACGCCGGTATGTCCAGGGCACGGATCTCCGTCTCCGGCCGGGCGGTCAGGAGGCGGGCGCGCAGGTCCGTGGACCGGGCCAGGAAGGCCTTGGCCTTCCAGATGTCGGATTTTTCCCGAAGAGTGTAGGCCCGGCTGCGCCAGACCGGGAGGAAGACCCCGGTGATCACGGACTTCATGGTGTGGGTCGTCCCGATCCCGAGCTCGTGCATGCTCTCGTCCCGGAGCAGGGAGCCGGCGAAGGCCAGGAGGACGTCCGGGCCCGCCTCCAGGACGGGGTACTTCCAGAGCTTCCGCAGCTTCTTCTCGTTCCCCGCCTCCAGGTACCGGTCCACCATGTACGAGTATGCCCGCTTCTCCGACTCGGTCTGGTCCGCCACCTGGGCGACGCCGATGTAGGCGAGGAACTTTTCCGGCTCCCGGGCGGCTGCCCGGATACCCAGGAAGCTGCCCCAGGAATGCCCCAGGAGGTAGATTTTGTCCTTCCCGAACCGGGAGCGCAGGTAGTCGGTCACTTCCAGGGCATCCGCGACCAGGCGGTCCACGGTCAGGGTCGCGGGATCCATCCCCGGCGAGTACGAAAGGCCCGCCCCCCTCTGCTCCCACCAGCAGACGGTGAAGCGGCTCTCCAGGCCGGTCGGGTGGAGCTCGTCCAGGAAGTACTCGGGCATGCCCGGGCCGCCGTGGAGGAAGAGCAGCACCGGGTTGGCGGGATCCGCGGACCGGATGAACATGCCCTGCCGGACGCCTCCGATGTCGACGAAGATCTTCTCGGAGATCGAGCCCGGCACGGGACGGCCGTCGGCGCCCGGTACGGGCATCGGCACCCCCGGGCTCCGGGACCGCAGCAGGGCCCAGCCCCCGAGGCCCAGGGCCAGGAGCGCCGCGCACAGGAACATCAACATACGCCCCGCCTTCCGGACCGCCGTCCCACGTACCCGTCCCGAGTCCTTGGCGTCGCCCATCGTCCCTCCATTCTCAACCTGTTCATCGTTCCTCGATCCTTTTCATCCTGTCGGACCGATCCGGAAACCTCGGTCAGTTCTTCTTCCCCAGCCCGATCAAGTAGGTCTCGAAGCTCTCCGCCCGGCAGGCCTTGGGCTTGAAGCCCCGGGCGGTCTCGAAGCGGTCCTTCAGCGCCGCCAGGAGGTCCCGCTCCCCCCCGCCCTGGAAGAGCTTGGCCACGAGGTGACCCCCGGGGGCCAGGAGGGCGTCGGCGTAGTCGATCACCGCCTCCACGAGGGACTCGGACCGGCCGGTGTCCACGGTCCGGTCCCCGGTGGTGGAGGGCGCCGCGTCGGAGAGGACGAGGCCGTAGGGGCCCCGTTCCGCCAGGGCGGCCCGGACGGCGGGATCGTAGAGGTCCCCCTGGAGGAAAAAGAAGTTGCCGAAGGGAGGCTTCATCCCCAGGGGGGAGAGGTCCACGGCGGCCAGGAAGCCGGAGCCCTTCAGGAACCGCAGGACCCAGAGGGACCAGCTCCCCGGGGCGGCCCCGATATCCAGGACCCGGGTTCCCGGCCGGAGGAGTTTGAACTTCTCCTGCATCTCCGCCAGCTTGTACACGGACCGGGCCGGGTACCCCTCGCTCTTGGCCTTGAGGGTCCAGTGGTCCGGCTTCTCGTAGCTATTCCCCGACATCGTCCGCCTTCCGCCCGGGGCGGGCCTTCCGGCCTTCTCCCCGATCCTGATAGAATGCCCTATGCGACCCGAGTATACGGAAATCCTGGCAAAGATAGAAGCCGAGATCGCCCGGGAGCTCCCGGAAGTCCCCTCCGACGCGTGGCTGGCGAACCGCTTCGGCCCCCTGGCGTCCCTGCCGAGCGAGGCGGACCGCCGCGCCGTGACCGCCCCGGGACGGGAGCTCGTGCTCCGGGGGGGCAAGCGCTGGCGGCCCCTGCTCCAGGTCCTGGCCGCCCGGGCCTTCGGGCCCGGGGACTTGGCCCTCGCCCTGGCCCCCCTGCCGGAGATCGTGCACAACGGGACCCTGATCGTGGACGACATCGAGGACGGGGCGGAGGTGCGCCGGGGCGGACCGGCGGTCCACCGGGTGCACGGCCTGGACGCCGCGATCAACGGCGGGAACCTACTCTACTTCCTGCCCCTGGCCCTCCTGGAGGATCGCGTCCCGGACCCCGCCCTGCGCGCCCGGCTCTACGGGGCCTGCGCCTCCCAGCTCCGCCGGGTCCACCTGGGCCAGGCCCTGGACATCGCCTGGCACCGGGATCCGGGACGCCTGCCCTCGGAGCCGGAGTACCTCCTGATGTGCTCCCTGAAGACCGGGGCCCTCTCCGGCCTGGCCGCCCGGATCGGCTCCCTCTGCGGGGGCGCCCCGGACGCCGCGGCGGACGCCCTGGTCCGGGCCTTCGAGGAGGCCGGGGTGGCCTTCCAGATCCTGGACGACGTGCGGAACCTCCGGACCGGGAATCCCGGCAAGGAGCGGGGGGACGACATCGTGGAGGGGAAGAAGAGCCTCCCGGTCCTCCGGGCCTGCGCCCGGGACCCGTCCTTGGCGGAACGCCTGCCGGACCTCTTCGGACGGGCCCGGGCCGGGGGCGTCCGGGACCCCGCGGTGGAGGAGGCCATCGCCGCGATCGCAGGGACCGGGGCCCTGGAGGAGTCCGAGGCCGAGGCGGCCGGGCTCCTGGCCCGGGCGGAGGCGGCCGCCGGGAAGGCCTGCCCTCCCGGCCCGGGCCGGGAGTCCCTGCTGGGGATCTTCCCCCTGCTGGCGGGGAGGTGAGGCCCCGCTAAGGATTCCCCCCGAGGCGGGAGTTCACGTTCCCGCGCGCGCCCGCGCCACGATCGCCCGGAAGTCCTCGTCCCCGACCAGGCCCCGCCGCTCGTTCCCCAGGCGCTTCACCTCCGCCAGCACCGCGGCGGCCGCCTCCTCGTCCAGGTCCCCGAGGCCGAGCTCGGCGAGCTTGTAGGTCACGGAGGGCTTGCCGCTCTTCTTGCCCAGGACGATCTTGCCCTTCCGCCCGGTGAGGGCCGGATGGGTGGCGAACATGGCCAGGGGTTCCTCCACGACCAGGTTGACCCCGATCCCGGACTCCCGGGTGTAGTTCTCCGAGCCGACCACCGGCTTGTTCTGGGCGAGCCGCACGCCGGAGATCTCCTGGACCAGGGCGGATAGGTCCATGAGGGCCGAAGGGTCGCAGCCCGTGCCCTCCCCGTACAGGAGGTCCAGGGCCAGGATCAGCTCCTCGAGGGCCGCGTTGCCCGTGCGCTCCCCCAGGCCGTTCACGCAGGAGTGGACCACCTCCGCTCCCGCCCCGACGGCGGCCAGCTCCGTGGCCACGGCCAGTCCGAAGTCGTTGTGGGTGTGGATCTCCACGGGCAGCCCCGTGATGTCCCGGTACTTACGGGTCAGGTAGGCGATTGCCTGGGGGGACGCGCAGCCCATGGTGTCCACGAGGCCCACGGAATCGGGGGGGGACTCCTTCATGATGCCCGCGAGCAGGGCGTCCAGATCCTCCTCCCGGGCGCGGGTCGCGTCGTAGGGGAAATAGACGGCGTACAGACCCTTGGATTTCGCGTAGTTGATGACCGGAACGCTCTTCCGGAGCACGTCCTCCCAGGTCCACTTGAACTGGTGGACGAGCTTGGGGTACCCGATGGGGATCTCGATGACCACGCCGTGGGCCCCGCACTCCACCGCCTTGTCGATGTCCTCGGTCATCGTCCGGGCGAAGGAGAATATCTTCGCCTTGAGGCCCAGGGCCGAGATCTCCTCGACGGCCTGGAAGTCCTCCTCGGATACCGCGGGCATGCCCGCCTCGATCCGGTCGACCCCGACGGCGTCCAGGGCCTTGGCGATGGCGACCTTGTGCTCCTTTCGGAACACCACGCCGGGGGTCTGCTCCCCGTCCCGGAGGGTCGCGTCGTGGATCCGGACCTTGCCGGCCCGGTCCCGGCCCTCAAGCACCTCGGGCTTGAAGTTGTAGGGGCTCACCCACCATCGTCCGTCGCTCTTGTAGGAATCCATTCGTCCTCTCCTTTGCCGCTGATCGATTCAGGCCGAGGCGCCCGAGGAATCCCGGCCCGGCGAGGCGGCGGCCGCCTTCCGGATCCGCTCCGCGACCGCGGAGATGTGTTCCCGCATCCGGTCCCGGGCCGCCGCGGCGTCCCGGTTCCCGATGGCTTCGCCGATCCCGCGCTGGGATTCGATGGTCCGGGCGGTCACGCCGCTCGCGGGAACCGTCGTCTCCCGGCTTTCCCGGAGTATGTCCTGCAGGGATTCCAGGATCCTCTCGAGCACGGTATTGCGGGAAGCCCGGGCCACCAGGTCGTGGAGACGCAGTTCGCACCGGATGCCCCGTTCCCGGTCGACCCCCGAATCCTCGAGATCCCCCAGGACCCGCCGGAGTTCCTCGACCTCCTCGGCCGTGGCCCGTTCGGCGGCCAGTCCCGCGCATTCCGTCTCGATCACCAGGCGCGCCTCGAAGAGCTCCTGGAGCTTCTCCCGGTTCAGGAGGAGGGCGAAGGAGAGGTGCCGGGTCACGGAATCGGACACCCGGGAGGAGTCGATGACCATGCCCGACCCCTGGTCGACCCGCAGGATCCCGAGCATGTCCAGGACGCGGATCGCCTCCCGCAGGGAATTCCGGGAGATGCCCAGCATCTCGGAGAGCCGGCGCTCCGGGGGAAGCCGGTCACGCTCCCGGAGGTTTTCCGACTTGATGAGCTCGTAGATGCGGCCGATGGCCTGCTCCACGACGGACGTCTTCTTGATCGGTTCGACCACGGCGTTCGACCCCTCCAACTCACCGTACCCTCGCCCTATCGAGTTGTCAAGTCATCCTACCACTTTATGCATTTGCATACCGTATCGCATCCCGCTAGACTTGAACCGTGGCTACGAACACCCTCGTGGAGGCGGACATCTGGACCGTCGCCCAGACGGACCAGGGAAACGTGGTATTGGTGCGCCCCAAGAAGTCGGAACTGGCGGTTCCCATCTTCATAGGCCAGCTGGAGACCCAGTCCATCCTCATCGGCCTGGGGCGGGTCGAGGTACCGCGCCCGCTAACCCACGACCTCCTCCTCTCCACCCTGAAGGCCCTGGGGGCGGACCTGACCCGCATCGAGATCAACGATCTCCGGGAAGGAACCTTCTACGCACGGCTCATCCTGACCCGGGAAGAAGAAACCCTGGTCGTGGACGCCCGGCCCTCGGACGCCATCGCCGCGGCGGTCCGGGCGGGCTGCCCGGTCTTCATCGCCGAGGCCATCGTGGAGGAGGCGGGTATCTCGGTGAACCTGGTCTCCGAATCCTCCAAGCTCGAGGCCTCGGGATCCGAGGACGAGAAGGAACGGCTTCGCAAGGAGCTGGAGGAGGCCATCGCCGAGGAGGACTACGAACGGGCCGCCCTGCTCCGGGACAAGCTCAAGGACCTGGAGGGCTGAACCCGCTCCGCGGCGTCTCCCCTCGATCGGCACCCCTTTCACCCCACGGTTGACGAGCCGGCGCTCCCGTGAACATACTTCCGCTCCGAGGCCGATCGGCCGGACAAGGAGCACCCGGTGTTGAAACGTCGCCGCAGGGACGGAACCCTGCTTCGGGACCTTCCCGCGTTCACCCGCATCATGCCCTACCTAATGCCGGACAAGGCGGGCTCGGTCATCTTCTACCAGGAAGACTACGACGTCACCGAGTGCCTTACGTACATCAAGGACTGGAACCGCCGGAACTCCCGGACCGAGGGGGCCCTCCTTACCCTGTTCGAGGTCGTGATGGTCGCGGCGGCCCGGGCCGTCGCCCTGCGCCCCCGGATCAACCGCTTCATCGCCAACCGCCGCTACTACCAGCGGAACCAGATCCTCCTGTCCTTCGTGGCCAAGAAGGAGCTTTCCGACGACGGGAAGGAAGTCAACGTCAAGGTGCCCTTCGCACCGGAGGAAACCCTGGCGACCGCGGCCCGGAAGGTCCGGGACTACATCAAGAAGGGGATCTCCGAGGACGGCCACCAGAACGAGAAGGTGGTGGACTCGGTCATGCGCCTGCCGTCCTTCCTCCTGAAGTTCATCAACTTCGCCTACAACTGGCTGGACGACCACAATTTCCTGCCCTACTCGGTCACCGAGAGCGACCCGATGTGGTCCACGATCTTCCTGGCCAACGTAGGATCCTTCGGCCTGGACGCGCCGTTCCACCACCTCTTCGAGCGGGGGACCTGCCCCATCTTCATGGCCGTCGGGAAGGTCCGGGACGAGAACCGCCTCACCGAGGCCCCGGACGGGTCCCCGAAGGTGGAGACCCGGAAGATCCTCCGGGTGAACTACTCCTTCGACGACCGGATCGCGGACGGCATCTACATGGGCCGATCCCTGGAGCTCGTCCGGAAATTCGTGGAGGACCCCGCCGCCCTCGACCGCCCCCCGGAGATCGCCCCGGAGATCCTGGCCGAGCTGGCCCTGCGTCCCGCGGGATCCTGACGGGCCGAACCCGTCCATCGGGTTCCGGCCTTGCGGAACCGGGGCCGGCGGTCTAGAGTTAAGCTCGTGAAAACCTCATCCGCGCTCCGATCCTTCCCGGCCCTGCTCCTGGTTCTGGCCGCCTCGGCGGCGTGGGCCCAGGACGCCTCATCGTCCCCGGGAACACCCCTACCGCCCGCGGCGGACCCCGCCCGGGCCGTGGCCGTCATCGGCAAGTACTGCTCGGCCTGCCACGGTTGGGCCACGACCTACCCGGAGATCGTGGCGGAGGACCGCGTCGTCCCGGGCCGCCCCTCGGAGAGCCGCCTCTTCGACTACGTGGAATCGGGATACATGCCCCCCTCGCCTCCGGCCCCGTCCCCCGCGGAGATCGAGCTCTTGCGGGCGTGGATCGCGGCGGGGGCCGCGGCGCCGGAAGCGGTCTCGGGGGCCACGGAGAGCGCGGACGCCGGGAGCTCCGCGTCCCCGTCCGCCCCGGGGGGAAGCGGCCGCTTCCTGGGCTTCAAGAACAAGGTCGACTACCACCGGGCGGCGGGCTGGACCTCCTCAGGCCTCCTGCTGGCCGCCGGGGTGGTCGGGGCTGTGCGGGCCTACGACCTAATGTCCACGGCCCACGAGTTTCGGGACGCGAACGGCATCACCGAGGACACCATGAGCCCGGTCTGCAACGACATGATCCAGGACCTCTGGTCCGGGAACCAGGCCCTGCGGTGGACCCACGTGAGCCTCCTGGCAGCCGGGGAGACCCTCTACCTGGGGAACGCGATCACGGGGATGTCCATGGCCCGGAAGGCCAAACCGGGGGAGATCAGCAAGTCCGACATCCACCGGTACGCCTTCTTCACCCACGCGGCCCTGATGGCCTCGGAGATCGTGATGGGCCTCTTTACCACGGACGCCCTCAAGCGGGGGGACCACGAGACGGTATCCAGCCTCGGGATCGCCCACGCGGCGGTGGGACTCGCCATCCCCCTGGTGATGATCGGGGCCGGCATCGTCATCGAGCTGCCGGCCCGCCCGAAGACAGCCCCCCCGGCGAAGTAGGAAGTCCCCCGGGGCATAAAGGAATCACCACGGAGGACACGGAGCTCACGGAGGAACACGGAGAAGACTCGACCTTGGCACCCTAGATCCAACAGGATGGACAGGATAAAAACAGATGAACAAGACAGGATTCGGAATAGATTCGATTCCTTATACCCATCTTGTTCATCCTGTAGATCCTGTTGGATCTATGGTTCCAAATCTCTTCTCCTGAGCAGGGTCACTGCCTGGATATAAGCCGGTTCATCCTTTTCACGAAGTCCGCGGGGTCCGCGGGGGAGGCGCCCTCCACCAGGAGAGCCTGCCCGAGCAGGACCTCCGCCGTATCGGCGACCAGGTCCTCGTCCTCGGTCCCGGCCAGGCGGGCGACCATGGGGTGGGACCCGTTGATCTCCAGGATGGGCTTCACGTCGATCCCCTCGCCGCGGCCCAGGGCCTTCATGAGCTTCTGCATCTGGAGACTGGGATCCGCCTCGTCCACCACCACGCAGGAGGGGCTCTCCGCCAGGCGCTTTGTCAGGCGCACGTCCTTGACCCGATCCCCCAGGGCCTTCTTGATCCGCTCCACCGCGGGCGCCAAGTCCTTCTCGGCCTTCTCGGACGCCTCGTCCCCCTTCGCGGCGGCGTCCAGGTCCTCCTCGGCCCCGGCGCGGTTCACCGCCTTGAGCTCGACGTCGCCGTAGCGGCCGATGGAGGGCACCACGAGCTCGTCGATCTCGTCCGCGCAGATCAGGACCTCCAGGCCCTGCCGGCGGTACATCTCCAAAAGGGGGCTCTTCCGGAGGCGCTCCTCGGAGTCCCCGGTGATGTAGTAGATCCCCTTCTGGTCCCCGGTCATGCGGGACTTGTAGTCCGAAAGGCTCGTCCAGCCCTCCACGGTGGTGCTCTTGAAGCGCACGAGCTCCAGCAGGGCGTCCCGGTTGCCGAAGTCGGAGTACAGGCCCTCCTTGAGCGGCCGGTTGAACTCGTCCGCGAACTTCCCGTACTTCTCCTTGTCGGACTCCGCCAGGGACTTGAGCTCCCCGAGGATCTTCTTGACCGAGGCGTTTCGGATGTTCGTCATGACCCGGTTCTGCTGGAGGATCTCCCGGCTGACGTTGAGCGGCAGGTCTTCCGAATCGATGACACCCCGTACGAAGCGGAGGTAGGTCGGCAGGAGCTCCTTCTCGTCGTCCGTGATGAAGACCCGGCGAACGTAGAGCTTGACGCCGGGCTTGTAGTCCGCGTGGTAGAGGTCGAAGGGGGCCTTGGCCGGCACGTAGAAGAGGGTCGAGTACTCGATGGTCCCTTCCGCCTTGGTGTGCATCCACAGCAGGGGATCCTCGTCGGTGTCCGCGAAATTCCTGTAGAACTCCACGTAGTCGGAGTCCTTCAGCTCGGACTTGGGGCGGAGCCAGAGGGCGCTGGCCGCGTTGACCTGCTCCTCCTTGCGCTCCGTCCCGGTCTTCTTGCCCTTCTCGTCGTAGGTGTCCTGGTCGTAGGCCAGGACGATGGGATAGGCGACGTGGTTGGAGTACTTCTTGAGTACCTCCTCGGTCCGCCACCGGGACAGGAACTCCTGCCCCTCCTCGTTGAGCTTGAGGGTGATGGTGGTACCATGGCCGTCCCGGGAAGCCGGGGCGATGTCGTAGCCCTCCTTGCCGTCGCTGGTCCACAGCCAGGCGGCCTCCTGCCCGGCCTTCCGGGTCCGGACCTCGACGGAGTCGGCCACCATGAAGCAGGAATAGAAACCCACCCCGAAGCGGCCGATCAGGTTGGAGGATTTCCGGGCGTCCTCCGCCAGGGCCTCCAGGAAACGGCGGGTCCCGGACCGGGCGATGGTGCCCAGGTTCTCCTCCAGGTCCTTCTCGTCCATTCCGATCCCGTTGTCCGAAACCGTCAGGGTCTTGGCCTCCTTGTCGAAGGAGACGCGGATCCCCGGCTCGAAGGCGATGGACTTGTAGGCCTCGTCGGATACCGTGAGGTACTTGAGCTTGTCGAGGGCGTCGGAGGCGTTCGACACGAGCTCCCGGAGGAAGATCTCCTTGTGGGAGTATAGGGAATGGATGATGAGGTGGAGAAGCTTGCTCACCTCCGCCTGGAACGCTTTCTGGGCCATGGTTCACTCCTAAGGATGCGGGAAGTAAAAGGTATGTATAGGAAAATACTGATTGAACTCCCGGGGCGGCAAGGGGCGAGCGGGGCGCGGCCGCGATCCGGCCCGGGCTTCGGACGTATCCGGAAGCTACGGAATGCGGCTGGCGCCCCCGGCCGGCAGGGCGTATACTTCCCCCATGCCGGACCCCGTCGCTATCCCGATCCCCACCCTCCGCCGCCTGCCCGAGTACCTCCGGGTCTTCCGGGACCGGCGGGACGCGGGGGACTCCTGGCTCTCCTCCGAGGCGGTCGGGCAGATCCTGGGATTCGGGGCCGTCCAGGTCCGCCGGGACCTGGCGGCGGCGGGAGCCTCGGGCAGCCCGAAATGCGGATACCCCGTATCCGAGACGGTCCGGCGCCTCGAGGCCCTCCCGGGTATCCGCGGTCTATCGGCGGCGATCCTCGTGGGATCCGGACGGCTCGGGGAAGCGGTGCTCGCGGATCCCGGCATGGAACGGCACGGCCTCCGGATAGAGGAGATCTTCGACCTCTCCCCGGACCGGGTGGACCGGGTCCTGGACGGGCGGCGGGTCCTTCCCCTGTCGAGATTGCCCGAGACGGTTCGACGGACGGGATGCCGCCTGGCGGTCCTGGCCGTGGACCCCGACCAGGCCGGCGCCGCCTCCCTGGCCTTGGCCCGGGCCGGGATCGCCGGCATCCTCGATCTTTCGGGCGCCGCATCCCCCTTTCCCAAGGACCTTCTGGTCCGCCGATTTTGCTTCGCCTCCGGCCTGGCGGCCCTGGCCGGGGAGCTGGACGCCCGGGAACGCAAAAAAAATCTTGACGGCTTTCCAAGGCAGACATAGACTCCTGATATATTTGTTGGCTTTTCGGGTGGTCCTACCCGAATTGAGACAAAGAGATTGACGGCAAAGGAGGCCGTTCAATAGACTCGGGTCCGGTTTCTTTATATAGAAACTGAGTCGGTCGTTGGACGATAGTCCGTCGTCGTTCTACATCGTGCGTTCCACGGCCAGGCGGTCATCCCTCAGGCGATCCCCCCAAGGAGGCGGCCGGAGATCGAGAGACCATCCATCTCATCAGCTCACCCTGACGACAGAAGTGCGCGCGTCGCGCGCAAGAGAGTTCCGAACTCGGTGCATCGTTCCGGGAGGATTGAGTATGAGAAATCGCGCATTGTGGATCGTGGCGGCGCTCCTGGCCGTCGGCCTCCTCCTCGCAGGCTGCGGGGGCAAGAAGGAGCAGGTCATCAAGATCGCCACCCAGAGCCCGTTGTCCGGCGGCATGTCCGCGGTCGGCACGGACATCAAGAACGGCGCCCAGCTGGCCATCGAGCAGCTCTCCGGTCCCCTGACGGCCATGGGCTTCAAGATCGAGCTCGCGGCCTTCGACGACCAGGGCAACCCGGACACCGGCGTGGCCAACGCCAAGAACATCGTCTCCGACCCGGCCATCCTTGCCATCGTCGGCCACTACAACTCCGGCGTCCAGATCCCCTCTTCCGAGGAATACCACGCCGCCGGCCTGGCCAACGTGTCCCCGGCCAACACCAACCCCAAGGTCACCGAGCGCGGCTACCTCGAGGTCAGCCGGATCTGCGGCCGCGACGACGTGCAGGGAGCCGTGGGAGCCCAGTTCGCCTCCACCAAGGGCATCAAAACCGCCTACGTCCTCCACGACAAGACCGCCTACGGCCAGGGCATCGCGGAGTACTTCAAGCGGGAATCCGAGAAGCTCGGCATCAAGATCCTGGGCTTCGAGGGAACCGAGGAGAAGGCCAACTTCGACTCCATCCTGACCCCCATCCTGGCGTCCAAGCCCGAGACGATCTACTTCGGCGGGATGTTCGACCAGGCGGCGGTGCTCTTCAAGCAGGCCCGCCAGAAGGGCTACATGGGCATGTTCCTCTCGGATGACGGCTTCGACTCCTCCGACGCGGCCAAGATCGGCGGCGACATCCTCCTGCAGGGCGCCGGCACCTACTTCTCCACCGTGGCCGGTCCCGCCGCCGCCTACCCCGGAACCGCCAAGTTCCAGGCGGATTTCAAGGCCAGGTTCGGCTCCGAGCCCCAGCCCTTCGCCGCCCAGTCCTACGACAGCGCGGCCATCGCCCTCAAGGCCATCGAGAACGCGGCCATGGCGGCGGGCAAGAAGGTCCCCGCCCGCGCCGACGTGGCCAAGGCCGTCCGGGCCCTCAAGGACTTCCCGGGCATCACCGGCACCTTCACCTTCAACGCCAAGGGCGACCTCGAGAAGGCCAAGTACTTCATCATCCAGGTAACCTCCGGCGATCCCGCCAAGTGGGCCGAGAACAAGATCGACAAGATCCTGGACATCGCCCCCCCGCAGTGATCCTAGACTGATCCTATCCCTTCCCCGCCCCCGGGCAACCGGGGGCGGGGACTTCATGGAGGCCCTATGAGGCGATTGATCAAAGCCGACGCCCTGCGAGAGATCCTCCTTCCCCTGGGGAGGATGGCCGTCTTCGTCCTGGGCGCGGGAGCCCTGCTTTCCGTCGTCATGGTCGTCCTGTCCCTGCTTTTCCGGGGTTCGGGAGCCGACAAGCTTCTGCAGACGACCCAGGGCGTCAACATCTTCACGTACACCATGGCCAACCTGCCTCAGGTCCTCATCGACGGGGTGACGCTGGGCTTCGTCTACGCCGCCATAGCCCTGGGCTATACCATGGTCTACGGCGTGCTGGAATTCATCAACTTCGCCCACAGCGAGATCTTCGCCCTAGGAGCCTTCGCCGGCGTGGAGTTCCTTCTCATTCTGGACGGAACGGGTATCCTGAAAACCGCGGGCGGCCTGGCACCCTACCTCTACCTGGCCCTGGCCCTGATCGTCGGCATGGCCGCTTCCGGCGGTACGGCGGTCTTCATCGAGCGCGTGGCCTACCGTCCCCTCCGGGGAGCCCCCCGCCTGGTACCCCTCATCTCGGCCATCGGCGTCTCCTTCGCCCTCCAGGACATCATCCGCCTGACCGAGAGCCTGACCACGGGCCAGTTCTACCGGGTGATCCCGACCTTCGGCAACTTCGACGAGCGCATCCCCCTGTTCTCGATCCCGACCTCCGGCGCGCCCATCCGGGTGGACATCCAGGTAAAGTCGCTGGTGGTCATCGCGGCGGCCATGTTCATGCTCGTGGGGCTCAACTACATCGTGAACGCCACGAGGATCGGCAAGGCCATACGTTCCGTGGCCCAGGACCGCAGCACCGCGGCCCTCATGGGCATCGGGGTGAACGGAATCATCGCGTTCACCTTCCTCCTCGGCGGGTCCCTCGGCGGAGCCGCCGGCGTCCTGTACGCCCTCAAGTTCACCCGCATCGACCCCTTCGTGGGATTCATGCCCGGCATGAAGGCCTTCACGGCCGCCGTCCTGGGAGGCATCGGGAACCTCACGGGAGCCCTTCTGGGAGGTATCGTCCTGGGAATGCTGGAAAGCTTCGCGGGAGCCTACCTGGGAACCTTCACCATGGGAAACTTCGGATCGGAGTACAAGGACATTCTGGCGTTCTTGATTCTGATCATCGTCATCATATTCCGCCCCTCGGGCCTGCTCGGCGAGCAGGTTTCCCAGAAGGCGTAAGGGAGGTCGTCTATGAAGATCGATATTCGGGACGCCCTCCGCAAGGCGGCCGTCTACGCAAATACGGGGAAGGCCCCCTACATCCTGAGCCTGGCCCTTCTGGTCCTGGGTTTCGTCCTGGTATACCTGAGCCCCCGGTCCATCCCGGCGTTCCTCGTGTTCGCCACCGCCGCGGCCCTGCCCTACTTTCTCGAGCTTCGGAAGCCCGTCAAACTGGCCCTGGCCGTCCTGGTCGCGGTCGTCCTGGTTCCCATCCTGGGAGCCCGGAACATCTTCTACCTGGAAGTCATCTTCCAGATCGCCGTGTTCTCCGCGCTGGCCCTGGGCCTGAACATCGTCGTCGGCTTCTCGGGACTCCTGAACTTCGGGTACATGGCCTTCTACGCCGTCGGTGCCTACCTGTGGGCCTTCTTCGGCTCCCAACAGCCCTTCCTGCTCAAGGCCATACCCGGAACCGTACCCCCGGGCACGCCGTTCTTCATGGCCGCCGACTGGTTCTACCTCTTCATCTTCCTGGGAATCATCGTGGCGGCCGTCGTGGGACTCATCCTGGGTCTGCCGGTCCTGCGGGTACGCGGCGACTACCTGGCCATCATCACCCTGGGATTCGGGGAGATCGTGCGTCAGCTGGCCAACAACCTGGACAAGCCCGTCAACCTGACCAACGGTCCCCAGGGCATCTCGCCCATCCAACGGCCCACCCTGTCGCCGGAGATGGTCAAGTTCTTCAACAACATCTTCGAACCCTTGGTTGGCCGTCCCGTGACGGTGAACCAGTTCTACAACATCCTGTTCTACCTGATCGCCCTGGTGGTCGTGATCGCCGCGGTGATCATCACCTACCGCCTGGACGACTCCAAGGTCGGACGCGCCTGGACGGCCATACGGGAGGACGAGCTGGCGGCCACCGCCATGGGCATCCCGGCCAACAAGCTCAAGCTCGGGGCCTTCGCCGTGGGCGCGTCCTTCGCGGGCGCCATGGGCGTGCTCTTCGCGGCCAGCCGCACCTTCGTCAGCCCCGAATCCTTCAACTTCCTGCAGTCCGTCAGCGTGCTGACCATGGTCATCCTGGGAGGCATCGGCAGCATCCAGGGGGTCATCATCGGCGCGTCGGTGGTCATCATCCTGAACCTCCAGGTCTTGCAGAGCTTCTCCCTCTTCCTTTCGCGCCTCCGGCAGAGCGACGCCTACATCCCCATCATCAACTTCTACTGGCGGGACCTTTCCAACCAGCTGGACCCGTCCAAGTACCAGCGTCTCGTGTTCGGGATCATCCTGATCCTGATGATGATCTACCGGCCCGCGGGCATCTTCCCCGCCGCCCGGCGCAAACGGGAGCTCAAGGCGCACGTCCAAGGCGGAGCCGGGTCGAGGCACCTCATCATGAACGAGAACGGGAACGGCGGCACCGCGCCCGAGACCAAGGAGGGCGACCATGCCTGAGAGCGCGAACATCCTTGTGGCCGAGAACGTCGTGAAGCGCTTCGGGGGCCTGGTGGCCGTCAACAAGATGAACTTCAACATCGAGACCGGAAGGCTCTACAGCATCATCGGTCCGAACGGCGCCGGGAAGACCACGTTCTTCAACGCCATCTCCGGTCTCTACCCGCCCGAGGAAGGAACCATCACCTTCGACGGTCACCGTATCGAGCGCCTGCCGCCGGAGAAGATCACGGACCTCCACATCGCCCGGACCTTCCAGAACATCCGCCTCTTCGGGGGCATGACGGTGATCGAGAACATCATGGTCGGCGCCTTCACCCGGCTCAAGCAGAATCCCGTCCAGGCGGTGCTCCGGACCAAGGCCTTCAAGGAAGAGGAGAAGCGGGCCGAGTCTCGAGCCGAGGAGCTCATGGAGTACGTGGGCCTTCGCGGCGTGGGAAACGAGCTGGCGGCCAGCCTGCCCTACGGCGCCCAGCGCCGGGTGGAGATCGCCCGCGCCCTGGCCTCGGAGCCCAAGCTCCTCCTGCTGGACGAGCCCGCGGCGGGCATGAACCCCTCGGAGAGCGAGGACGCCATGAAGCTCTTCCGCCGCCTCCGGGACGACCTGGGAATCACGATCCTCCTGATCGAGCACGACATGAAGGTGGTCATGAACATCTCCGAGCGGATCTCGGTCATGGACTACGG
>CALMRC010000052.1 GCA_937873275.1 uncultured Spirochaetota bacterium
CACCGCCGCCGCGGGAGGGGGCAATCCCGATTCCGATCGCCTCGGGGAGATCTACGAATGCGCCCGGGCCGCGGGATTCTCGGACCGCCTGGTCCTGGATCCGTCGATCACCCGGGGGCTGGATTACTATACCGGCGTGGTTTTCGAGACCTTCCTGGAAGCCCTTCCGGGAATCGGCTCGGTCTGCTCCGGCGGGCGCTACAACGACCTGGCCTCCCTCTACACCCGCCAGCACCTTCCGGGGGTCGGCGCGGCCATCGGACTCGACCGCCTGCTCGCAGCCTTGGAGGCCCTGGGCCGTTCGAACCGGCGGTCCGGCGGAACCCGGGTCCTCATATTCCACGTGGAGGACGGATTCCTGCCCCGGTACTGGGAGATCGCCCGGGACCTCCGGGCCGCCGGAATTTCCTGCGAGGTCTATCCGGAAAACCGCAAGCTTTCCCAGCAGTTCGCCTACGCGGAGAGGAAGGCCGTTCCCTTCGGCATCTTCCTGGGAACGGCGGAGAGCGCCCGGGGGGTTCTTTCGGTCAAAAACCTGGAAACCCGGGAATCCCGGGAGTACGCGTCCGTCCGGGAAGCCGCGGCGGACCTGGCCGCCGGATGATCCGGCCGGGCCGGGACTCGCCGGGTCCCGGACGGAGGGCGGCGGTTTCCCTGGCCCTCCTCGGAGCGACCGCCCTCCTCGCCTCGGCCTGCAGCGGCCACGCGCCGGAACTCGCGGCCCTGGAATACCGCCTAGCCCTCCGGCCGGCGGATCCCCGGGGAACGCGGATGACCGAGCAGCTGTCCGTCTTCGCGGCGGTCCGGGACGAGGACGGGTACAAGGACCTTGCGGCTCTCCACGTCCTGCACGACGGCGAGGAGTTCGTCTGGACCCTGACCCCCGAGACCTGGACCCGGAACGACCGGAACAAGGAAACCTGGGTGGGCGGTACCGGTCTCTCCGCCCCGGACCACCGGGCGCTTCCCCGGGGAATGTACCGGGTGGTTCTGGAGGACCTCGCGGGGGAATCCGACGAGGGGACCTTCTTTCTCGGAACGGGCATCGAGACCGGGGCGGAATCCCCGGTCCTTCGGCGGACCGGGGATTCCGTGGTCGTGACGTCGAAGTACGGCCGTACGGAGCTTCTGTTCCTGGACGCGTCCGGCGTCCTGCTCCGCGCCGTCGACGCGCCCCGCCAGCCCGAGACCCTGGACCGACTGTACGGTTCCCCGGGATGGCGGCAGGACGCGTCGAACCTCGTCGCGTACGCCTACGACGGGGAACGAAACCTGGGAGTATTCTCATGGACGATGAAACTGACCCCCTGAAGCCTCGCCGGCCGGGTTCCACGGATCCCGTCGGCATCGCGGCCCGCAGGGGGATCCGGTCCTACGTGCTCCGGGCGGGCCGGATGACGGATCTCCAGCGTTCCTCCTTCGAAACCCTGTCGGCCCGCTGGTGCGTGCCCTTCCGTCCGGGCGAGTCCTTCGCGGCGGAGTCGACGTTCGGCCGGACGGCCCCCCTGGTCGTGGAGATCGGCTTCGGGATGGGCGTGGCCACGGCCCAGATCGCGGCCGCCCTTCCGGACAGGAATTTCCTGGGCATCGAGGTGCACACCCCCGGGGTCGGCAAACTGCTCTCGGAGATCGAGTCGCGGGGACTTTCGAACCTTCGCATCCTCCACCATGACGCCGTCGAGTTCCTCGAGTCCTGCGTGCCGTCGCGTTCCGTCTCGGGCTTCCACATATTTTTTCCGGATCCCTGGCCCAAGAAACGCCACCACAAGCGCCGACTGATCCAGAGGCCGTTGACGGACCTGCTGGCCTCGCGGCTCGAGCCCGGGGGCTACCTCTATTTCGTGACGGACTGGGAGGAATACGCCCTCTGGGCCCGGGACGTCCTGGACTCGACCCCGGGTCTGGCCAACCGCTTCCCCCAGGGATGGGCGGATCGGACCCCCTGGCGCCCGGTCACCAAGTTCGAGCGTCGCGCCCTGACGGAGGGCCGGGCGATCCGGGAGCTGTGGTTCGAGAAGGCTTGAAGTCCCCGGGTTCGCCGGGGACCGTACCTATTCCGCCCTCCCCGTCAGGTTCGACAGGTGGTTGCGGACATCCCCGGGCCAGGTCCGGATCAAGTCCCGGAACCGGGCGAAATCCCGGGCATAGAGGGCCCGGGAAGCCTCCTCGCATCCGGGGAGGTTGCCGGCCAGGGCCCACATCTCCCGGTCCGCGGCCTCCACCGCGCGCTTGGCCTTGGCGGATGCCGGTTCGTTCCGGATGGCGTCGTCCACCAGGCGACGCAGGGCGGCGGAGGCGTTGTTTCCCTGCCGCTTCAACCAGTCCCAGTGCCGGGGCAGGAGGGACACTTCTCCGCAGATCACCCCCAGGGAGGGCCGGCCGCGGCCGGCCTTGGGCGCCGGGGGAAAGGCCCGGGCGAGGACATCCTCCTCGGAGCCCCGGAAATCGAAATCCACCTGGGATCCCGAGTCGTCGTCGAAAATAAGGACGGACCGTCCCGGTTCTCCGTCCAGATACCGCTTGATCGTCCGGAGGGCCTCTCCGGGTTCCGCCGAGACCACCAGGCCGTGGCCGTCGAAGGCCGTGTATGTCGTCGCTTCCATGGACATATAATATACCCGGGTATAAATAAAATCAATATGTTCCGGGTAAAAATAAAGGGCTTTTCCGTCGTTCGGCTTTCCGGTACTCTAGGGGCATGAGCGAACCAGAACAATCGATCCCGACCGCGGGCCCGCGGGTGGAGATCCGGATCCCCGTACGCCACAATCCCGTCCTCAAGGCCATCGTCGAGCGGGTGAACACGGACGAGGAGCTTTATGCCCTGTGGACCTGCATGAACGTGAACGCCGTCACCCGACTGGGCATGACGGACCACGGACCCATCCACTTCCAGATCGTCTCGAACATAGCCTTGAAGATGCTCCGCCAGCTCCTGGAACGGGGCGTGGTCCCGAGCGTCGTCCGGGATCACGGCCTTACGGACGCGGACGCGGAGGTGATCGTCGTCCTGGCGTCCCTCCTGCACGATCTGGGGATGTCGATCCAGAGGGCCGACCACGAGCAGTATTCCCTGTTCGTGGCCCAGCCCATCATCGACCGTCTGCTGGACGGTCTTTACTCCCCCTACACCCGGGCGGTAATCCGGGCGGAGACTCAGCACGCCATCATCGCCCACCGGAGCGAGGGCCGGCCCATGACGGTGGAGGCGGGCATCGTCCGGGTGGCCGACGCTCTGGACATGACCAAGGGGCGATCCCGGATACCCTTCGAGGCGGGGGTCGTGAACATCCATTCCCTGTCCGCGGCCTCCATCGAGCAGGTGGAGATACTCTCGGGCCAGGACAAGCCCGTCCACATCAAGATCCGCATGAGCAACTCCGCGGGAGTCTTCCAGCTGGACGAGCTCCTCAAGGAGAAGCTGCACGGCTCGGGCCTGGAGAAGTTCGTGGAAGTCGAGGCCTCCATCGAGGGGGAGACCGAGAAGAAACTAGTGACCGCGTTCCGGCTCTAGTCGAAAAATCCCGAGAGCTTGCGGTACAGGACGGCGGCCTTCTCCTTCTCCTCGTGGGGGGCGGTCGCGGCGATGTCGTCCACCAGGGCCTCCAGGGACGCGAGGCTCTCGTTCAGGGCCGTGTGGAAACCCCGGGAGACCCGGAACCAGTAGCTTCCGGCGGAGTCCGTGAACAGGGCCACGAATCCCAGTTCCGGGCTCTTGGGCTTCCACCGCGAGACCTGGAGCACGTGGTCCAGGGCGGACACCAGGGCGGAGGACTCCTCGTGGACGGCGTAGTTCCGTTTCCGGGGCCAATCCCGATCGAGGTCCCGGTCCAGGTCCAGAAGGGGCGCCACCCGGAGGATCAGGTCGAGCTTCTCCCCGTCCAGGATTCGCAGGTTCCCTTTCGTCACCACGCCCTTCAGGTTCTTGTAGAGCTCCGCGGATTCCCGGGGGGTCTCCCCGCGGATCCGTTTCAGGGCTTCCCAGTCGAGGACCGCGAGCTTCTTCTTTTTCTTGCCGACCTCCAGCTTGAAGACCTCCCCGGCGATCTTTATCTGGTTGGTGAAGTCCCGGGCCGCCCGTTCCTCCCGCACGGCCTTGATCGCCGCGTGGGACAGGAGGCCCTCGGCCACCAGGGGCGAGATCTTGGGGAGCCAGTGCTTCTGCAGGGGCGATACGCTCATGGCGTACATCCGGGTGGTCCGGACGATCTCGCCGGCCACGATGAACTGGGGGTTCTCCTTGAACATCACGGACCCGGGATGGATCTGGATGCGCTCGGCGGTGAGACTCCGGAAGGTTCCCCGGTCCTGCCGGGCGCAGACGAACTGGATGAGCCCCCGGCTGACGGCGCACAGGTAGTCCTCGGTGCTCCCTCCTCCGGAGATGGGCACCCCCATGTCCGCCACGATGAGCTCCAGCTGTTCCTTGACCCGGACGATCTCCGCCATGGTCCGCTCGTCCAGGTAGCTCTTCTCGCAGTACCGTACCGGATTCCGGGCCTCCTTGTACTGGCGGAAGATCTTGAGGTAGGAGACGAAGTCGCCGGCGGGATCCCGGAACGCGTGGTGGGCGGCCCGAGCCTCCATCTCCTCCCCCGGTGGAAGGATGAAGGGCCCCTGGGTGGAGAGGAAGGCGGTGGCGATGAGGGACTCCTCCAGGACGTCCGGGTACCGCAGGATGGCCTCCACCAGGATTCGGGAATGCCGGGGCAGCAAGGGGAAGAGGCACATCTTCTCGCCCACCGGGGACAGGGTCCGGTCGGGATTCAGTGCATCCAGGAGGTTGAGGGCTTCCACGGCACCCAGGATGCCCGTCTTGGCGGGCTTGGAGATGAAGTCGAAGCGCTCGAAGTCCGTAATCCCCAGCTCCGCCATACGGAGCACCACTTCGGACAGGTCGGTGCGGTAGATCTCCTCCATGGTGAAGAGGGACCGGTTCTCGAAATCGTCCCGGCCGAACAGGCGATAGCAGGTCCCGGGCCGGGTCCGGCCCGCCCTCCCCTTCCGCTGGTTGCTGGAGGCCTTGGAGGTGGGCACCTCCACGAGGCTGGCGGTGTAGGTTCGGGGATTGTAGAAGTTGAGCTTGGCCAGCCCGGAGTCGATCACGCTGGTGATTCCGTCGATTGTGACCGAGGTTTCCGCGATGTTCGTGGAGACCACCACCTTGGTCTTCCCGGCCGGCGTGGTCTCGAAGACGCGCTCCTGCTCGTCCTTGCCCAGGCGGCCGTAGAGGGGGATCAGGTGGAGGCTGCGGCGCACCTCGCAGATCGAGAGCCTCTGCATGCAGTCCTTGATGGTCCGCTCCCCGGGCAGGAAGACCAGGATGTCCCCTTCCCTCTCCTCCTGGACGATCCGGACCACCGTGGACTCGACCTTGTCGATCAGGGCGTCCATGTCGGACTCCGCGGCCGGCGGATCGTAGACCACCGTCACGGGGTACATGGGGGTCTCGATCTTGACGATGGGACAGTCCCCGAAATACGCGCTGAACACTTCCGCGTTGATGGTGGCCGACGACACGACGACCTTGAATTCCGGCCGGGCTTCCATGACCCGCTTCAGCAGGCCCAGGATGAAGTCGATGTTGAGGCTCCGTTCGTGGGCCTCGTCGACCATGAGGACTCCGTACCGGCTGAGCAGGGGATCGAGCTTCATCTCCTGGAGGAGGATCCCGTCGGTCATGATCTTGATGAGGGTGCTGGTGTCCGTCTTGTCCTCGAAGCGCATCTTGTAGCCCACCAGGCCGGGAACCGGGGTTCCCAGCTGGCGGGAGATGAAGTCGGTCACGGAAATTGCGGCGATCCGGCGAGGCTGGGTCACGCCGATGATCCCGTTCCGGGCGTAGCCCGCCTCGTGGAGGATGACGGGTATCTGGGTGGTCTTGCCGGAGCCCGTGGGGCTCTCGACCACGATCACCTGGTGCTCCCGGAGGGAATCCAGGATGCGGTCCTTCTGCTGGTAGACGGGCAGTTCCTTGTAATTCATGGGGGCCATTGTAGACCTTTCCCGGCCCTTATCCTAGGGCGCTCCGGAGCGGGGCCTTCCGGAAGGGCGAACGCCCCAATATAATCCTCCCGGGACTCGGCTCCCGGAGGAAGCATGCTTCGCGAGATCTTCGTGGATACCCTCATCATCGTCTGCCTCTCGGGCATCGCGGCCGGAAGGCTGCCGTTCCTCCGGATGAACCGAGCGGCCCTGGCCTTCGCGGGAGCCGCGGCCTTGATCCTGTCGGGCGCCCTGAGTCCGCGGGAGGCCTTCGCGGCGGTGGACCTGGGAACCCTCGCCCTGATCCTGTCCATGATGGTGGTGGCCGCGAACCTCCGGATCTCGGGATTCTTCGCCTGGGCCTCCGAGAGGATCCTGCTCCTGGCGCGGTCTTCCCGCGGGCTCCTGGCCGCGGTGGTCGCGGTTTCCGGGGTTTTCAGCGCCCTGTTCCTGAACGACACCCTCTGCCTCGTGCTGACTCCCCTGGTCGCCGAGCTGTGCCTGTCCGGACGACGGGATCCGGTCCCGTACCTGATCGGCGTGGCGACCGCCGCGAACGTCGGGTCCTGCGCCACGATCATCGGGAATCCCCAGAACATGCTGATCGGCGCGTCCAGCGGGATACCCTTCGGAACCTTCTTCCTGAGGCTGGCCCTCCCCTCCGCGGCGGGCCTCGCGGTCTGCTGGGCCGTCATCGTCCTGGCGTTCCCGAAGGAGTTCCGATTCGGCCGCCCCCTGTCCGCCGGTCCCGCCGCGACCCGTTCCGCCGAGAACCCGGCCCTGCTCCGGAAGAGCTTGGTCGCGGCGGCCCTCATGGTGGCCGGCCTGGCGGCCGGGATGCCCACGACCACGGCGGCCCTGGCCGCGGCGGCCTTCCTCCTGGTTTCCCGGAGAACCGAGAGCGAGCGCGTACTCGCGGAGGTGGACTTCTCCCTGCTGGTGTTTTTCGCGGGCCTGTTCATCATCACCCGGGCCATCGAGGGCACGGCCTTGTTCCGGGCCGCGGTCGGGGCCGTTCTACCCGCGGCTTCCCGATCCCCCTGGGCCTTTTCCGGTGCGTCCCTCGCGCTCTCGAACCTTGTATCGAACGTCCCCGCGGTGATGCTCCTTCGGCCCATGATCCCCTCCTTTCCAGACCCGGGAAACGCGTGGCTCCTCCTGGCCCTCTCCAGCACCTTCGCGGGCAACCTGACCCTCCTGGGCTCCGTCGCCAATCTCATCGTGGCGGAGGGGGCCAAGCGGAGCGGCATCGAGCTTTCCTTCGGGAGCTACCTCCGGGCGGGACTGCCCATAACGGTCCTCACGGCCGCACTCGGAACCGCGTGGCTCGCCGCGACGTCGTGACAGGAATCGAGAGATGACGGATCCTGGAAACATGAATCGAGCGAACGAAGGTCGAGGGCCGGTTCCCGTCCTGCGCTGGATCCTGGCCGCGCTGGGAGCCCTGACCCTCAGCTCCTGCTACGTGACGACCCAGGGGACGCGGTACCTTTCGCTCCTGTCCCGGGCCGAGCGGGTCGAACGCATCCTCTCCGACCCCGACGCGTCCCCGGAAATCAAGGACCTGGTCGTCCGGGCGGAACGGATCCGGTCCTTCGCGATCCAGGAGTTCGGACTGGCGGATACCCGGAACTACCGGTCCGTGGTCCGTCTGGATTCCGACGCCCTGGCGACCGTCGTTTCCGCCTGCGACGCCGTATCCTTCCGACGTCACCTGTGGAAGTATCCCGTCGTGGGGGATCTGCCCTACAAGGGATTCTTCAAACCCGCGGAGGCCGAGCGGGAGGCGGCGCGACTCCGCGGGGAAGGATTGGATGTCCTGGTGAGGACCGTCGACGCCTTCAGCACGCTCGGCTGGCTTCCGGATCCCCTGTTCTCCACCTTTTCCCGCTACGACGACGGCCAACTCGCCGAGCTCATCCTCCACGAACTGGCCCACGCTACGGTCTTCGTGAAGGGTGCGGAGCAGTTCAACGAGGAGTTCGCTACCTTCGTGGGACGGCAAGGCGCCCTCCGATACCTCGCCCGGGTGCACGGGGATCCGAGTTCGGAGCTTGCGGCCTTCCAGGACGCCCGGACCGACGCGGACGCCTTCGCGGCCTTCCTCCGGGAAACCGCGGACCGACTGGAAACCCTGTACGGCTCCGGCCGGCCCCGGGAAGAGATCCTGTCCGGCAAGGCGGAAATCCTGGCGGCCCGGGCCCGGGATTATCGGGAGACGGCATCCGTCCGGTTCCGGAGCGAGGATTACCGCGTCTTCCCGATGGACAGGATCAACAACGCCTATCTGGACCTGTACCGGCTCTACGAAGGGGAGCCCGAGGTATACGGGGAATACCTGGACTCCGTGTGCGGCGGGGACCTTTCCCTCTTCGTTCGGAAGGTGAAGGACCTGGCCGGGAACCGCGGCGATCCCAAGGACGCCATTCGTAAGGCCATCCGCGGGCTCCCGTGAGGGACGTCCGAATCGGACGGACTGTTCCGATCGCCGGAACGGTGTCCGGACCACCGTTACAGCCGCTTCTCCCCCTCCAGCGCCCGCTTCTCCGTCAGATCCTGGCTCACCTCCAGGGTCCCCAGGAACCGCCCGTCCGGGTCCCGGAGCGCGAAATACTCGATGTGGATGAAGCGTCCCCGGTGTAGGATCCAGAACGCCTCCCGATCCCGTCGCCCGGATCGGAAATCCTCCAGGATCGAAACGACCCGGTCCACGCTCTCCCGGGGATGGCAGTTCCGGACGTCCCGGCCGATGACGGAAGGGGTCCGGGGGAATATCCGGTGAGGGCCGTTGGAGAACCAGGCCACCCGGCCCGAGGCGTCCACGAAGGTCAGGTCCGCGGGGAGCGCCCGGAACAGGGCTTCCAATACGGGACAGGTCAGGGAGCCCGCGTCCAGGGGAATCGCCGTGTCCCCGGAAGGGAGGAATCCGGTCCCCTTCGGCGGCTCCGTCCCCGTCTCGGCGGGATTCCCGGTTCCGACGGCCGCACGGGACACCAGGTCCTCGATCTCCTCCGCCCCGAGGAAGCAGAACCCGAAGGACCGGGATTCCTCGAAGAGGGCGTCCAGGGAGGTCCGGTCGACGAGCTTCGCCAGGATCGGGAACAGGATGCACTCCTCCCGGAAAATGACCGCGTGGATGTTGAAGTACAGCCGTCCGATTTCCCCGTTCAGTTCCGACAGCAAGGAATCCGGGTCGTCGCAGAGTTCCCGCAGCCGGCGGAGGGATCGGCGGACGTCATCGTGGATGGACCACATCAGCTGGACGCAGCGGTACTCCGGATACCGGGCCTCGAAGGCCGGGAAGAGGACGTTCTCCTTCTTGAGGTAGTGGATCTCCAGCTCCCCCAGGCGATCCGCGAAGGAACGCACCCGGGCGAATCCCTCCGGACGGGGAACCCCGTCCGCGTTCATCGCCGCCACGGCGGATCGGGCCTCCGTCAGCAGATCGACGGCGCCGCGGTTCTCCAGCACAAGGGAATCCAGGAAGACTTCCCCGCCCGGATACCGATGGTTCCGGAGCGGATCGTACAGGAGGTTCAGAAGCTTCGCGACACCCGGCTTCAGGACGTCGAACCCCACCCCCCGGGAAACCGCGCGGTCGACGAGGGACGCGACATCCTCCGGCGTCGCATCGTCGGAATACGGCTTCGCGGCCTCCACGACGGCCTTGTCCGCCCGTCGTTCCAGAACCGCCCGGAACAATTCCTCCAGGGCCCGGTCGCGTCTCGATGATCCTTGGATCCCCATGAGGATGAAGTCTAACGGCCGGTCTTGCATTTTTCCAACATTTCCGGGAATATCGGGGAATCCGGCAAGAACATACAACCCGCGCGGCCTGCGCGAAAAAGGATACTCCGTGATAACCGTCAGCGACCTGAAACTCTCCTTCGGAGACCGCGTACTCTTCAAGGATGTCAACCTCAAGTTCACCCCGGGCAACTGCTACGGCATCATCGGGGCCAACGGGGCCGGGAAATCCACCTTCCTGAAGCTCCTTTCCCGGGAACTCGAGGCGGACACCGGCCAGATATCCTATCCGTCCAAGGCCCGCATGGCCGTCCTTCGGCAGGAGCACTT
The DNA here is from genome assembly GCA_937873275.1 of uncultured Spirochaetota bacterium. Classification (GTDB taxonomy): domain Bacteria; phylum Spirochaetota; class Spirochaetia; order Treponematales; family UBA12059; genus JAAYUR01. The sequence goes on from CALMRC010000052.1 coordinate 10,063, forward strand.
CCAGTTCGAGGACACGCCGGTCCTGGACGTGGTGATCATGGGGTATCCCAAGCTGTACCAGATCCGGAAGGAGCGGGAGGACCTCTACGCCAAGGCGGACTTTTCCGAGGCCGACGGGCTCCGGGCCGGGGAGCTCGAGACGGAGTTCGCGGAGATGGGGGGCTGGGAGGCGGAGGCGCAGGCCGCCATCCTCCTGTCGGGCCTCGGGATGGCGGAGTCGGAGCAGGGCAAGCTCATGCGGGAAGTGGACGAGGGACGGAAGGTCCGGGTCCTTCTGGCCCAGGCCCTCTTCGGAAATCCCGACATCCTGCTCCTGGACGAGCCCACCAACGGCCTGGACCTGGACTCCATATCCTGGCTGGAGGAGTTCCTGATCGAGTTCCCGAACATCGTCATCGTGGTCTCCCACGACCGTCACTTCCTGAACGCGGTCTGCACCCACACCTGCGACATCGACTTCGGGGCCATCCGCATGTACCCCGGGAACTACGACTTCTGGTACCGGATGAGCCGGATCCTGACCCAGCAGATGAAGGACGACAAGCGGCGCCGGGAGGAGAAGATCAAGGACCTCAAGGAATTCATCCAGCGCTTCGCTTCCAACGCGTCCAAGAGCCGGCAGGCGACCTCCCGGAAAAAGATCCTGGACAAGCTGGACGTGGAGGATCTTCAACCCTCCAGCCGCCGCTTCCCCTACGTCGGGTTCAAGCCGGCCCGGGAACCGGGGAACAACGTGCTTTCCGTCCAGGGGGTCACCAAGACCGCGGAGGGGCAGCGCGTGCTCTCCGGGTTCACCCTGGAAGTCCAGCGTACGGACAAGATCGCCTTCGTGGGGCGGGAGCACCTGGCGAAGACGGCCCTGTTCGGGATCCTCGCGGGGGAGGACAAGGAATTCGAGGGATCCTTCTCCTGGGGCCAGACCCTGTCGGTCGCGTACTTCCCCAAGGACAACGCGAACCTCTTCCAGTCGGACCTTTCCATCGTGGACTGGCTCCGGCAGTATACGGACAGCGAGGACGAGACCTACATCCGGTCCTTCCTGGGCCGGATGCTCTTCACGGGCGACGAGGCCCTGAAACCGGTCCGCGTCCTGTCCGGGGGGGAGAAGGTCCGGTGCATGCTCTCGCGGCTCATGCTGTCGGAGTCCAACTGCCTGATCCTGGACGAGCCCACGAATCACCTGGATCTGGAGGCAATAACGGCCCTGAACAACGGCCTCATCGAATTTCCGGGGGTCCTCTTGTTCACGAGCCACGACCACGAGTTCGTGAACTCCATCGCCAACCGCATCGTGGAGATCTGCCCCGGAGGGGTGATCGACCGGGCCATGCCCTTCGACGATTACCTGACGGACCCCAACATCCGGGCTCTGCGGGACGAGTACTACCACGGTCACGTGATCGCGGAGATCTAGCCGGGGACGGGAACGGTTTCATCGCCTTCTTCAACAGGGGCCCGACGCTCCGGCCGGGCCTGCGGCCGGAGCCTATCTTCCCGCGGACCGGACTCCCGCGGCGGACAGGGCCAACGGCACCGGGATGAGATAGAGCAGGCGGCCGTCCAGGAATCCGAGACGTACCAGGAGTCCCTCCTCCCCCCCGGGAGTGCCGTCCATGCCGGGAAACACGAAATTCCCCAGGGACCAGAAAACCGGCTTCCCCCGGATCCATTCCATACCCTGGACCACATGGGGGTGGGATCCGAGCAGGACGTCCGCCCCCGCGTCCACGAGGTCCTCCGCGACGCGCCGGATATCCCGGGACGGCGCCCGGGACCATTCCTCCCCCCCGTGCAGTAGGACGATGTCCAGGGTATCCGCCCGGGTCTCGTCCCGGAACCGCCGCAGTCTCTCCCCGTCCAGCCAGCAGATCCCCGACCGATCCGGGCGGGCGGCTACGGCGGATCCATCCCAGCCGCTCCGTTCCCGGGGGAAGGCCGCGGCTCCGAAAACCGCCACGGCCCGGCCGCGGATCTCGGTCCGGTACGGGCGACAGGCTACCTCGGCGTCCTCGCCGGCGCCCACGGCCGCGATGCCCGCTCCCTCCAGGGCGGCCCGGGTGTCCGAGAGTCCCTCGGGCCCCCAGTCCAGGCTGTGGTTGTTGGCCAGGAGAAGGACGTCCAGTCCCGAGGCGGCCAGGGCTTCCGACGCGGCGGGGCGGGATCGGAAGGTGTAGGCCTTCCCCGCGGGCCTCCCCCGGTCCGTCAAGGCCCCCTCGAGATTCGCCGCCGAGAGGTCGACCGATCGAAGGACATCGAGCACCCCGGTGTCGAACACCGCCTCGGGTCCGCCCGTTCGGAGCCGGAGGTCGATCCCCCGGCCGATCATCAGGTCTCCCGCACCTGCGATCCAGAGAATGTCCGGGAGAGCTCCCGACCCGCCTCCGTCCTCCTCCAAGCCCTCCAGGATACGCCGCGCGACGGCCTCGGCCCTACGGCCCCGGGGATTCCGGATCTCGAGCCGCGCCCGGACCTCCCGGACCAGGGGATAGCCGGGGTCGTCCGCGGCCCTGCCGGAGACCGGCAGGGCCGTCTCGGGGGGGCGGATTTCGTCGAGGGGAAACAATTCGACGAGGCCGGCCCGGCAGTCTTCCCAGGACACTCCGTCCTTGAGAAGTTCCGCCGAAGAGACCGGAGAGAAGCCGTCTCCACCGATGCCGGCCGCCGGGGCGAAGGGCGCCCGGGAGAGCCGATACGATCCTTCAGGCCTCTCCGGGCGGGATTCCCCGGCCCAGGAGGCTTCCAGACGGATCACCAAGTCCGCGCCCTCCCGGGCCGTTTCCGAACGGAATTTCGTCCCGGCCCGGGCGGCCCGGGCGGTAACCTCCCCGAGGAGGGCGACCGCCTCGGGGCCGAGATCCGCCGGGGCTTCCACGAAGATCCCGGGAGCGCAGGCCGACAAAGAGAGGGCGAGAAGCAGGACCGGTAGGGCGGCCCTTCGGGCCCCGGGGATGGGCGCGTTCCGGGGACAAGCCAGGGGTGTTCGGTCGATCCCGGGCCTCCTTCCGAATTCGGGATGCGTCTCCGTACGGAAGATTCAGTATACCCCGTGCCGGGAATTCCCGGTATGGACCCATCATCCGGGAACGATCGGTTCCTCGAGATCCGAAAACTCTGCATCCGGCCCCATACCTTAACAAGGAGCGAAGTTTACTGTATTCTTGTCCCTGTACGAAATACTCTCACGAACGGACGAATGATGAATTTTACGGAATTGGATCTGCATCCCGACCTCCGGAAGGGCATCGAGGAAGCCGGGTACATCACCTGCATGCCCGTCCAGGCCCAGGTCTTTCCCCACGCCTTCGCGGGGGAGGACATCTACGCCCAGTCCCAGACGGGAACGGGCAAGACGGCGGCCTTCCTGGTCTCCATCTTCCAGCGCATCCTCACGGATCCCGCATCCCGGGACCGCAAGGTCCTGATCCTGGCCCCGACCCGGGAACTGGCGGTCCAGATCCTGGAGGAAACCAGAAAGCTCGGAAAGTACCTGCCCGTCACCTCCGGAGCATTTTTCGGCGGCGTGGGGTACGGTCCCCAGATCGACATGCTCAAGGCGAACGTCCAGATGATCGTGGGAACCCCGGGGCGGATCATCGACCTTCTCCAGCAGGGCAAGATGCTCCTCAAGGACGTGGGATTCCTGGTCATCGACGAGGCGGACCGAATGTTCGACATGGGGTTCATCGACGACCTGCGCCGCCTCCTGAGGTACCTCCCTCCCCCCGACAAGCGGCAGACTTACCTGTTTTCCGCGACCCTGGGCGAGCGGGTCCGGCACCTGGCCTGGGATTATATGCGGGAACCCAAGGAAATCGTCATCGAGCCCGAGAACGTGACGGTGGACCTGGTCGTCCAGGAGGTCCACCACGTAGCGGCCAGCGACAAGTTCCGGCTGCTCCTCGGCATCCTCCGGAGGGACAACCCCGAGAGCGCCATCATCTTCTGCAACCAGAAGTACATGGTCGAGGAAGTGGCCCGCAGGATGAACATCAACGGAATTTCCTGCGACTTCATCATGGGAGATCTTCCCCAGGTCCGGCGTTTGGAGATCATCCGGCGGTTGAAGTCCGGGGAACTTCGCATCCTGGTAGCCACGGACGTCGCGGCTCGGGGTCTGGACATCGACGCCCTGGACATGGTCATCAACTACGACGTTCCCCTGGACACGGAGTCCTATGTCCACCGCATCGGACGCACCGCCCGGGCCGGCAAGTCCGGCAAAGCCGTCACCCTGGCCTGCGAGAAATTCGTGTACGGACTCCCGGCGATCGAGGAGTTCATCCACATGAAGATTCCCGTCGCACCCTTCGACGAGAGTCTCATAGGGGAAGACAAGAGTGCCGGCATGCACTTCGGGCACGGCCGGGATCGGGGCCGCGACGGAACCGGCCGGCGGGGAGGGCGGGAGCTTCACCGGGATTCCCGTCGGGATGGACGTCCCGCTCCGAGGCACGGCCGGGATCGGCCGTCTCCGGCTCCTCGTCCGCGATCCGCTCCTACCCGGACAGACGCCGGGGCGCGCCCGGAAGCCCCGGTCCGTTCCACTCCCCGAGCCACCACGCCCTCGCCCGCGGAGGCGGAACTCTACAAGCTTCCCTTGGAAGAGCGGATGCGGCTGTACAAGCAGAAGTACGGAGGTCCGGCGGAGCGCGCCGAGCCTTCGGAGAAGAAACCGGCTTCCCGGGAGGGGCGACGGGATTCGGGCCGACGCCGGGGATCGGGTACGGCCGGCCGGGCGGACCAGCCCGCGGGAGCGGGCCGGCGGGAACGAAGACCCGAAGAGGGGCCCCGGGATCGCCGTCCTCCGCGATCGGATCGTCCTAAGCCGTCCTCCCCGCAGAAACCCGCCGCCGTCCCGGAATCCGCGTCCGGTACGGGTAACTCCCGGAAGGGCGGATTCCTCGGGTTCCTCGCCGGACTATTCAAGAAGTGATCCATCCGCGGCTTCCGATCGGGAGGCCGCGGGGCGTTCACTCCCCTTCCCGGTTCCGCAGGATCTCAAGCCCCTCGGCGATCCTCTTCCGTACTTCGTTCGGGAGCCTCTTCCTCTCCTCGGTGCCCAGGCCCCGGGTGGGGATCGGCGCTCCCACCCGAAGGGCCGCGCGTGCCGGTACGATCCTGTGGTTTTCCTCCCATATGCGGAAGGTACCGTCGATCGAGACGGGGATGATCACGGCGTCCGCCCGGGTGGCCAGCTTGAAGCTTCCGTTGTGGAACTCCCCCAGTTCGGGACCCCGGCTCCGGGTTCCCTCCGGGAAAACGGCCATGGCAGCCCCGGACTTCAACCGGACGATGCCCCGGTCCAGGGCCTTGCGGGCCCGGGAAACCCGTTCCCGATCCAGGAATACCCCTCCCAGGGCGAAAATCCACAGGTTCAGGAAGGGGAACCAGGCCGCCTGGCTCTTCGTGATGAATCCGATGCACCCGGGCAGGTAGGCCAGGATCAGGGCAATATCGAAGTTTCCCTGGTGATTGGACACGAAGCAGAGGGCCGGATCCGAGGGAATCCTGTCGAGTCCTTCCACGGACACCCGGACGCCCAGCAGGGCCACCAGGCTGCGGGCCCAGAACCGTACGAGAACCCCGGTCAGGGGACGCACCGCGTGCAGTCCCGCGGAATCCAGGATCCACAGGGCCAGGGCGACGGGAGAGGAAATCGACACGGTGAGCCAAAAGTAAAGGAAGAACGCGAAGGTACGCATATAGAGCTAGAGTTCCCCAAAGCCCTCCCGGTTGCAAGGGGGAGCCCGCCCCCCCGGCGGGCCGATTTCGGAAACGGCTCTTGACACGGCTGATATATCTGGTAAGTATCTTATATGGATTTTTCCGCGATCCCGGGAACGTCCGCCGACCTGCTCCTCCGGGAGCGGGTATACGGGTACCTCAAGAAATCGTTGGCGGAGGGCCGTCTGTCGCCCGGCAGCTACCTGAACCTTTCCGCCCTGGAGGCCGATCTCGGTCTTTCCCGTACCCCCCTGCGAGACGCCCTGTTGCGGCTCGAGGCGGAAGGCTTCGTCACGATCCATTCCCGCCGGGGCGTCGTGGTCAACGCCCTGGATCCCCCGGCCATCCGGAACATCTACCAGATCGTGGGAGCCCTGGAAGGCGCCGCCGCGGAGGAAGCCTCCGGGAGCGCGGACGAGGCCACCTGGTCCGCCATGGACCGGCTCAACCGGGAAATGAAGTCCGCCCTGTCCAAGGACGATTTCGAGGAGTACTATTCCCGGAACCTCGCCTTCCACGACGCCTTCGTGTCCCTGTCCGCCAACGCGGAACTCCGCACCACCATCCGGATTCTCAAGGAGAGGCTGTACGACTTCCCGAGGCAGAAGAGCTATCTCCGGGAATGGGAACTGGCCTCCGTCCGGGAACACGACGAGATCCTGCGGCTCTTCCGGGCCGGGGATTTTTCGGGATCCGCGGCCTACCTCCGCAACATCCACTGGTCCTACGCCCTGCAGGAGCACTACGTCCGGGCGTACTATTTCCGGGCCGCGGAAGGATCCTCCGCCGGAGCACCATGACGGGGCTTCTCTTTGACGTGCGCAAATACTCCATCCAGGACGGACCGGGTATCCGCACGGCCTTCTTCCTCAAGGGCTGTCCGCTTTCCTGCGCGTGGTGCCACAATCCGGAGGGACTCTCGTCCCGTCCCCGGCTGATCCTGCGGCCTGACCGGTGCCTGGGGTCCGGCGCCTGCGGGGCCTGCCGTTTGGTGTGTCCCGAAGGGATCGCACGGCCCGCGTCCGGGCCGGACCCGGAGGCTTCCCCGAGCGAATTCGTCGAAGCGGTCTGCTCCGCCTGCGGACGATGCGTGGAAACCTGTCCCTCGGAAGCCCGCCAGCTCACGGGGGTTTCCATGACCGTGGAGGAGGTTCTCGCCCGGGCCCGGGAGGACGAACCCTTCTACGACGAGTCCGGAGGAGGAGTGACCTTCTCGGGAGGGGAACCCCTAAGCCAGCCCCGATTCCTGCTGGACTGCCTGGGTGCCCTCCGTACCGGGGGCATTCGGACGGCGGTCGACACAAGCGGGTACGCGCCGGCCGCCGTGGTGTCGAGCGCCGCGGCCCTGGCGGACCTCTTCCTGTACGACGTGAAGCATATGGACAGCCGGGAGCACGAGCGCTGGACCGGGGTGCCGAACGACAGGATCCTGGAAAACCTCCGCCTGCTCGTGGACATGGGGGCCGCGATCTGGGTCCGCATTCCCCTCGTCCCCGGGGTCAACGACGGAGCCGCCAACCTGGCCGCCGCGGCGGACTACCTGGAGTCCATAGGGTTTGCCGACGGATCCGCGGGAGCGGACCGGCGTTCCGTCCAGGTACTGCCCTACCACGATTCCGCCCGGAAAAAATACGCGCTACAAGGCCTCGCCTACACCTTCCGGACCGAATCGTCCCCGGGAACCCTGGGTCCCGAAGAAGCCGTGGAACTGTTCCGTCGCCGGGGCGTTTCCGCCCGGATTGGAGGATGACATGAGCGAACGCATTCGAGAGCTGAGGGAGGAGAGTTTTTCCGCCCGGCCGTCGGTGTCCGCGGAACGCGCGCGGATCCTGACGGAGGTGTACCGGGAGCGGGAAGGCAAGGTCAGCGTTCCCGTCCTCCGCGCCCTGGCCTTCCAGGCCCTCTGCGAACGGAAGACCCTTTACCTGGACCCGCGGGAGCTCATCGTGGGGGAACGGGGACCGAAACCCAAGGCCTGTCCCACGTACCCGGAACTCACCTGCCATTCCGTCGAGGATCTGGAGATCCTTCGCACCCGGCCCATGACCTCCTACGACGTGGACGATTCGGTGCTGGAAATCTACCGCGCCGAGATCATCCCCTTCTGGAGGGGACGCTCGATTCGGGACCGGGCCTTCGCGGAGATACCCGCGGAGTGGAAGGCCCTCTACGAGGCCGGGATGTTCACCGAGTTCATGGAGCAGAGGGCCGCGGGGCACACGGCCCTGGACGGCAAGCTGTACAGGACGGGACTCCTCGAGTTCCGGGACCGGATCCTAGCCCGGAAGGCCTCCCTGGATCCCGAGGATCCGGATCGGGCCGACAAGGCGGAAGAACTGGAGGCCATGGCCATCGCCTGCGACGCGGCCGTCCGGTTCGCCCGGCGCCATGCGGACCGGGCCGAGGAGCTTGCAGAATCGGAGCCCGATCCGGAACTCCGGGCCAATCTCCGGGCCGTGGCGGAGACCTGCCGGCGGGTTCCGGCCCTCCCCCCCCGGACCTTCCGGGAAGCCCTCCAGGCCTACTGGTTCGTCCATCTAGGCACCATCACGGAGCTCAACGGATGGGACGCCATGAGTCCCGGCCACCTGGACCAGCATCTGGCCCCCTTCTACGAACGGGACCTGGCGGAGGGACGCATTACCCGGGATTCCGCCAAGGAACTTCTCTCCTGCTTCTGGATCAAGGTGAACAACACCCCCGCGCCTCCCAAGGTCGGAGTGACGGCGGCGGAAAGCGGAACCTACAACGACTTCACCAACATCAACCTGGGAGGCCTGACCCCGGACGGCCGGGACGGATCCTCCGAGGTGAGCATCCTCATCCTGGAAGTGTTGGACGAATTGAGGCTCCTCCAACCCCAGGCCAACGTCCAGGTCTCCACCCGGACCCCGGATCGGATCCTGAAGGAGGCCTGCCGGGTCATCCGCAACGGCTCGGGGTACCCGTCCCTGTTCAACGCGGACGAGGTGGTGCTGGCCCAGACCGCCACGGGAAAGGCCCTCCCGGATGCCCGGGAGGGCGGGACCAGCGGGTGCGTCGAGACGGGGTGCTTCGGGAAGGAGGCCTACGTCCTCCACGGGTACCTGAACGTTCCCAAGATCCTGGAGCTGGCCCTGAACGACGGAGTCGATCCCGTCACCGGGAACCGGATCGGGCCGTCGACGGGAAGGCCGGATTCCTTCCGGGACTTCGAGTCTCTCTACGGAGCCTTCCGGACCCAGCTGAAGTACGTCATCGACTGGAAGGTCAAGGTCAGCGAGGATCTGGACCGGATGTACGGAATGAACGTGCCCGCTCCCTTCCTCTCGGTCTACATCGACGACTGCATCCGGTCCGGGACGGACTACTACCGAGGGGGAGCCCGGTACAACACGGATTATATCCAGTGCGTGGGCTTGGGCACGGTGACGGACAGCCTCTCCTCCATCCGAACCCACGTTTTCGAACAACGGTCGCTGGCGATGGCGGATCTCCTGGCGGCCCTGCGGGAGGATTGGGACGGCCACGAAGCCCTTCGCCAGCGGATCCGGACCAAGACGCCCCTGTTCGGCAACGACGACGACCGGGCGGACGCCCTGGCGGTCCGGGTCCTGGACACCCTGATCGAGACGATCGAAGGGCGAAAATCCTGGCGGGGCGGCACGTACTATGTCGACCTCCTCTCCACGACCTGCCATGTCTACTTCGGCCGGAAGACGGGCGCCACCCCGGACGGGCGACGTGCCCGGGCCCCGGAATCGGACGGTACGAGCCCCGCCCACGGCTCCGACCGGTCGGGTCCCACGGCGGTCATGAAGAGCCTCGGAAAGCTGGACCAGGCCCGGACCGGAGGGACCCTGCTGAACCAGCGCTTCCTGCCCGCCGCCCTGGCGGGGGAACCCGGGATCGAGAAGCTGGCGTCCCTGGTCCGTGGCTACTTCCGGATGGGAGGCCACCACGTCCAGTTCAACGTCGTGGACGAGGCCACCCTGCGGGACGCCCAGAAGCGGCCCGAGGCGTACCGGGGACTGCTCGTCCGGGTAGCGGGGTATTCCGACTATTTCGTGGACCTGGACCGGAATCACCAGGAAGAGATCATCGCCCGGACCGCCCAGGAAGGATTCTGATGCCCCCGGTCCCCCGCGGAATCCGGGCGCCGGGATGAGGACCGTCGCGGTCCTGCTGGACGGCCGACTCGAGGTGGCCGTCGGATCCATCACGGAGTTCCGGGGGGACGCCGTCGTGAACGCCGCCAATTCCGGACTGCTCGGCGGGGGAGGCGTGGACGGGGCCATCCACGCAGCCGCGGGCCCCGAACTCCTCGCGGAATGCCGCCGCCTCCGGGACGGTCCCCTCCGGGAAGGTCTCCCGACCGGCAGGGCTGTCGTGACCGGGGCGGGCCTCCTGCCCGTTCGGGGGATCATCCATACGGCGGGTCCCGTGTGGGCGGGCGGCGGCCGGGGAGAGGCCGCGCTCCTGGCATCCTGCTACTCGGAAAGCCTGTCGGCGGCCCGCGGTCGGGGCTACCGGACCGTCGCCTTTCCCGCCGTCTCGACGGGAATCTACGGATATCCTAAGGAGGAGGCGGCCCGGATCGCCTTCGAATCGATCGAACGATTCCTTGCGGACGGAGGTCTTCCCGAGCGGGTCACCCTGGTCTTCTTCTCGGAGTCCGACGCGTCCGTCTTCCTGCGCTCACGGTGAGACCCCGTATTCCTTGAGCTTGGTCAGCAGGGTCCTTCGGGTTATCCCGAGTTCCCGGGCCGTCTGCTCCCTTCGGCCGGCGTTCCGCTCCAAGGCGGCCAGGATGGCGCGCCGCTCCGTCTCCGCGAGGGTCCGGGAGCCCTCCTCCCCGGACGGGGCCTCCCGAGGAGCCCCGGTCGTCGGGGCGAAGAACTGGAAGTCCTCCGGTTCCAGAACGACCCTGTCCGATAGTATGAGGGCCCGCTCGACGGCGTTCTGGAGTTCCCGCACGTTTCCCGGAAACGGGTAGCTTTCCAGCAGGGCCCGGGCTCCGGGACTCAGGCCGTCCACCCGACGACCCATGGTTCCGGACAGCTTCCGGATGAAGTGCTCCGCCAGAAGGGTGACGTCGCCGGTCCGGGCCCGGAGAGGGGGTAGTACGATGCGGATAACGTTGATCCGGTAATAGAGATCCTCCCGGAAGGTGCCCTCCCGAACCATCGCTTCCAGGTCCCGGTTCGTGGCGGCCAGGATCCGGGCGTCCACGGGGATGCCCTGCACGCCGCCCAGCCTCTGGATCTTCCGGTCCTGCAGGGCCCGGAGCAGCTTCACCTGGAGGTGGAGGGGAAGCTCCCCGATCTCGTCCAGGAAGAGGGTTCCCCCCTGGGCAAGTTCGAAGAGTCCCTGTTTCCGGGTGTCCGCGCCCGTGAACGCCCCCTTCTCGTGGCCGAAGAGCTCGCTTTCGATCAGGGTCTCCGGGATCGCGCCCAGGTTGACGGCGATGAAGGGTCCCGTTCGGCCGGACGCCTGGTGGGCCAGCCGAGCGGCGACCTCCTTGCCCGTCCCGCTTTCCCCGGTCAGTAGGATCGTCGCGGGAGTCACGGCGGCCTTTTCCACCAGGCGCACGGCTTCCCGGATGGCCGGGCTTTCCCCGATGACCTCCACGCCCTCGTCGGCGGACCGGCGTTCCGCCTCCACCCCGTTCCGAAGGGTTCGTTCCCGGACGGCCTTCCGCAGGCGAAGCACCAGTTCGTCCGGGTCGAAGGGCTTCACCAGGTAGTCGTAGGCCCCCAGCTTCATGGCCTCCACGGCGTCCCCCACGTCGCCGTGGGCGGAGGCCATGATGACCGGCACGTCGGGACCGGACTCCTTGATCCATCGGAGCAGGGTCATGCCGTCCATGCCGGGCATCCGCAGGTCCAGGACCACGGCGTCCACCGCCCGGTCCTGGAGGATCGCCTGGCCGGCCCGGCCTTCGGGCGCCGTAAGACATCCGATCCCCTCGGTCTTCAGGAATCCTTCCAGGGATCGCAGAAGATTCGGTTCGTCGTCCACCAGGAGAACCTGCATTCCACCACCTCAGATCGACCGCGAGCTTGCGCCGGGAGGCGCGGACCATATACTTGAAATCATGATCGAGAATAACGGATCGGCGAAACTTCGGGAAGCCGTCGTTTCCGGGATATTCTATCCCGAGGACCCGGACATCCTGAGGGCGGTCGTGGAGTCGGCCCTGCGGAAAGCCTCCCCGGGCGGGACCGGAGCCTCGGCCATCCTGTCTCCCCATGCGGGCTTCGAGTACGCGGGCGCCGTCGCGGCCGCCGCCTGGGCCTCGGCTCGGGATCGAACCCCCGGCACGGTCGTGCTCCTGGCTCCCTATCATCGCGCGGAGGAGTCCGCGGTATGGCTGCCGGAGGCGGAGACGTTCCAGACCCCTCTCGGGGACGTAGAGGTCGACCGTGAGCTCGTCGATGAACTGGAAGCCTGCGGAACCCTGTTCCGTCAGAACGATATTCCGCATTTCGAGGAGCACGGCATCGAGGTCCAGCTGCCCTTCCTGCAGGTCCTCTTTCCCCGCGCGGCCGTGGTTCCGGTGCTCCTGGGCAAGCCCGTCCCGTCCGCCGTGGATTCCCTGGCCAAGGCCCTGAGCCTGGTGTTTGCCGAGTCCCGGGAATCGACACTATTCGTCGTTTCCTCGAATTTTTCCGCGCCCGCCTCCCCCGAGGAGGCCCGGAGCCGGTTCGAGCGGATCATGTCCTTCCTGGAATCCGGGGACGACCAATCCCTGTACGAAGAATTCCGGAGCGAGACGCCGGACATGTGCGGCGTGGGATGTCTGGCGGCCCTGCTCCGGTCCCGAGTCCTGGACGGCAGGACCTGGAGCCTCCGGGCCCGGGCGGATTCGGCGTCCAAGCGCTCGTCTCCGTCCGAGCGGATCGTGTACTACGCCGGGGGAGGCTGGACATGAATTTCGCCGTGACGCCCGAGGAGAGGCGCGTCCTGCTCGAGACGGCCCGGGAATCCGTGGAATCCTACCTGGAGCGACGGGAGCCCCGTTGGCCGGAGGTTCCGGTTCCGTTGACCGTTCCCCGGGGAGCCTTCGTCACCCTTACGGCCGGAGGGCATCTCCGGGGATGCATAGGGCGGTTGACCCCCTCGGGCCCCTTGATCGACACCGTGCGGGCCATGGCCCGTGCCGCCGCCTTCGAGGATCCCCGGTTCCCCGGTATCCGTCCGGAGGATTGGCCGGGCGTGTCGATCGAAATATCCGTCCTGGGCCCGATGGAGCGACTGGCTTCCCCGGAGGACCTCCGGATAGGCGCCCACGGATTGTACATCGTCCAGGGTTTCCGAGCCGGTGTCCTCCTGCCCCAGGTGGCCACGGAATGGGGATGGGGACGGGAGGAGTTCCTCGCCCAGGTCTGCCGGAAGGCCGGGCTTCCACCCTCCGCCTGGAAGGAACCGACCGCCGAACTCTACCGCTTCGAGGCCGCGGTATTCGGAGAGGGGGAGGAAACCCCGTCCGGTTGACCCTGGAACGCCCGCGTCGCCGGGTCAAGCGCCGCGGAATGCAGCAGACGGAACTCCTCGCAGAGCACGAGCATGGTTTGGGAAAAGCGGAGTCCGTAGTTTTCCAACTCCCGGGAAAAGAACTCCCGGTGAACCGACCGCCAATACCGAAGGGAGCGGTCCCCTTCCCCTTCCTTCCGGGCGAAGTCCGTTCCAACATCCCGGTACGGAACGATGGTTGTCCGGACGGTCTCGATCAGGCAAGCCGGCATTCCGGAATAAAAGGTGATGATGCTGAGATTCCCGGGCCGGGGAACCGAGTCGGGGTCCGCGTCGTAGCCCCAATACGCCGAGGAGGTGGCCGTCTTCACACCCTTCAGCACGAGGGTTGCCAGGCGGTCCGCAGGTTCCGGATCGTAACAGAAGTGCCAGGCGCCGACCTTCCTCGTCTCGAACCCCGCGCCCCGGTTTTGCTCCAGGAATTCGGCTAGGAAACGGGACTGCTCATCGGTCAAGATCATGGGTACCTCCCGATCCCATCCTGCCCCGAACCGCCGCACCGAGGCAAGGTCGTACGTGCGAATCAGAAAGCGTCCGTGAGCGGGAACCGAATGGAAAAGGTCGTCCCTTCGTCCGTCCCGATCCGCAGCGTGCCCCGAAGCTGGTCCGTGAGCAACCGGACCAGGGTAAGCCCCAGGGAGCCGGTCGATTCGGAGTCGGCCTCTTCGGGAAGGCCGATCCCGTCATCGGACACCGTCAATTCCGCGAATCCTCCGGGTGAGGACGCGAGACGGATGCGGATGGAACCCGGACGCCGGTCCGGGAACGCATATTTGTAGGCGTTCGTGACGAGCTCGTTCAGGATGAGGCCGCAGGGGATGGAGGTGGAGACGTCGAGGTCGATCTTCTCGATTTCCAGGACAAGATCTATGTTGCGGTCCCGGCCGTAGGCCACCGCGAGCTGGCCCGCCAGCTTCCCGACGTATTCCTCCATGTCCACCCGGGAGTAGTCGGTGGACTTGTACAGCTCCTCGTGGACCAGGGACATCGCCTGGATCCGTTCCCGGCTGTTCCGGAACGCCGCCAGGGCCTGCTCCGGGGTCTTGATCATGCCGGATTGCAGGTTGAGGAGGCTCGATATGATGCTGAGATTGTTCTTCACACGGTGGTGTATTTCCCGGAGCAGGATCTCCTTCTCCTCGAGGCTCCGCTTCAGCTCCTCCTCGATGCGTTTTCGTTCGGTGATGTCCACGTGGGTGCCGACCAGCCGAAGGGCCGTACCGTCGGATCCCCGGGACACGCACTTCCCCCGGGAGTAGATCCAGCGCCAAGCGCCGTCCTTCCCTCGCATCCGGAACTCGAGGTCCAGGGTGTCCCGGGGGCCCGCTATGCAGGCTTCGTTGGCGGCGATCGCCCGTTCCCGGTCCTCCGGATGGATATTGGAACGCCAGGATTCCCCCCGGGCGGGGAATTCCCCGGGCTCGTAGCCGAGATTCCGATAGTACGCGGGATTGTAGTAGGCGGTGTCCGATTTGACGTCCAGGTCCCAGAGGCCGTCGTTGGTCGCCTCCATGCTGAACTGGAACCGCTCCTCGCTCTCCCGCAGGGCCCGGATCATCTTCCGAGATTCCAACTGGTCCGAAAGGATCTTCCCCGCCAGGATCGTGGCCAGGGGATACAGGAGGAGAATGGGAACCCCGATGCGGCGCCGTACTTCGGCCCCGCTCCCGTCCGGAAGAGCCACGGTCATGCAGAGCATGGCGATATGGACGATCAACCCGAAGGAGTACAACCGGGCCGGGGACGGCGGCCTGTCCTCGGGACGCATCTGCCCCCGGGCGGCGATGCCGATGACCGCCGAGGACAGGGCGACCAGGACGCCCATGAGGGTTCCGCCCCCCCCTAGGGCGACGCGGTAGGCGATGGACGCGGACGCCGCCACCGCCGCGGCCGCGGGGCCGAAGTACAGGCCGCAGAGGCTGATCATGACGGATCGGCCGTCGAAGATGAGCCCGGGGCCCAGCACGAGGGGCCGGGCCATTCCGATCATGGCCGTCGCGCCGAAAAGGGCCCCCTGGATGAGGGCTCCGGGAAGGCTGTTCCGATTCACCCGCTTGTCCACGAAGCCGGACAGGACCGTCAACGCCACCAGGAGCGTGAGGTTCAGGACGAGGTCCACGGACGCGGCGATCCAGCCGGTCAACATCATCTGTTCCTCCCGATGCGGGTCGAATCCGGGACCTTCGAAGGCGGTATCCGGATGGTGTATTTCGTGCCCTCGTTCCAATCCACGTCCAGGGTGGCCGAGAGCTGGAGGGAGAGGAGGTCGATGAGTTCCAGGCCCATCCCGGCTCGCCGCCCTTCGGCGGCCCCCACCCCGTCGTCCCCGACCACGAGGAGCGTTTCCCCGTCCTTCCCCGCGGAACAGCGGACGTACACGGCCCCGGACCGGGGCGGGGGGAACGCGTGTCGGAAGGAGTTCGCCAAGATCTCGTTCAGGAGGAGCCCGCAGGGGATGGCCCGGTCGAGATCCAGTTCGACCTCCTCCCCGGACACCTCGACCCGGATGTCGCCGAACTCGGTACGGTGAGCCTGGAAGAGGTAATCCGCGATTGCCCGTGCCAACTCGTTGACGGAGATTCCCCGGACGTTCTCGGAGCCGTAGGCCATCTCGTGGATGAGGGACATGGCTTGGATCCGGGCCGCGAAGCGTTCCAGCGCCTCCCGTCCGGAGGGATCCGAGCGGGATTGCAGGGAGAGCAGGCTGGCCAGGATCTGCAGGTTGTTGTTCACCCGGTGGTGGATTTCCCGTAGAAGTTCCTCCCGCTCCGCCAGGGTTTTCCGAAGCGACTCCTCCGCGTGCTTCCGGGTATCGATATCCGAGATGAATCCCTCGATTCCCCATACGTTCCCGGCGTCGTCCCGCAGGGCCCGGGCGGATATGGCCACCCAGAGGCTCGTGCCGTCCTTGCGTCGGAACCGGGTCTCGACGCCGAGGGCGGATCCCTCATCCCGGATCTTCGCGACCACGGCGTCCCGGTCCCCGCCGTTCAGGTAGACGTCGGATCGGATGTCCCGGACGGCGGAGGCGAAGTCCTCCGGGGAATCGTACCGGAGCATGTCCGCCAGGGCGGAATTGACCGAGAGCACGCGTCCCTGGAGGGTGGATTGGAAGATCCCCTCCACGGCACCCTCGAAGATGTTCCGGAATTTGCTTTCCCGCTCCTGCAGCTCCGAAAGGGTCCGTTTGAGCCGTTCGGCCATGTGGTTAAAGGCTACCGCGAGATCCCGGATTTCCGCGGGCCCTCCGGGACGAACGACGGCATCCAGATCGCCGCGCGTGAAGGCCTCCGCGGCTACCGAGAGTTCCGAAATCGGTTTCACGATCCTTCCGGCGAAGAACAAGGATATCGCGACCCCCGCCAGGGCCGCGGCCGAGGCGGCGACGGCCATGAAGGCCACCATGTTCCTCCGTCCGTCCTCCAGGATCTCGTGGAAATGCACCAGCTCGTCCTCGTAGGCGCTCGTCCCGATCACCCAATCCCAGGGCGCGTAATACGCGATGCGGGCGATCTTGAGGCGGGGGCGGGATTCTCCGGGGTTCTTCCACCAGTATTCCACGGTGCCGAGTTCACCCGGAGCAAGTCCCAGCGCCTTCCGGATGATGTCCTGGATCACGTACCGGCCTTCCTCGTCCCGCTCCTCCCAGACGTCCTCCCCGTCCCGGAGACCATTCTGGGAAATGACGTACCGCCCCCGGTTCTCGCCCCGGCCGGACAGGACATATATGTATCCGGTTTCCCCGATCCGCGTGCCGACGATCGACTTGCGGATCAGGGATTCCGCCTCGGCCTGGGGACGTCCCACATAGATCATTCCCGTCACTCGGCCGGTAGCGTCCCGCAGGGGGCCGTAGGCGGTGAGGAACCAGGCGTTCACGACGTAGGCCCGGCCGACAAACTCGCCGCCCTCGAGAACCGCCGAGATGACCGGATTCGGACTGCCGTCCGGGAGGGTCGCCGGGATGAACGTGCCCACGGCGCGCTCCCCCCCGTCCACGATCGTCGTGGTCACCCGAAGCATGTCGCCCCTCTCGTTCATCCTCTGGAACAAGGTGGCGGTTATATCCAGCAGGTCCGCGATTTCGTCGACCACGGGACTCGGGGCTGCGGGATTCCGGTTCACGGGAAGGGGATGCGGGCCCACCCGGGGGCCCGGAAGGACGAGGGAAACGGCGCTTTTCGTGAACTGGTTCGTCGCGGTCCATCGGACCGGAGGACCTCCGAAGTCGAGGCCGCCTGCCTCCGTCAGGACCCTCCGGGCGACCCGGAGATCCCGGAGCAGTTCCCCCTCGACCGCCTCCCCTTTCGCGGACACGAGGGAGAGGACGCTGGAGGTGATGTGGTCGAGATCCTGGACGATCAAAGTGTCGACGTCCCGGCGGGCGAGATCGGCGTAAACGCCGCTTTGCCAATAGGCGGCGGCCGCCAACGCCACCGCCGTGAGCACGGTGCTGCCGGCCCCGAGAATCATCAGGCGGAGGGATAGCTTGCCCCGGGGCTCCTTCAACACGACACTCCTGGCGAGCGGATTTCCTGCGGATTGCGGTATGGAATTCTCGCGCCCCGGCTATCCCTTGTCAATGAACCGGGAACGCGGCACCGGGGATTCGGCGAGGGGACACGGAAGACACCCAGCGGCAGCTCGATCAGTCCTCGAGCATGTAGGAGTTCCAGTCATCGGGGGTGTTGATGTTCCGAAACAGTCCCCAGTCCGGAAAGAGTTCCCGCACGCGGGCTTCCGGGATTCGGATATGGGGGAGACCGGCCAGGACGGACGCGATGGATTCCCGGCGCTCCGGGGATACCCCTCCCGAAATCCGTTGCTCGATGTAGGGCACCAGGTCCCGGGAATAGAAGCCGTGGAAGGGCTCCATGTGGCGTCCGTAGGCCGCCACGGCCGCCAGGGGGCGGCGGCCGGAATCCTCCTCGAGAACGATAATTCGGGCTAGGATCGACGGCCATCGGGGATCGAATTCCGGGGTGTCGCAGGCCACGAGGTACAGCCAGGGAGACGTGGAGCGGGACAGCGCGGCGTGGAGGCCGGACAGGGGGCCGAACCCCGGCAGGAGGTCCGGGAAGACGGAAAGACTTCCGGGGAAATCCCGGTACCCCTCGGGCCGGTTCGTCACGACCGCGAGGTCCCGGAACACCGCCGACAGCCGCCTCAGGATGCGGAACGCGAGGGGTTCCCCCCCGACATCCAGGAACTGCTTGTCCCGGCCGGCCATCCGCTCGCTGGCCCCGCCCGCGAGGACGGCGGCGGCCCGGAACCTCCGGTCGAGCGGGTATTCCGGCTCCTCCCCTCCGGGAACGGCCGCCGTTTGGTCGTGCTCCATGTCCGAAGTCTACCCCGTTTGCCGGATCTCCGGGAAGGAGTATACTGGAAGAGAGGGGGCCGGATGGTGCTTCGCGGGGTGGAACGGATCCTGGAGACGAAGGTCGTGCGCGCGGGGGCCGGAGTCCTGGTCCGACGACATTTCGGCCTGGGCACCGGGAGGCTCACCGATCCCTTCCTCCTGCTGGACGAAGTGCACTCCCGATCCCCCGTGGAATACGCGGCCGGTTTTCCGCTCCATCCCCACCGCGGAATCGACCTGGTGACCTACATGCTCTCGGGCTTCCTGCGGCAGATCGACAGCCTCGGCAACGCGTGCATGATCGGTCCCGGATGCCTCCAGTGGACGACCGCGGGATCCGGACTCGTGCACGAGGAGATGCCCCTGGAATCCGCGGTTCTCCGGGGGTTCCAGCTCTGGGTCAACCTCCCCCGGGCCGGGAAGATGGTCGATCCGGTGTGCCGGGAGGCGAGCCCCGGGGAAATCCCCGTGGTGCCCGTCCTCGCCGGAAAGGTCCGGGTGCTGTCCGGCCGCTTCGGGGGAGCCTCGGGACCCGTCGTCGGTGTCCAGGGGAGCCCGGGATTCCTGGACGTGGACCTGGATCCCGGAGCCGTGTTCCTCGCGGAGGTTCCGCCAGGCAGGAGGGCCCTCCTGCACCTGCTGGTCGGGAGTTGCTCGGAAATCGGCGGTACGGCCCACGAGTCTCCCCCGGAAACGGGCGTCCTCGTCCTGGGGGACGGCGACACGGTCCAGGTCCGGGCGGGCGCCGTCGGCGCGCGGTTCCTGCTCCTGACGGGGAACCCCCTCGGGGAACCCATAGCGTGGAAGGGACCGGTGGTCATGAACGAGGCGGAAGAGGTCGACCGGGCGTACAAGGAATACAGCTCGGGCACCTTCGTCAAGGCGAGATAGACCCGACCCGGCCTCACTCCTCCCCGTAGAACCGGGCGTACACCCGGCTCCGTCCCGCGGCTCGGGAACAGGCGGCCGCGATGCGCTCCAGCTCCTCCCTCTCCTCGGGACGGAGGTCCATGGCCGCCAACTCCGCCAACTCCCGCAGCAGGATGGGGATCTGCTTCTGGTTGAACGAGGCGTCCTCGGTCTCGTCGATGAAGGCGAGGCACGCGTAACCCCGAGGCTGGCGGAATCTCCGGAGGATATGACGGATCTCGAACACCGGCTCCAGGGGCTCGCCCTCCGCGTCCTCGATGCTTACGAACACGCTCATCGGTTCCCTCCTCCCAGGCGTTTCCGCACGGTCTTGAACCAGAATCCCCGCAGACGCTCCGCGCTCCGATAGGCCTCGTAGGGGATCGGACGCAGGGGCAGGTCCCAGGAACCCGCGTACCGCCGGATCCTGCCGCCGAAGCCCGTCTTGAAGCGGTACAGCCCGGCCATGGGATGCCCCGGATCGTCCGAGGGCGGGATGCCGAACAGGTCATACCATCCGCAGCCCGCGTCCCGGGCCGCCCGGATGGCCGCCCACTGGAGGGCGTACGCGGGCATGAGGTTCCGGTGCCCGTCCCCGGAGGCTCCATACAAATATACCGCTTCGCCGCGCAGGAAGGACGTGATGATCGCCGCGAGGGGCTCGCCCCGGTACCGGGCGATCCACACCCGGATGTCCGGGGCCCCAGGCCCGTATTCCTGGGCCAGGGCGACGAGGCGGGCGTAATACTTCTCGGGATGCAGGGCGATGCGGTCCCGGAGGGCCGTGGCCCGGTACAGGGAGTAAAAGGTCCGGACCGCCTCGGGCCCCGGTTCCCGGGTGACGACGACCCCCTTCTTCTCCGCGTACTTGACGTTGTACCGCCACTTGGGCTTCATGCGGGACAGGAGGTCCTCGTCGGACGCGCCTGCAAGGTCCAGGACGGTCGTATCGGGAGGCTGCACGTCCACCGGGGCTTTCCGGAAGGGTGACGAGGGGACCGGGGCCGCCTCGGGGCCGCCGTCACCCTCCTCCACGTACCAGGGAGGATCCAGGCGGAGGAAGGCGCAGGAGTTCGAAAGACGGGGCCGAAGGGACCGGATCGCGGCCGCGAGGCGTCCGGAATCCCCCGGACCGGGCAGCCCGGGTCCGAGTCCCCGGGGAACGTAGGCGAAAGAAAAACCCCGGGCTAGGGCGCGCTCCAGGACCAGGAGGGGGCGCCCCGTCTCCTCGTCGAGGAAGTGGAGGGGCCGCCATCCGAACTCGGCCTTGAAGGCTCCCCAGAATCCGGTCTGGAGGAAGGTTTCGGCCCCGGAGTCGCAGTCCTCCCTCGTACCATCCCGCAGGCCCGCTCCGAACATCCCCCCGGCCGAGGGTTCAGCCGACATTCCCGTCCGTCACGCGGCTCGTCCTCACGTCCCGGCCGTCGGCCCGGAGGGAACGGGAGCCGATCTTGACCGCGCCGCCTTCGGAACGGATCGGCACGGAGAAGAAGGCGTCGATGTCGATCTCTCCTGCGGCCTGTCCGGGAGTCCCGTCCAGGAGGATCGGGGTCCCGGGAGCCGCCCAGGGGACGTCCAGGACTTCCACGGCCTCACGGCCCTCGGGTCCCTCCTTGGAGGCGGCCAGGAGCATGCCCCGGCTCTCGACCCCCCGGAGCTTGGCGGGCTTCAGGTTGTTCACGAGGATGATGGTCTTCCCGAGGAGTTCCTCCTCCTTGTAGAAGGGGACCAGGCCGGAGACGATCACCCGTTCCGCGCCGGATCCGTCGTCCAGGGTCTCGATGTAGAGCTTGTCGGCCTTGGGGTGCCGCTCGATCTTGACGATCCGCGCGGCACGAAGGTCCACCAGTTTCGAGAACCTCTCCTCCACGGGCAGGTCCGCGTAGGGAATCGATGCGGGAGCCGGCGCGGCGGGCTCCGAGGGTTTCGTCGGTACGGCCGGCCGGTCCGAAGGACCCGCCGGAACGGCGGGGACGTGGGTCGCGGCGGCTTTCGCGGGCGCGGCCTGTCCGGATTCCCGGGCGGCCCGGTCCTTTTGGCTTCCCGCGTACCGTTCCCGGAGTTCCGCGATCCGGTCGTCCTCGAGCTTCGAGAAGAGGACCTCCGGCGTCCCGACCGCCCCGAGGCCCTCGAGGCTTCCGAGATCCTTCCAGGAAAGTCCGTCGGAACCCCCGACCTTGAGTCCGAGAAAGCCCGCGAGCCGGTCCGCGGCTCCGGGAATGTAGGGATGCATCAGGATCGCCAGGTCCTTGAGCACGTAGCAGAGATCCCGGATCAGGGACGCGGCCTTGGCCGGGTCCTGGGTGCGGGCCTTCCAGGGCTCCCCGTCCTGGAACCGCTTGTTGGCGATGCCGGAAACCGTAAAGGCGGTCCGGAAGGCGTCCCGCAGCTCCGCCCTCTCCAAGTGGTCCGTGATCTTGTCGTACTGCTTCCGGACCTCCGTCCAGAACGCCGGATCCGGGTCGCCCTCCGGCACCCGGCCGTCGTAAAACCGCTGGACGAAGGTCAGGGTGCGGTTTGCGAGGTTCCCCAGGTTGCCGATCAGCTCACCGTTCACCTTTTCCTGGAAATCGCTCCAAGTGAAGGTGACGTCGCTCTTCTCGGGTCGGTTGTAGTAGATGTAGAAGCGCCAGACGTCCGCGGGGATTCCCGAATCAACGGCGTCGTTGCCGAAGACTCCGACTCCCTTGGACTTGGAGAACTTGCCGCTCTCGTAGTTCAGGTACTCCGTGCTGGACATGTGGTGGAGCATGGTCCAGGGCCGGCCGGAACCCAGGAGCGTGGAGGGGAAGATGACCGTGTGGAAGGGGATATTGTCCTTGCCGATGAACTGGTAGAGCTCCACCTCCCCAGGAGCCTGCCACCAGGTCTTCCAGTCCCCCCCCGCCTCGTCGGTGTGGCAGGCGGTGATGGAGATGTACCCGATGGGGGCGTCGAACCAGACGTAGAAGACCTTCTTCTCGAAGCCCGGCTTGGGGACCGGGATGCCCCACTTGAGGTCCCGGGTGATGGCCCGCTCCCGGAGCCCGTCCCGGATCCAGGCCTGGGTCATCTGGATGGCGTTGTTGGCCCAGAACCCCCGGACGCTCGCTTCCTTCATCCAGGCCTCCAGCCTGGGGCGGATGGCGGGGAGGTCGATGTACAGGTGGGAGGTGGACCGCGGCTTGGGCGCGGCCCCGCAGGTGGAGCACTTGGGCTCCTGGAGTTCCGTGGGATCCAGGAGCTTGCCGCAGTTCTCGCACTGGTCCCCCCGGGCGTCCGGGTAGGCGCAGTGCGGACAGGTGCCCCGGACGTACCGGTCCGCCAGGAACCGTCCGCAGGACTCGCAATAGAGCTGCTCGATCGCCTGCTCCTTCACGTATCCGGCGGCGTCGATGTCCTTGAACAGGCCCTGGACGATCTCGGTCTGCTGGGGGGTGCTGGTGCGGCCGAACTTGTCGAAGGAGATCCCGAACCAGGCATAGATGTCCCGATGGACCACGAAGAAGCGGTCGCAGAGTTCCCGGGGGGTGATCCCCTCCTCCAGGGCCTTGGTCTCCGTGGCGGTGCCGTATTCGTCGGTGCCGCAGACGTAGAGGGTCTCGTAGCCCCGAAGGCGGCAGAACCGGGCGAACACGTCCGCGGAAAGAACCTGGATGAGGTTCCCCAGGTGGGGAATGTTGTTTACGTACGGAAGGGCGCTGGTGATGAGTCTTCGTTTCATGGCGGTTCACTATGTCCCGGGGCGCCGGGGATGTCAAGGATCGGGCTTCGGGACCCCGGGCCCTTTCCGCTCTCT
Organism: uncultured Spirochaetota bacterium; assembly: GCA_937873275.1. Lineage (GTDB taxonomy): Bacteria > Spirochaetota > Spirochaetia > Treponematales > UBA12059 > JAAYUR01. Next base: position 33,348 of record CALMRC010000052.1, read on the forward strand.
CCCCTGGATGGTGCGATAGCGCGGCGAGCCGCGCTATCGCACCGCAGGTTGTCGAATAGCCGGAAGCCTTTCGACAACCTGCTAGAACATCACCCGGGCCGTCAGGGTCAGCTCGAAGCCCAGGATCCAGTACGCCTGTCCGTCCAGAAGGTTGAGATTCTGGTAGGTTCCCAACCGGGCCGACAGGCTTGCCTTCTGGGACGCGACGTACCTGGTTTCGTAGGATTGGGCCAACTCCACGTCGATCCGGTCCTGGTAGGCGTACGGGCGCTTCACCAGGGCCGAGGCCCCCCACACCTCCGAGAGACGCCCCGTCGCGGACTTCAGGGAGTCCCAGAACCCGGAGACCAGGGTCCGTTCCTCCGCGTCCGCGGCCGATCCGGTCTTTTCGGTCCCGGGGCGTTCGGGGGATTCCAGGAGCCGGGCGACCAAGTCCCCAAGCCAGGTCCGGGTCGGCCGCAAGGTCAGGTTCAAGGAAAACCGCTCGCTCCAGGCGAGCCCGTCCCGGGATTCCTTCAGGTCCAGGCGGTTCTCGGCGACCAGGTTGTCCTCCCGGCTCGTGTAGAAGGAGGCCAAGACCGTGTGGGCGAAGGCGGCCAGCGGGTCGGGGTCGTCCCGGTAGGCGGTCAAGGAGGCCGAGAAACGCTGGGAGTATTCGTCCACCGAGTAGAGCCGGGAGAGACGGTAGGTTCCCCGGGACCCGAAGAGGTTGACCGCGGCCATCGTGGCGGAGGCTTCCAGGACCCGGGCGTCCGTGACCGTGTCCAGGGAGGAGGACAGCTCCCTCCGAAGGGACAGGGCGGCCTTGTTCGGAAGGAGGAGATCCGTCCACCGGGAACCGTAGCGCCGGCCCAGAAGGACACCCGCCTCGGGGCGGTAGGCGGCGGATGCGGTCCCCGTCGCGGCTGCTGCGAACCGGTCCGCCGTGGCGGAATCGAAGAGTTCCGAGAAAGGCACGGAAATGTACAGGAAGTCCGATTCGGCGAACCGGTCGATCCAGAACTCCCAGTCGCCGGGGAATCCGTCCGATGCGGAAACCGCGCCGGATGTCCAGACCCGCCGGTAGTAGGGTTCCACGGTGCCCCGGCCCGCCGAGAAGGACCAACCCAGCCGGCCGTCCAGGCCGGCGCTTCCCCCGGGGGCGGGGGTGGCCGCGTCGGTGAGTCCCTGGTCCGCCGCGAGGCTCAGGGTTCCGCCCCCGGCCTTCCAGGTTCCCGCAACCTTCGTGGTACGCCGGGAGGAGGTCGCCTCCAGGGCGGGCACGGCGTACCGGAACGCCTCGATCCACGCCTCCCCGTAGGAGGCGGGCAGGTCGACGGTTCCGGCCGCTCGGTTCAAAAGGTTGGCCGTCAGGGCCATCCAGGACCCGGCGTTCAACCGGAGGTCCCAGGACTGTTCCAGGATGGAACCGCCGTAGGTCGAGGCCTGCTCCAGGGCCAGCCCGAACCCCCGGGCCTTCACGGACAGGAAGTCCCGACGTCCGAACCGGTCCGAGCCGGAGTCGAACTGGAAGCTGTCCCCCAGGGAGAGTCCCTCCAGGGGGAGTTCCAGGGAATGACCGTAAGCCCCGTCCGAAAACCGTCCCTCCGCGTACCCTTGCCGGAGGTTCGCCGCGAGCTTCACCGGTCCCAGGGCGACCCGTCCGTCCAGGTATCCCGCGAAGCTCGAGTCCTCGGAGATCGTTCCGGCGAGCCGGGCGGAGAGGCCCGGGTCGGACAGGATCGCCCTCCCTCCGGATTCCGCGACGGCGCCGTCCCGGCTCCAGGAGAAGGATCCCCGCCCGGACAGGGAGACCTCCCCGGCGGGGTCCAGGAAATGCAGTTCGTCGATGAGGACGGATCCGTCCGTGACTCCGGTCACGGAGATCGCGATCCGTCCGGCGCTCGCGGAAGGATCCGCGGAAAGCGTCGCCCCGGCGACGAGGATTTCCGGACCGTCCTCCGAATCCTGGTAGTATAGCTTGGGGATCCCGTCGTACCGGACCACGAAGCGGCGCCAGGTATCCGTCAATACCAGGGCGGGCACCTGGACGGAGACGGCGACGGCCGCGCCGTCCAGGGATACCTCAAGCAGAGCTCCCGCGGCGCCCGCATCCCTCCGCGCGAAGAACGCGAAGGCCCGGTAATCCCCGACGGATACGGGTTCCGCGTACCGGACGACCTCGGCCGCGGCGCCGCTCGCGAGCGTGAAGTACAGTTCGAGGGCCTTCTGGTAGGAGGTCGCCGAGTGGAACCGGCCGTAGAGCTTCGGGAAGAGGACTTCCAGGGCGGAGTCGGCGACAGCCGCGACATCGGCTCCCGCCGGCCAGGTCCCCGTCGGCCGGAAGGGGCTGGTCCAGGAGGACGCCTCCTCCATGCCCGCCACCCGGGAGTATCCCGAGGCGTCGGGACGCCGGTAGCCCGCGGCCAGGGCCGCTTCCGCCTTGAACCGCGTGGAAGCTCCGGGCCCCTCGACCGGCGTCCCCGCTGCAGGTTCCGGGGATCCCCCCCGGATCCCCGCGGTGAGGACCAGGGATCCCGGGACCGCGTCCCCCCCCTCGGAGTATCCCGTCCCGGGCACGCCCCACCGGAGGCCCAGGGCCGTCCAGGCCTTCCAGTCCCGGGAGAGGTCGAAGATCCCCCCCAGGCCCGCGGCCAGGCTGCCGGCGCTCCGGTCGGCGGAGGCCAGGAGGTAGGAGACCTCGATGGTGTCCGAGATGCCCGGGTCCCGGTCCAGGGTAACGGTGTTCCCGGACGGGTCGTATCGGAAGCCGTAGTCCAGGACCCCGTTGCGGCGGACTTCGACGGATCCCGGGAGCACCCCCGTCTCCTCCAGGACCAGGCTTCCGGGGGCGCCGTAGGTCTCCACCACCAGGACCCGGGAGTACGCCGGGGCGGGTTCCTCGGGGGGATCCTCCGAGGAATCGACGGCGTCGGGATCGTAGACCCAGTCCATGTCGACGTCGATCAGTGTGCGCGGTGGCCCGAGGAAGGGCATGCGGAAATCGTAGTCGTCGAAGCCGGCGGCGGCGGTGTCCGCGCCGGTTTGGGTGATCCGGACGAATCCGTCCGAGAGTACCGTGGCGGTGTAGGAAGCGTCCGGCAGGCCTGTGGTCTCGTTCCGGACGTACGCCGTCGCGGCGGCGGACGCCGAGGACGACAGGGCGTAGCGGTTGGCCACCTGGAAGCCCTCGTGGATGCCCCGTTCGTAGAGGACGAGGGCCGGGCCGGGGGCTATACCGGTTACGGTGATCGGGGCTTCCCCGTAGAAGGGCGGTTCGTCCGCGGCTCCGCCCCCGGGTATCGTCATGGATCCGCCGTTATAGTAGACGAGCAGCCGTCGTTCCGCCCCCACCGCGGTGTTCAGGTCCAACCGGCCGGTTGCGGCGGACAAGGAGTACTCGTCTTCAGTCATCTTGCGATACTTCCGGGTGTCCGATCCCGTGATCGTTCCCGCGCTGCTTTCTATGTAGAGCTCGACGTCGGCGACATTCTGATCCGGCAGGGTGAACCACCGGCCCCGGACGTACTCGGAAGGCCGGTACACGGTTCGGGAGACTTCCCGGTTCCCGATCCAGGTCTGGGTGACCCGGCGGGCCTGGTCGTACCGGACCAGGAAGTGGGCGGATCCCGTGTCGTTTTTTCCCAGGGCGGACAGGCCGAAGGACGTGGAGCTCCCGGTCCCCAGGGATAGGTAGGGCAGGTCCGGGAAGGAGACGCCCTTGTTCCCGACCCGGACTTCCCGGAGGAACTCCCCTTCCCCGCCCTTGTAGCCCGCGGCGTACTCGTCCCCGAAGCCCTCGGCGGAAAGGCTGGCCTCCACGAACCAGCGGTCCAGGAGGGTCAGGGACAGCCAGAGGTCCGGTACCTGCCGAAAGAGGAGCGTGGGGGCGGAGGCCCCCGCGTTGGCGCCCAGCCCGAAGGCCCCGGAGGCCAGCACGGATACCTCCCAGTATCCTTCGGCGACGAGGTCCACGTCCGAGTCCCCCATCCGCAGGGACAGAAGACTTTCCGGCGCCTCCACGGGGAGGACGGGCACCGGCGGAAGGCTCCCGGGATCCGGGAGGGCGGCCGCGGCGGAGTCCTCCGGAAGCGGTTCCTCCGTAACCTGGGCCCCGGCGAGAAGGGCGGCCAGGGCAAAAATCGCCGCGACGGCGCTTTTCTTTCCCATGATTGGCTTGTATGATAGTAGCGCGGCGGTGAACCGCCTCACAAGGCCGACCATGAAAGAAAGATCCCCCGGCCCGCTGGGCATCCTCCTTGCGGTTCCGGCCGCCGTTTCCCTGGCGGCCTGGGCGTTCGAGGAGATCTCCGTCCTCGCCTCCCTGCCGGCGCCGTACGCCGCCTGGGCCTCCCTCGCCGGACTCGCCTTGGACTCCTGTGTGCTCGGCGTCGGACTCGCCCTGGCCGCCCTGCGGGTCTCGGGATCCCCGGACCTCCCGGGGGCTTCCTGGATCGAGATTCTCTCCTCCCTCCCGGTCATCGTACTCTGCTCCGCACCGGTCGCGTACGCGTTCCTGGAGGGCCGCCCGGAAACCGTTCCTCCGATCCTCCTGGCCGCCCGGAGCCTGCGCCTGCTCCGGCTCCGGCGGGTGTCGCCTTCGATCCCCCCGGGAATTCCCGCGGTCCTTGTCCTCGGCGAAATCTTCCGGGTCTTCGCCCGGGTCTTCTTGGCGGACCTCCCCCGGTACGCCGCCTCCGCCCGTCTTCTCCTGGTGCCGGAGGCCCTCCTGATCACGGCCGCCGCGGTCCTGGCGGTCCGGGGCTTCGGCATCCGCCGCTCCGCCCGATCCTCGGCCCCCAAGGCTGGGGACCCCCTGGTCGGGGAGGACGAACTGGCGGGACTCCTGGGCAAGAGGTCCACGTGGTAGTCTCCATGATCCAGTTCATCCTGGAGCTGCCGGAAACCACCAGCCTGAAGGAAAAGCGGCGGATCGTGGTCTCCGTAAAGGAACAGCTCCGGACGAAATTCCGCATCTCCTGCGCGGAGGTCGATCTCCTGGATTCCCTCCAGTGGGCCCAGCTGGGGGGCGCCCTGGTCTCCAATTCCCGGGAGCACGGGGAGCAGGTTCTCAACAAGGCCCTGGCCTTCGCGGAGCGGCTGTGCCGGGTCCGGGACGTCCAAATCCACAGCGAGGTCTTCGAATGACCCGCCCGGGACGTTCCGGGGGAGCTCCGACGCGCCGGGCCCTCGCCGGTACCGCGCTGGGTTCCCTGGTCCTGATCCTGACCGCCTGCGTCGGGCTGAACGCCGAGGCTGTGGTCTCCCCGGACGGCTCCGGACGGCTCGCGGTACAGTATTCCCTTCCACGATACCTCTCGGTCCTGGACAGCATGGCCGACCCGGGCGGCACCCTGCCCTTCCCGGTCGAGCGGGAGACCCTGGACCGCCGGGCCCTCGCGACGCCCGGTGTGACCGTGACCCGCTGGTCCCGGGAGGACCTCCCCGACGAGATCCGCGTCTCCGCGGAACTACGGTTTACCGGAATTCAACCCCTGGTGGAATTCCTGGATCCCGGGGAATCCCGGCTTTCGTATGCCGAGGAGGGCGGCCGCCGCCGGCTGCGGGTTGTCCTCGCGGACGGAATTCCGCGGACCCGGGATGCGACGACCTGGGCCGACCTCCAGTACGACGCCTACGAGGTATCCCTCTCCCTTTCGATCCCGAACCGGACGTTGTCCTCGTCCCCCGGCACGGTTACGTCCTCCGGCTCGACGGCCCGGTATTCCGCCAAGACCGCCGATCTTCTCAAGCAATCCGCTCCCCTCGCCTGGGTGGTCTCATGGTAGTCCTCCGTGGGGAATAACCTGAAAGGAGTCACGATGCGAGCTCCGACCCTTCCGATCCTGACCGCCGCGACGATCCTGGCGTTGGCCGGCTGCGTCTCCGCGCCCCCCGCCCCGGTTTCCTCTCCCGTGCCGCCGGGAACCGCCCCTTCGGCGTCCTCCCGTTCGGATGAGCAGAGGCGTCTGCTGGAGGCCGGACGCGCCGCCCTCGACTCCAACCACACCGCGGAAGCCGTCCGCTCCTACGTGACCGTCCTGGTCCTTGCCCGGGAAGACGGATCCGCCGAAACGGCGCGCCTGGGCGCCCAGGCGGAATCGGAACTTGAGCGCATCGGAAACCGCCTCTCCCTCGAACCCGGGGATGGTTGGCTTTCTCCCGAAGGATCCCAGACGGCCGGTGCGGCCCGCTCGGTGGGCAAGGAGGGCGGACTTCAGCCCTCGGTTTTCCTGTTCGAGAATTTCGGCACCGCCAAGTCGCCGGTGGCCGACGCCCCGATCCGGTTCGAGTTCCTGCGGGGCGGCGGGGTGCTCACGGCTTCCGTATCCACGGACGTGTACGGCCGGGCCAACGCGATCCTTTCCCGCCTGGATTCTCCCTCCGCGGGAGCCGTGATCCGGGCGTATCCCGCCTTCACGGTCCGGGGCTTCACGTACACGTTCCGCACCGTCCTGCGGGATTTCTCCTACCTTCCCCCCTCGAACGTCGCGAAGGTGGTGGCGTTGGAGCGGGGTCCGGAAGGCGCGGTCCAGAATCCCCAGGTCCTGGATTCCGTCGCCGCCGTCCTCAAGGGAGCGGGCATGGATCCTTCCCCCCTGGACGGCAAGCTCCTGGGAGCCGGCTTCGACCGGGCCTTCGGAGGCGATCCGGCCGCCGTCCGCTCCCTGGCGGCGTCGGCGGGCGCCTCCTACCTTGCCTTCGTGGTTTCCGAGTCCTCTCCGGCCCGGCAGATGGAGTACGGCGGGAAGAAGTACAACATCTTCACCAGCGACTGCAAAACCACGATCCGGATCCTACGGGACGACGGGACCCTGGTCTTCGCCCTGCCTCTGGATCCCATACGGGGCCAGGGGGGCACGGCGACCGGGGCCGTGTCGGACGCATTCCTGAAGGCCCGGGAGGCCTTGACCGCGGAGTTGAATCGGCGCATCGGAGAGATTAGGAAGGCTCTGGAACTGTAGTACGGCCCCCCGGGATCATCCCTCCCCTGGGCCGGGGGTCCCGCCCCGGCCCAGGAGCCGGGCGCGGGTGACCTTCCCGACCCCCTTCGTCTCCAGCTCGAAGACCGCCCGTTCCACCCGGGTACGCCGGTCATCCCCGGGAGCGAAGAGCTCGCCCTGGCATTCCGGCTTCACGTCCTGCAGGTTCCCCAGTCCCAACCCGATAAGCCGCACGGGGTTTCCGTTCCAGGCGGACCGGAAGAGTCGGACCGCCTCGGTCCAGAGCGCGCCGGATTCCTCGAACCAGCCCGGCGTGGTCCTCCGGGGATTGAGGGTGCGGAAGTCGGAGTACCTCAGCTTGATGAAGACAGTCCGGGATCGGACGTTCTCCCGCCAGGCGCGCATCCCGATCTCCTGGGCCATCCCCAGGAGCAGGGCCTCCAGTATTTCGGGGTCCGAGATATCCCGACCGAAGGTCCGCTCGGTGCTCATGGACCGGGAACCGGCCTCGGTCCGGAATATTCCCGGATCCTCTCCGCACGCCGCGGTGTACAGAAAGGCTCCGCCGGCAACCCCGAACAAGGCGGTCAAGCCCGCCTTCCCTATCTGCCGAAGCTGGGGAACGCTCCGGATTCCCAGTTCCCGGAACCGTTCCTGGGTCTTCTCCCCGGCCCCCCACAGCTTTCCCAACGGAAGGTCGGACATAAAGGACTCCTCGTCCCCCGGCTCTACCAAGGTAAGACCGTCGGGTTTCCGGAAGCCCGAGGCGATCTTGGCGATGTACCGGTTCGAGGCCGCCCCCACGGAGATGATCAACCCCGTCCTGCCCCGGACTTCGTCCTTCAACCGGGCGGCGGCCTGCCGGGGCGGCCCCCAGAGCCCCTCGGTGCCGCTCATGTCCAGGAAGGCCTCGTCCACCGATATTTGACGGACCTCCGGGGAGAACTCCCCCAGGATGCCCATGACCATCCGGGACATCTCGATGTACCGTTCCATCCGTACCGGCAGGAAAACCCCCCGGGGACAGAGGCGGACCGCCTCGGCGATCGGCATGGCGGAATGCACACCGAACGCCCGGGCCTCGTAGGAGCAGGTGGAGACGACTCCGCGGTGTCCGGGAGCGGCGCCGACGATGACCGGTTTCCCCACCAGGTCCGGTCGATCCAGCTGTTCCACCGAGGCGTAGAAGGCGTCCAGGTCGACGTGGAACTGCATCCTTCCTGCTCTAGAGGGCGGAATCCCGGCCGCCGCTTAAGGTCACGGTCCTGCGGGATTCCTGCCTGTAGTCCCGAAGCGACACGGGACCTTCCAGGCGGAGAGGGGTCGAGGGGGAACGGAACTCCGCGACGATCTCGGCCTCCGCGCGGAAATCCCCGGAGACCGTGAGGGAGACCTCCACGGGATCCGGGGGCCGGGCCCCGATGGAAATCACGATGCCCGCCCCGTCCCCGGTCGGCCGGAAGGGGAAGGACGCGTCGTAGACGGACCCCGACGCCATGCCGGGGATGCGGATCCAAATCCTGTCCGGCTCCCCCTCGGTCCGGATGGACAGATCGAGCTGGACCCGGTCCAGGAAGGCTTTCCGGGCTACGGATACCCGGATCCGGGGCTCCGCGGGCAGGGGACCGAGGGATTCCGTCGAACTCCCTCCCGCCGCCGCGACCCGCTCCTCCCCCCGGGCCAGGGAGAACCTCGGAAGGGGCCGGCGGCTCGCGATCTCCAGACGGACGGTTCCCGCATCCTCGTCGGCATAGTCCCGGACCGAGATCTCCGTGCTTCCCCGGTATCCCCGGGCGTCGGCGATCAGCCAGCCCCCTCCCGCCGCGGTCAAGACCAGGAAGACCGTACCCGCGATCCAGGAAGTGCGGACCCGGTAGAATCCGCCGCCGAACAGCCCCTCACCCAGGCCGACGAAGATCAGCAGGAACGGGAGGGCGATGAACACGAGGTAGACGGCGCCGCCCGGTCCGGGAAGCAGGAAGCGGGAAAATGCCTCGAACGCCGGTTCCCGTGCAAGGTCCGCGGCCAGAATCCCCAGGGGAAGGAGCACGAGCGGCAAGGCCAGGGCGGTCGGCCAGGATCGTTCCAGGGACCGCCCGAACCTCCGGCCCGCCAGGGCGATCACGAAGGCCCACAGGAACGGCAGGGAGAGCGGGAGGCGCAGGGCGGACACCAGGAGAACATCCACCCCCAGAACGACGACGGCGCTTCCCCGGAAGAATTCCGCCTTCCGGGGAAGGAGCCCGAGCCGGGCACAGAGGGACGCCAGGGCCGTGAATAGGGTCAGGATCTGGCCCAGCCGGAGGACGGCGAAGGGAACGGGGCGGACTTTCCAGAAATCCGGCGAGCCCGCCGCCTTGAGCAGGATTCCCTGGAAGAGGTCCGCCGCCAGCACGCAGACATAGAGCGCAAGGGAGACGACCAGCAGCGCCGAGGCGCCCCGGGGTACCCGGCTGAGTTCCTCGGAAAGCAGCTCCCGATTCCTCAGGGAATCGAAGGCGAAGATCAGTCCCAGCGCGGAGAAAAGCACCAGGATGCTGGCGACATACAGGGTTTCCCGCACCGCGATGCGGAACCCCCCGGCTTCGAAGAGCACGTACTGGCGATCCCAGGTGTCCGGAATTCCGGCCTTCAGGGAACGGACGAGGGTCTCCAGGAGAAGCACGTCAACACCCGGCTCCTCCCCGCCGATTGAGGGGCCGGAGGCGGCCAGGCGGAGGGTGATCGCGGGGATGTTCCTCCGGAACCAGGGATCCAGCGGGCTTCGGCCGTCCGTGAGTCCCAGCCGCTGTATCAGGGAACGGTTGGCCCGTACGGCATCCCGCAGCCCCCGGGCCCGGACCGCGCGAACCGCCGCGTCCAGCAACCAGAACGGGGATAGAATCCCTTTTCCTCCGATCTGGATCTCCGCGGTCTTCGGAGGCGCCCCCGCGGCCTCGACCCGAACCGCAGCCAAGGAGGCCTCGTCCGCGCAATAGGCCGCGTAGGCCTCGGACCCCGTCAGGTCCTCGTCGGCGCCCAGGAAGGCCAGCCGAACCTCCAGGGGAGGCGGGGAACGGATCAACCGGTCCAGGAGATCCAGGGTCGCCGCGATGCCTTCCGTCCCGTCCCCCCAGGCAAACCCGTCAAAGACCGGAACCAGGAGGACCAGGACCCCGGGACCCGTTCCCGGGGCCCGCACCTCCAGGATCCGGGAGAAGGAGTGCGTCTCGGAGTATTCCGAGACGGGAATGGAACGTACGGCGCCGGCCCTCCGGGTCGTCTCGGTTTCCAGGAACCGGAACAGGGCTTGCTCGCCCGCGGAGTTTTCCTGCCGCCCTCCCATGGCGCGGATTTCCGAAAGGACGGTTTCCCGGGAGCCGGGTTCCTGGGAAACCGAGACGGGGACGCCGAGGAGGGAGAAAAGCAGGATCGCGAGGATGCTGCGGGGGACCGCTGGGCTTCGCATTACACGGTCGAGCATAGGAAGGGGACGGACCTTCGTCAATAGTTGTGCGGACCTCCGGTTTCGGGCTATACTTGCCCGAGCCTCGCAACCGGAGAAGTTCCAAGATGTCCAGCCAGGAACGGAAAAGCATCCTCGACCTTCCCGTAAAGGTCATTCTCACGGAAGCCGGCACCACCTTCTTCATCAACAACAACAAGACCCTGAAAAAATTCCGCCTGGCCGACAACGTGGAGGAGTACGGGGTCTTCCTGGATCGGTTCGCGCCCCTGAGCCTGCAGCGCATGCTGCTGCTGGATTATGTCTCCAAGGTCGAGATCTCCAAGAGTGAATTCATGACGAGCCGCCAGGAGATCATGGACCTGTCCAAGCTCGTGGTCTATTCCCTGCTCTACCGTCAATACGACTCCTACATCTTTTCCCGCATCCTCGGCAGCGACCTGATCAAGAAATGGAATCGGCTGAATCCCGCCAACATCATCGACGAGAAGACCCGCATCAACGACGCCTTCCTCCAGAACGTCCTGCGGGAGAGGGAACCGGACATCCGGGAGATCCGGAAGCAGATCCTGGGTCCCCTGTACACCCTGATCAACCACAACGCCGCCCTGCTCCCGGACGAGAAGAACATCCATCTCCTCTTGTCCGAGAAATTCCTCACGAGCCTCCGCCCCTTCGTGTGGTTCATCATCGCGAAGTTCAAGGGCGCCGACGGGTACGAGCAGATGATCACGGACATACGGACCTCCCTGGCGGAATACATGGAGAAGTCCAAGATCGCGGAGTACGTGTCCCTCATGATCATGGAACTCGCCGCCAATTCGGAGAACTCGAACCTGAAGAGGGAGGCCAAGGAGATCTTCAAGGGTGCCGTGGACATGAACGCGGTCCTCTTCGACCCTAATATCCGCCGGCAGGTCATCGAGGCCCTGGAACGGAAGGGGGAACTGGTCTACCTGTCCTGGAAGATCGGGTCGAAAAGCACGTCCATCGGAACCCAGGGCCGGCTGCAGATCACGGTCTTCAACAAGGAATCCGAGTACCAGAAGATGAAGGAGGCGGTGGAGGAGAAGAAGAACGCCGATCTCCGGAAGAAAAGCCTCCAGGATTTCTACAAGGAGCTCCCCGAATCGGAGGCCAACACGGAGCTGGGCCTCTACTACCTTTCCTACCTCTCCGAAGCCTGCGAGAAGGTGAACGTCAAGTTCGAGTCCCACGTGAACCAGATCCCCGGCTCCGACCTGACCCTGGTGAGCATGAGCCTCTACCTGTAGCCGACGGCCCCTTCTCGCGGATTCCTTGACACTCTCTTCCTCTTTCTATAGCTTTACACGGAACCGACTTCCTGAAACGCGCGCATAACGGAGGAATCATTCGATGGCCAAGACGAAGTACGTCTACTTTTTCGGCGCCGGCACGGCCGAGGGCGAAGGGACGCAGAAGGAGCTCCTGGGCGGCAAGGGCGCGGGCCTGGCGGAGATGACCAAGATCGGTCTGCCCGTTCCCGCGGGCTTCACGATCACCACGGAGGTCTGCGACCTCTACTACAAGAACGGCAAGAAGTACCCCGAAGGGCTCAAGGACGAGGTCGAGAAGCACCTCAAGCGCCTGGAGAAGGTCGCGGGCAAGAAGCTCGGCGATCCCAAGGATCCCCTCCTGGTATCCGTCCGCTCCGGCGCGGCCATCTCGATGCCCGGCATGATGGAGACCATCCTGAACCTGGGCCTCACGGACGCGTCCGTCGAGGGTCTGGCCGCCAAGACCGGCAACCGCCGCTTCGCCCTGGACGCCTACCGCCGTTTCATCATGATGTACGGTTCCACCGCCATGGGCATCGAGCGGGAGGAGTTCGACCACGCCTTCGACGCCGTGAAGGAGAGCATGACCCGCAAGCGCCTGGGCATCAAGGCGGGCGTCAAGGTCGGGGACACGGACGTCAACGAGGAGGAGCTGGCCGCCCTCATCAAGAATTTCAAGGCCCTCTACAAGAAGCACATCAAGAGCGAGTTCCCCCAGGACCCGATCGTCCAGCTCTGGGGAGCCGTCGGGGCCGTGTTCGGCTCCTGGATGGCCGACAAGGCCGTCACCTACCGCAAGGTCGAGAAGATCCAGGGAGTCCGCGGCACCGCGGTCAACGTGGTGCAGATGGTCTTCGGAAACAAGGGCGACACCTCCGGAACCGGCGTCTGCTTCACCCGGGACCCGAACACCGGGGAGAACGTCTTCTACGGCGACTACCTGGTCAACGCCCAGGGCGAGGACGTGGTAGCCGGCATCCGCACCCCCATCAAGCTCTCGGACTTCGCCTCCGCGGATCCCAAGGCCTACAAGCAGCTCATGGACGTCCGTAAGACCCTCGAAAAGCACTACAAGGACATGCAGGACCTCGAGTTCACCGTCGAGGAAGGCAAGCTCTACATGCTCCAGTGCCGGACCGGCAAGCGCTCCCCCGCGGCGGCCTTCAAGATCGCCGTGGACCTGGTGAACGAGAAGCTCATCACCAAGGAAGAGGCCATCACCCGCATCAAGACCTCCGACATCGAGGGCGTCTTCTACCCCGGCATCGACAAGTCCCAGACCAAGCTCCTCAAGGACGCCTTCCTGGTCGAGGGCATCCCCGCCGTCCCCGGAGCCGCGACGGGCAAGATCGCCTTCTCCGCCGCCAAGGCGGAGGCCCAGGCCGCGAACGGGGAGAAGGTCATCCTGGTGCGCAAGGAGACCAGCCCCGAGGACGTCGGAGGCATGCATGCCGCCCAGGGCATCCTGACCGCCACGGGCGGGAAGACCAGCCACGCCGCGGTCGTCGCCCGGGGCTGGGGCAAGTGCTGCATCGTCGGCTGCGAGAAGATCCACATCGACTACGAGAAGAAGACCATGGCCGCCGGGGGCGCGATCCTCAAGGAAGGGGATTTCGTCACCCTGGACGGGACTTCCGGAGCCGTGTACAAGGGCGAGCTCAAGCTGGTGAAGGCCGAGCCTCCCGAGGCCTACAACACGATCATGGGCTGGGTGGACAAGATCCGGACCATCAAGGTGCGGACCAACGCGGACACCCCCTACGACGCGGAGAACGCCCGCAAGCTGGGCGCCGAGGGCATCGGCCTGTGCCGGACCGAGCACATGTTCTTCGACAGCGAGGCCCGCATCCTGGCCATCCGGGAAATGATCATCGCCGATGACGTCGAGGCCCGGAAGAAGGCCCTCGCCAAGCTCCTGCCCTTCCAGACCGAGGACTTCCGGGGCATCTTCAAGGCCATGGACGGGTATCCCGTCACGGTCCGCCTGGTCGATCCGCCCCTCCACGAGTTCGTCCCGCACGACGAGGCCGGACAGAAGGCCCTGGCCAAGGCCGTCGGCGTGAGCTACGAGACGGTGAAGCGCCGGGTCGAGCAGCTCCACGAGGCAAACCCCATGCTCGGGCACCGGGGCTGCCGCCTGACCATCACCTACCCCGAGATCCTGGACATGCAGGTCACGGCCATCATCAAGGCCGCCTGCGACATGACCAAGAAGGGCGTCAAGGTCCTGCCGGAAATCATGATCCCCCTGGTGATCGACGCCAAGGAACTAAGGATCCTGGAGACCCGGACCCGCCAGGTAGCGGACAAGGTCATCAAGGATTCCGGGGTCAAGCTGGCCTACCTCGTGGGCACGATGATCGAGGTACCCCGGGCCGCCCTGCTGGCGGACCAGGTCGCCGGCGTCGCGGAGTTCTTCTCCTTCGGCACCAACGACCTCACCCAGATGACCCTGGGCATGAGCCGGGACGACGCGGGCCGATTCCTGCCCGACTACGTGGACGAGAAGAAGGCCGGCATCTTCAAGACCGATCCCTTCCAGAGCCTGGACCAGGAGGGCGTGGGCATGCTGGTGAAGATGGCCATCGAGCGCGGCCGTTCTTCCCGCCCGAACCTCAAGGTGGGCGTCTGCGGCGAGCACGGCGGCGACCTTACCTCGGTAAAATTCTTCCATCGGGCCGGGATGAACTACGTCTCCGCCAGCCCCTTCCGGGTTCCCATAGCCCGGCTGGCGGCTGCCCAGGCGGTCATCGAGGACGCTGCCAAGCCCAAGCCCGCGGCCAAGAAGACCCCGGCGAAGCCGGCCGCGAAGCCGGTGGCCAAGGCGGTTGCCAAGAAGCCCGCGGCGCCCAAGGCCGCGGTCGTAAAGGCCCCCGTCAAGAAGGCGGCTCCCGCGAAGCCCGCCGCCAAGGCCGCCCCCAAGAAGCCCTCCGTCGGCGGCAAGAAGAAATAAGCCCTTCGGCCGCGGTCGCCCTTCGACCGCGGCCCGTCCGAATGGAAGGCCCCCTCGCACGCGAGGCGGGCCTTCTTTCTTGTCCCGGTCCTTGGTTCATGGTTCGTGGAGGGAGGACGACCGAGTGCATTGGATGGATCTGTACCACAGATTGTTGGAAATCTACGGTCCCCGGGGATGGTGGCCCCTGCCCTCACGAGCCGGGAGGGACGGTCGAGACGAGCGGGGATATCTTCCCGGCGGCGGCCCTCCTTCTGATCGGGCGGGCATCTTCGAGATTTCCGTCGGGGCCGTCCTGACCCAGGGAATCTCCTGGACAAACGCCGAGCGGGCACTCTTACGCCTCCTGGAGAACGACTTCCTGGATCCCCGGCGCATCGCGGACTGTCCGCCGGAGACGCTGGCCTCGCTGGTTCGTCCGGCGGGATACTACAACGTAAAGGCCCGGAAGCTCATCGAGCTGTCCGGTTTCTTCCTGGGGCTCCGTCCGGACGGACCGGGCTTCCGGGCGCCCGGCCGCACGGATCTGCTGAGGGTCTGGGGCATCGGACCGGAAACTGCGGATTGCATCCTAACCTACGCCTTCGGGATCCCGTCCTTCGTCATCGACGAATACACCCGCAGGATCTTCGGGCGGACGGGCTTGGCGGATCCGAAGGAACCCTACGAGAAACTTCGCACCGCGGTGGAACGCGGCATTCCGGATTCCCCCGCCGTCTACGCGGAGTATCACGCCTTGATTGTCGAGCACGGAAAACTCCGGTGCCGAACCCGGCCCGACTGCAGGCCCTGCCCGCTTCTGAGCTGTTGCGAATATGGATTGTCATCTTTATCATACGAAACGGCTCGTACAAAACACGATACAAGCTCGTTGGTATAAATATTCATACCAACTGGAATCGTCAAGTATCGATCAGAATGGTGACGGGGCCCTTGTTCGTATAGCGTACATCCATCACAGCCTGATATTCCCCGGTTTCGATCCTCAACCCCGTGGACTTCAGGTTTTCCACGAATCGTTCGTAGAGGCTCCTCGCTTCTTGGGGCGCCGCGGCCCCGTCGTAGCTCGGCCTTCGACCTTTCCGGACATCCCCGTACAGGGTGAACTGCGAAACCACCAGGATGTCGCCCCCGATGTCCCGGACGGACAGGTTCATCTTGTACTCCCCGTCCGGGAAGATCCGGAGCCCCGCTACCTTCTCGGACAGCCAGGACGCTTCCGCCGGGCCGTCGTCCTTCCCCACGCCCACGTATACCAAAAGGCCCTTTTCGATGGAACCCACGAGCCGGCCGTCCACGGTCACGGAGGCGTCCTCGACCCGTTGCACGACCGCCCTCACGGCGCGCCGTCCCGCAGTTCGTGGACGGCGATCCCTTCCAGACGGAAACCGTCCTCTTCGGCCCGCACTCGTCCCAGGACTTCTATCGGGGCGCCCGCGGGAACCCGCAGGTCGTAGGGAAAGGTCACGGCGACTACGCCCTCCAGGTTCTTCTTGTCCTGGTAGCCGACCAGAAGATCGAATTGCACGGCGGAATTCGACTCCCGTACGTTGCCCGCCTGCCCCTTCCAAAGAATCGCCACCCCGTCGAAGAGCCGGGGCGCCCGGAGGACGTCCCCGTAGGTGTACTTTTTCTTTATGTTCGAGAAATCCGGTTCCCGGATGAATCCCTTCAAGGTCTCGGCCTTGCTCTTGATGGAGGGGGCCGCGTTGGAAAGCAGGATTCGGTTCAGCTCCACGAGGGCGGCTTCGTCGTTCCAGTCGGAAAAGAGCTTCTTCGCCTTTTCGAAGGTCGCCCGTGCCTCCCCCTCGGTCAGGACGAATTCGAATCCCCCCGCGGCCACGACGGGATTCTCCCGTTCGCCCTTGGACAGGAGGAAGGACTCCAGTCCCTCGCGGCCGGGTTTCCGGTCCCGAAGGATGCCCGGCAGACGTACGGCGATCCCGTATACTCCAAGTAGCGCAAGCGCCGCGATCAGCGCGGCGGGCAGGAACCGGACCGTGAAAGCCCGGACCGGGGACGGGACCGGATACAGCACCGAGATACCCCCGGATTTGACGAGCCCGGCCAGTCGCTCCGGGTCGGAATTGGTTCTGAGGAAGGCCAGGGATTTTTGGGCGAACCGGTTTCCGGGTTCCCGCCCCAGGATGTCGAGGTACAGCTGGACGGCCTTGTCGGTCTCCCCCCTCCGTACGTGCACGGCGGCCAGGCCGGCCAGGGTCGGAGCGTGACGGAAATTCAACTGCTCCGCCCTGCGAAGATAAGTCGAGGCGCCCCCGATATCCCCCGTGACAAGGCAGCTGCATCCCAGCAGGAAGTGGAACAGGTGGGAGTCCCGGTAGGAAAGGGTCATGGGCTCCAGGGAAGAGAGGACGCGGGCGTAACGGCCCTTCGCGAAGTCCCGTCGGGCTCTTCGCAGGGGATCGGAGACCATCGCGGTCAATACTCCCGGGTTCGGGCCCGTATGTTCGCGAGAAGCCCGCGGAGCTCCTCGACCGCGGAGGGATCCGGGTTCCCGCCCGCGGCCAGCAGGGCGTCGATCCGGGAGAGGATCTCCCGCAGGGCCGCGAGATCGGTCCGGGCTCCGACGAAGGGATCCGGACCGACGGGGAGTGCGGCCGGGGCGGCCGAGGTCGGGACGGGCACCTCCCCGGTCGCGGCCGCGACGGAGAACCCCCCGTCGTTCTTGTTGCCCAGGGCCGTTCGGAGAATTTTCTTCCCCCCGCTGCGGACCTCGGCGGGCTCGAAGTACAGGGCCGCGGCGGAATCGTCGATGGAGAACGGAAGCAAGGTGAAACCGCGCCCCGGGGAGACTTCGAAGGCCCACTCGGAATCGTGGATCCTCTTCCAGTTCGCCAGGATCACGCGGTTCGGCCGGGTGAGTCCCGCGGCGACGAGCTGGACCTGGAGGGACGCCCCGGCATCCCCGGGTGTCACCAGGCGGCTCGGGACGGCGGAGCCGGAAAAGGCGGTTTCCGCGCCGACGACCCCGGTGCCGTCCACTTCGAAGGGACGCTTCGCGCGTTCGCCCTGGTAGGTGTCCAGAAGGACCCGAAGCCCCACGGAGGCGGAGTCCGCGGAAAGATTCTCGATCTCGAAATCCAGAAGCAGGCCGTCGGACTCCGTCGCTCCCCGGGATCGCAGGAATCGGAAGGTCTGCCGAACCACGGCGAAGGATGCACGGTATTCCACGACGGCGTCGTCGCCCGATTTGCGCACGGTGAAGCGGAACTCGGGGCTTTCCCCCAGCCGGTACGTCTTTCCGTTCCAGGAAAGCGTGGGGTAGCTCGTACGGGCGTCCTGCTCGGACAAAAGGGATACGTACCGATTCCGGGCGGCGTCGGCCAGGAAGTTCACGGAAAACCGGGCCGTCCGCTCGTCCAGGGATAGCAGGATCCTTCCGTCCCGGAGGTCGAGGGCGCCGGCGGCGGACGCCAGGAACGCGGCCGCCGCGAGAAGAATGACCCTTCGGACCGTCATGGCTGAGCCCCCTTCTCCGCGTTGCGCGCGAGCCAATCGACGTAGAACGACATCAATTCGAGGGCCTCGGCCTTCAAGGCCAGCAGGTCCCGGCGTCCGGCCTCCGAGCTTCCCCCGCCCTGGGACGCGAGAGCCTTGGTGAGCTCCTCGATCCGGGCGTTCAGGGCGGCGATCCTCTGCTCGCCGTCCCCCCCGGGCGCCGGCGCGGGTGCCGCGGTCTCCACGGCGGGGACGCCGGACTCCGCCAGCCTGCGCTGGTATACCGCCAGGGCCTGTTCGTACGCCTTTTCGCGGCGTTGGAACTCCTCGATGACCCGCAGGGATTCCTCGTGACTCCACTTGAGCAGGGTCAGGAGCTCGTTTTCCCGATACTTGTAGCGGATCAGGGAAATCTTGTAGGAGGCCGCCTCGAACTTGACGCTCTTGGGGTATTCGGTCGTCAGGGTCCGGAACACGGCTTCCGCCTCCGCGAGCCTCCCCAGGGAGAACAGGCTGTCCCCCGTCCAGTACAGGGCCGAGGAAACGAAGGCGTGGTCGGGATATTTTTCCAGGAACGAGGCGAACAGCTGGATGGACTCCTCGTACTCCCCCGTCGTGTGGGAAATACGCGCCCTCTGGTACAGGGCATCCGGCACCGCGGCGTTGCGGGGATACTCTTTCAGGAAGGTGTCCAGGGTCCGCCGTGCGTTGCCGTAGTCGCCCAGGGCGACGTAGCAGAGCCCGGACCAGTACACCGCGTCGGGCCGGGACGACTGCAGGGCGGGATCGGAGAGCACCCGGCTGAACAGCTCCAGGGCCTCGGAGTATTTCTCCTCGCCGAAAAGGCTTATGCCGCGGGACATCCGTCCGTCCGGGACGGCCTGTCCGTACACCGCGACGGCCGCCGCGAAGGCAAGCGCAAGGACGAGGGCTGTTCGAAATCGACGCATCGGGCTTCCTCCGATTGGATTATCGGCGTTCCGGGGTTCCGGCTGAAGCCGGTACCCCGGCCCGGGTATTCCCGGAACCGGCCGAGGCCGAGTACGCCGCGATCGCCGCGGACGCCGCCCGGCCGGGATCTTCGGCGTCGAAAAAGGCGCTTCCCATGACCAGGACTTCCGCCCCGGCCCGCGCGACCGCGGGTATCGTCGACTCATTGATACCTCCGTCCACGGCCAGACGGAATCCGAGGCCCCGGCGCTCCCGGATCGACCGGAGCTCGGAGACCTTGTCCAGGCACTCGGGGATGAGCCGTTGGCCTCCGAATCCCGGATTCACCGTCATCACCAATACCAGGTCCACGAAGGGCAGCAGGGGTTCCAGGGAGGAAACGGGGGTGGAGGGCACGATGGAAATCCCCGCCGCCCTCCCCCGCTCCCGTATTTCCGCGGCCAGGCGGTGGGCGTGGACGCAGGCTTCCAGATGGAAGGTCAAGGCATCGGCCCCGGCGTCCAGGAAAGACGGCACCAGTCGCTCCGGTTCGACGGTCATGAGGTGGGCGTCCAGGAAGAGCCGCGTGCGCTTGCGGATATCCGCCACCATCTTGGCCCCGAAGGTCAGGTTGGGGACGAATCGTCCGTCCATCACGTCCAGGTGCAGCCACGGAGCGCCCGCCTCCTCGCAGATCCGGACGGCGCCCCGGATATCCGAGAAATCCGCGGAAAGGATGGAGGGCGCGAGAACGGGGAGGTTCCGAAATTCCATGGAACGATACTAGCACAGGGGTCGGGCCCGGACAAGCTCGGCCGGAGCTCGGCAAGTCGGAAAAGAAAGCCGCGCCCGGAGGCGCGGCTTCATCGGCGCGATAAACCGGTGAACACATCGACGAGCGTCAGCTCGTCGCCGCTAGAGACCGGCGAAAGCCGGTCTCTAGCGCTAACTCAGCATGGACAGCAGGACGCCCGCGGCGATGGCGGAACCGATGACCCCCGCCACGTTGGGTCCCATGGCGTGCATGAGGAGGAAGTTCGAGGGATTTTCCTTCTGCCCGACCACCTGGCTGACCCGGGCGGCCATGGGTACCGCGGACACTCCGGCGCTTCCGATGAGGGGATTTATCTTGCCGCCGGACAGGACGTACATGAGCTTGCCCAGGAGGACGCCGCCCGCGGTGCCGAAGGCGAAGGCCAGAAGCCCCAGGCCGATGATGGACAGGGTCTGGACGGTGAGGAAGCGGTCCGCGCTGGCCGTGGCGCCCACGGCGGTGCCCAGGAAGATCGTGAGGATGTTGATCAGGGCGTTCTGGGCGGTGTTGTTCAGGCGCTCCGTGACACCGCACTCCCGGAAGAGGTTTCCCAGCATGAGGGCGCCCAGGAGGGGGACCGCGGCGGGCAGGAGCAGGCCGCACAGGATGGTCACCATGATCGGGAATATGATCTTCTCCGCCTTGCTGACCTCCCGTAGCTGGTCCATCACCACCATGCGCTCCTTCTTGGTGGTCAGGGCCTTCATGATGGGAGGCTGGATGATGGGCACCAGGGCCATGTAGGAGTAGGCGGCGATGGCGATGGCCGGCAGGAGTTCCGGCTTCAGCTTGGAGGTGAGGAAGATGGCCGTCGGCCCGTCCGCTCCGCCGATGATCCCGATGGAGGCCGCCCCCTGCAGGTCGAAACCCAGGGCCCGGGCCAGCAGGAAGGCCACGAAGATCCCCAGCTGGGCCGCCGCACCCAGGAGCAGGCTCTTGGGATTGGCGATGAGGGGGCCGAAGTCCGTCATCGCCCCGACCCCCATGAAGATGAGGGGCGGGTAGATCCCGAACTTGATCCCGTAATAGAGGTAGTACAGGAGGCCGCCGGGGCTTCCGTCCTTCCCGGGATCCATGATGCCCCCCAGGGGAATGTTCGCCAGGAGCATCCCGAAGGCGATGGGCACCAGGAGGAGGGGTTCGAACTTCTTGACGATCCCCAGGTAGAGGAGCACGCAGGATACCGTGATCATGACCAGGTCCGTCCACTTCATGGCCACGAATCCCGTGCTCTGCAGGAATTCCAGGATACTGTCCAACATCTGAGTGCTTCCTTATGCGACAGGCCTAGGCCATGTCCACCAGCGGATCCCCCGTGTTGACGGACTGTCCGGCCTGGACGCGGACGGCGGCCACGGTGCCGTCCCCGGCGGCGCAGATCTCGTTCTCCATCTTCATGGCTTCCAGGATCAGGAGGACCTGTCCCTTCTTGACCGCCTGCCCCGCGGACACCTTCACGCCCAGGATGGTGCCGGGCATGGGGGATTTCACGGAGGAAGCGCCGGCGGCTCCGGGAGACGCGGGAGCCGGGGCGGCGGGGGCCGCCGGAGCGGCCGGGCGGGGGGCGGGAGCCGCCGCGACGGGAGCCGCCGCGGGGGCGGAGGATCCGCCGACTTCCTCGACGCTCACGTCGAAGGCCTGTCCGTTGACGTAAATCTTATAGCTCTTCATATCCAACTCCTTGCGGTTCGATCAGCGGCGTCCGGCGGCCAGCCGGTTCGCGTATCCCCAGACGGGGGTGTTGAGCCCGGCCGGACCGGGCTGGGACGGCGATATGCGGGCGATCCGGACTTCCGAGGCCCTTCGGCCGGTGGCGGCCGCCAGGGCCGCCGTGATCGCCGCAACGACCTCGGGTGTGACGCCCGCCGCCGAGGCGGCGGGCCGGGTCTCGGGCGGGGTCGGGGCGGAGGCGGGCTGTCCGGCGGCTCCGGCCGCATCCGGCTTCCTTCCCGCCAGGCGGTTCGCGACGACCGAGAACCCCCCGAGGATCAACGAAAGCCCGATCAGGGCGATGAAGACCGTCCCCATGCCGATGAGGACCACGGTCCATTCATACAATCCGATGTTGCTCATGCGCCGCCCCTAGGCCGGGAAGTTCCCGTGCTTGCGGGCCGGACGGGTTTCCCGCTTGCCCCCCAGCATGGCCAGGGCCGCGATAAGCCGGCTCCGGGTGTCCGCGGGATCGAGGACATCGTCCACGTAGCCCCGCACGGCCGCCTTGTAGGGATTGGCGAAGGAGCGCTTGTACTCCTCGATCTTTTCCTTCCGGGCGGCGGCGGGATCGGAGGCTTCCTCGATCTCCTTCTTGAAGATGATGTTGGCCGCGCCTTCGGGCCCCATGACGGCGATCTCCGCGCTGGGCCAGGCGAAGACCTGGTCGGCTCCCAGGTGGCGGGAGCACATGGCGATGTAGGCTCCCCCGTAGGCCTTCCGGAGGATGACCGTCAGGAGGGGAACCGTCGCCTCGCTGTATGCGTAGAGGAGCTTGGCGCCGTGGCGGATGACCCCGCCGTGCTCCTGGCTCACCCCGGGCAGGTACCCGGCGGTGTCCGCGAAGGTAACCAGGGGAATGTTGAAGGCGTCGCAGAACCGGATGAACCGGGCGCCCTTGTCCGAGGCGTTGATGTCCAGGACGCCGGCCATGACCGCGGGCTGGTTGGCCACGATGCCGACGGAGCGTCCGCCCAGGCGCGCGAAGCCAACCACGATGTTCTTGGCGTAATCCTCCTGGACCTCGAAGAAATCCCCGCCGTCGAAGACGCCCTGGATGATCCGGCGGACGTCGTAGGGCTTGTTCGGGGAATCGGGGATGATGTCCGCCAGGGCGGACGGATCCCCCGCGGGCTCCGCGGGGTCGGCCAGGGGCGGATCCTCCAGGTTGTTCTGGGGGAGGAAGGACAGGAGGCGCTTGATCCCCTCGATCGTGCCGTTCTCGTCGGGGAACCGGAAATGGGCGACTCCGCTCTTCTCGCAATGTACGTGGGACCCGCCCAGGTCCTCGGCGGAGACGTCCTCGCCGGTTACGGCCTTGATGACCTGGGGACCCGTGATGAACATGTTGGAGCTCTTGTCCGTCATGAGCACGAAATCCGTGAGGGCCGGGGAATAGACCGCTCCGCCGGCGCAGGGACCCATGATGACGGATATCTGGGGAATTACCCCGGACGCCACGGTGTTCCGGTAGAAGATGTCCCCGTACCCGGACAAGGCGTCGACGCCCTCCTGGATGCGGGCGCCGCCGGAGTCGTTGATGCCGATCACCGGACATCCGACCTTCATGGCCATGTCCATGGCCTTGCAGATCTTGGCGGCGTGCATCTCACCCAGGGATCCCCCGATCACGGTGAAGTCCTGGGCGAACACGTAGACCAGCCGGCCGGCGACCGTGCCGTACCCGATCACCACCCCCTCCCCGGGGGCTTCCACGTCGGCCATGCCGAGCTCGTCGCAGCGGTGTTCCACGAAGGCGTCCAGTTCCACGAACGAGCCTTCGTCGAGGAGCATGCCGATGCGCTCCCGGGCCGTCATCTTTCCCTTCTCGTGCTGGGCGGCCACCCTCTTGGGTCCGCCCCCGGCCTGGATCTTGTCCCGGCGCTTCACGAGCTCGCGGATCTTCTCTTCCATACCTCTATTCCCCCATCGGCGCTCCTGCGCCGCCGTTCTCAGACTGCCCGCCGTACCGCGGGACGCGCGAACCAGGATCCGGTCAGTCCCGCTGGCAGAGCTCCACGAGCACGCCGTTGGTCGCCTTCGGGTGGAGGAAGGCGATCTTCGCGCCCCCCGCGCCATACCTCGGCTTTTCGTCGATCAGCCGGATCCCCCGGGCCTTCAGGTCGGCCAGGGTCTTCTCGATGTCCTTCACCCGGAACGCCAGGTGCTGGACGCCCTGCCCCTTGGCGGCGATGAACTTGGCGATGGGGCCCTCGGGATCCGTGGACTCCAGGAGTTCGACTTCCGTGTCCCCGACGGGGAAGAAGGCCACCTTCACCTTCTGCTCCTCCACGGTCTCGGTCCCGTGGAGCTCCAGGCCCAGGACGTCCCGGTAGAACGCCATGGACTGTTCCAGGTTCTCCACGGCGATGCCGATATGATCCAGTTTTTCCGTCATTTCGACTACCTCCTCGGTTCCGATCCGGTCAGCAAAGTTCCTCGAACAGGACGTCCACCGCTTCGTAGACGTCCCTGCGCTTTTCCACCACGTCCTCCGCGAGCCGATCCAGCCGGGAGACGGCGTCCGGGGTCCCGAGGCGGGCCAGGAGCCGGTTCCCCAGGGCTCCCCGGAGCTCGTACCCGACGTTCCGCAGGCGCCGCTCCCTAAGGAGCCCCGTCTCCGCCAGGGCCGCCCGATGGGCCTCCACGGAATCCACGACCGGTCCGACGCCTTCCCCGGTCTCGGCCGTGGTCTTGAGCACCGGAGGCAGGCCGTGGGCGTCCCCGTACCCGTGCGAGGAAACCGCCTCCCGGGCGGCGAACGCGATGTGGTGCCCCCCCCGGTCCGCGGCCCCGGTCCCGGACAGGGCCCGGGGACTCGCTCCGTTGACCAGGGCCGTCTCGAGCATGGAGCGGATCTCCCGCACCACCCGGTCCGCCCCGTCCCGATCCGCCTTGTTCACCACGAAGACGTCCCCGATCTCCATGATCCCGGCCTTCAGCACCTGGATGTCGTCCCCCAGACCCGGGACGGAGACCAGGACGACCGTGTCCGCCAGGCGCACGATGTCCACCTCGCTCTGCCCCACTCCAACGGTCTCGATCAGGACCCGGTCGAACCCGGCCGCGTCCAGGACCCGCGCGGCTTCCATGACCGCGCCGGAGAGGCCGCCCAGGTGTCCCCGGGTGGCCAGGCTGCGGATGTAGACCCCCTCGTCCAGGGCATGGGACTGCATCCGGATGCGGTCCCCCAGGATCGCCCCGCCGGTGAAGGGGCTCGAGGGATCCACGGCCAGCACCCCCACGGTGAGGCCGCGCTCCCGATACTCCCGGACGAATTTGTCCACCAGGGTGCTCTTGCCGGAGCCCGGGGGGCCGGTGACGCCCACGACGTGGGCCCGCCCCGTGTCGGCGTGGAGGGCCTTGAGGACCTCGATGACGGCGGGATCCCCGTCGTCGATCCGCGAGATCGCGCGGGCCAAGGCCCTGGGGTCCCCGGACCGGATGCGCCGTGCGGCTTCCGGGACGTCGGTCATGGAGTCGATACGCCTAGCGCTTCAGGTTCGCGCGGATGAAATCGATGGTCGCCTTCGTGGGCGTTCCGGGGCCGAAAATCTCGGCGATCCCGGCCTTCTTGAGGAAGGGGATGTCGTCCTCCGGGATGACCCCGCCGCCGATTACCAGCACGTCGTTCACGCCCTTTTCCGACAGGAGTTCCATGACCCGGGGAAAGAGGTGATTGTGCGCCCCCGAGAGTATCGAGAGCGCGATGACGTCCGCGTCCTCCTGGATCGCGGCCTGGACGATCTGCTCCGGAGTCTGCCGGAGACCCGTGTAGACGACTTCCATCCCGGCGTCCCGAAGGGCCCGGGCGATCACCTTGGCGCCCCGGTCGTGGCCGTCCAGCCCGGGCTTGGCCACCAATACGCGAATCTTCCTATCCATTCCTAACCCCCGTCAAAGGACGACCTTCTGCTGGTATTCCCCGAAAACTCCGCGAAGCACGTCGCAGATCTCCCCGAGGGTCGCGTACCTGCGCACCGCCTCCAGGATGCGGGGCATCAGGTTGTCGGAGCCCTGCGCCGCGGTCTTGAGGTCCGCCAGGGATTTCCGGACCGCCTCGGCGTCCCGCTTTCCGCGGAGCTCCGCGAGCTTCTTCTCCTGCAACTTGCCCACCGCGGGATCCACCTTCAAAAGGCCCTCCGGAGCGGACTCCTTGACCTGGAACTTGTTGAGGCCCACCACGATGCGTTCCCCCGCCTCCACGTCCATCTGGTAGGTGTACGCGGCGTCCTGGATCTCCTGCTGGACGTAGCCGTTCTCGATGGCCTTCACGGCCCCGCCCAGGGAATCTATCTTGCGGATGTAGTCCCAGGCCCCTTCCTCGATACGGTTCGTGAGGGTCTCGACGTAATAGGAGCCCGCCAGGGGATCCACGGTCTCCGCGGCCCCGCTTTCGTAGGCGATGATCTGCTGAGTCCGCAGGGCGACCCGGACGGAGTCCTCCGTGGGCAGGGCCAGGGCCTCGTCCTTGGAGTTGGTGTGGAGGGACTGGGTCCCGCCGAGGACCGCGGCCAAAGCCTGGAGGGTCACCCGGACCACGTTGTTGTCCGGCTGCTGGGCCGTCAGGGTCGATCCCGCGGTCTGGGTGTGGAACCGGAGCATCCAGCTCTTGGGGTTCTTGGCCCCGAACCGCTCCTTCATGATCCGGGCCCATACGCGGCGGGCGGCCCGGAACTTGGCGACCTCCTCGAAGAGGTCGTTGTGGGAGTTGAAGAAGAAGGACAGGCGCGGCGCGAACTCGTCCACGTCCAGTCCGGCCTTGACCGCGGCTTCCACGTAGGCGACCCCGTCGGCCAGGGTGAAGGCGACTTCCTGGACCGCGGTGGAGCCGGCCTCCCGGATGTGGTATCCGGAGATGGAGATGGTGTTCCAGTTGGGGACTTCCTTGGAGCAGTACTCGAAGATATCCGTGATCAGGCGCATCGACGGGGCGGGCGGGAAGATATAGGTTCCCCGGGCCACGTACTCCTTGAGGATGTCGTTCTGGATCGTGCCGTTCAGCTTGTCCGGGGTGACCCCCTGCTTCTCGGCCACGGCGATGTACATGGCCAGGAGCACCGAGGCGGGGGCGTTGATGGTCATCGAAGTGGAGACCTTGTCCAGGGGGATCCCGTCGAAGAGGATCTCCATGTCCGCCAAGGAATCGATGGCGACTCCGACCTTGCCGACCTCGCCCTGGGAAAGGGGGTGGTCGGAGTCGTAGCCGATCTGGGTGGGAAGGTCGAAGGCCACGGAAAGCCCCGTCTGGCCCTGTTCCAGCAGGTACTTGTACCGCTTGTTGGATTCCTCGGCGGTCGCGAATCCCGCGTACTGCCGCATCGTCCAGAATCGCCCCCGGTACAGGGTGTTCTGGACGCCCCGGGTGAAGGGATAGGAACCCGGGAATCCCTGGTCCGCCAGGTAGTCCCGGCCTTCCAGGTCCAGGGGTGTGTAGAGCCGCTCCACCGGAGCGTTGGATCCGGTCACGAATTTCTTCTTCCGTTCCGGGAACTTGCCGAGGGACTTTTCAACCCCCTCGGTGTAGGCCTCGAATCCGCTTCGGATGGCTTCGTTGTCGTTCATCAGGTATCCTCCGGTGCGCTTCGCGTGCGACGCCTCAGGCCTTCGCCTTGAAGGCGTCGGCCAGCTCGAATCCCTTCTTCAGGGCGGCTATGTTCAGTTCCTCCGTGCCCTTGGGCACGCGGTTCTTGACCGCCGCCTCGAGGGTGGCCGGGGCGACGATCCCGGAAATCCCGGCCAGGACGCCGAGGGCCACGATGTTGGCCACGACGCTCTTCCCGATGTCCTTGGCCGCGGTCCGGAGGATCGGAACCCGGGCCGTACGGGCGGAGATCTCGTCGGAAGGGGGGACGGAATCGTCCACGATGATGAGCCCCTTCTTCATGACCTTGCCGTAGGTCCGGTACGCTTCCCCGGTCAGGGCCAGGAGGAAATCCGGGTCCATGGCCTTGGGATAGTCGATGTCCTCCTCGCTGATGACCACTTCCGCCTTGGAGGCGCCGCCCCGGGCCTCGGGCCCGTAGCTCTGGGTCTGCACGGCGTTCTTGTCCTCCAGGATGGCCGCCTCCGCAAGGACGATCCCCGCGAGGAGCAGGCCTTGCCCCCCGGATCCGCTCAGTCGGAATTCTGTTCGCATCCGCGCACCCCTCCCCGGAAACCGTCGAACTTTCTCTGAACCTGGGCGATGACCTTGTCGTACTCGTCGCAGAACTCGGGTTGTGGATTCTTGTACAGCTCACCGATCAGGAGCTTGCCCGCGGTCTTCTCGGGCGGCAGGACCGCGGCCGCCTTGGAGTTGACGGTCCGATCCTTGATCCACTCCAGGAGCTCCACGGCCCCTCCGACCTTGTTCTTCCGGCCGAAGTAGGTCGGACACTGGGTCAGGGCTTCCACGACCGAGAATCCCCGGTGCGTCAGGGCCTGCTCGCACAGGTCCACGAGCATCTGGGCGTGATAGGCGGTTCCCCGGGCCACGTAGGTCGCCCCCGCAGCCTCGGCCAGTTTGCACAGGTCGAAGGTGCGCTCCACGTTCCCGTAGGGAGCGGTGGTTCCCAGGAATCCCTTGGGGGTCATCGGGGAATACTGTCCGCTGGTCATGCCGTAGATGTTGTTGTTCATCACGATGGTCGTGATGTCGATGTTCCGCCGGGCGGCGTGGATGAAATGGTTCCCGCCGATCGCCGTGCAGTCCCCGTCCCCGGTCATGACGATGACCTTCAGGTCCGGCCGGGCCAACTTGATCCCCGTGGCGAAGGCCAGAGCCCGGCCGTGGGCGGTATGAAGGGTGTCGAAGTCCAGGTATCCGGGGGCCCGGCTGGAACAGCCGATCCCGGATACGACGCAGACCTTGTTCTTGTCCAGCTTGAGGCGCGCGATCGCCCGCACCAGGGCCCCGGTGACCGTGCCGTGCCCGCATCCGGGACACCAGATGTGCGGGAGCCTGTCCTGTCGGAAGTACTTGAGTATGTCGCTCATTTGGCCGCTTCCATGATCTTGTCGTGGATCTCGTCGGGTCGGAAGAGATCCCCGTTCACCTTGCCGATGCGCACCACGGGCGCATGACAGCCTACGGTCCGCTCCACCTCGTAGGCGAGCTGTCCCAGGTTCATCTCCGGGACGAGCACCGCCTTGGCGGACTTGGAAAGCTCCCGGACCACCTCCTCGGGGAAGGGCCAGATCGTCTTTAACCGGAGCATCCCCGCCTTGACGCCCTCCCGTCGTGCCCGGCGCACCGCGGACAGGGCGCTCATGGCGGAGCTCCCGAAGGAGACCACGAGGATCTCGCAGTCCTCCGTGGACTCCGTGACGTAATCCCGGATCACCGGCTCGTTCTTGGAGACCTTGCGGTCGAGCCGCCGGAGGAGCCTGTCCGCGACCTCCGCCTTGCCCGAGGGGAAGCCGGTCTCGTCGTGGAAGAGGCCGGTAACGTGCCAACGGTAGCCTTCCCCGAAGGGTGCCATGAGGGGGACGCCGCCGTCCGGGTCCGCCTCGTAGGGGCGGTAGCCGCCGGGGGCGGCGGGCCGGGCCCGGTCCTCGACCTCGACGTCCTTCCAGTCCGGAAGCACCACCTTCTCCCGCATGTGGCCGATCACCTCGTCCGTGAGGACGACCACGGGGACCCGGTAGCGTTCCGCGAGGTTGAAGGCCCGTACGGTCAGGTCGAAGCATTCCTTGACGTTTCCGGGGGCCAGGACGATGACCGGATGGTCCCCGTGGGTGCCCCACCGGGCCTGCATGACGTCGCCCTGGGCCGGGGACGTCGGCATGCCCGTGGAGGGGCCCATCCGCTGGACGTTGATTATGACGACGGGCACCTCGGTCTCCGAGGCGTACCCGAGGCTTTCCTGCATCAAGGAGAAGCCCGGACCGCTGGTCGCGGTCATGGCCTTCTTCCCCGTCAAGGAGGCGCCGATGATGGCGGCGATGGAGCCGATCTCGTCCTCCATCTGCACGAACTTGCCCCCGACCTTGGGCAGTTCCTCGGAGCAGAGCTCCGCGATCTCCGTGGACGGGGTGATGGGATAGCCGGCGAAGAACTCGAGCCCCGCGACCAGGGCTCCGATCGTGCAGGCCTCGTTCCCCTGCATCAGCTTGGCGCTAGGCATGGGTGGCCTCCGGCGGAATCGAATAGTCCACGGTGGTTTCCTCCTCGGGTTCCGGGACGGCGGAGGCCTCGCGGATCTCGATGGCGAAATCGGGACAGCGAAGCTCGCACAGGCGGCAGCCGATGCAGTCGTGGGGCCGTTCGGCGAACACCTTCCCGTTGACCAGGGTCAGGACTTTCTTGGGGCAGTAGGCCACGCAGATGTTGCAGCCCTTGCACCATTTCTCCCGGATGACGTGCACGTAGGATTTCTTGTCGCTCATGGTTCTCCACGCTTTCGTGGTATCGTTGCTGCGCCGCCCCAGCGGCGCGGAACGGATGCCTCCGACTGTCGAGGTATGCTCGCGTTCCTGGGGGTATCTGTCTCCGGCGGTTGCTTGAGGATATACCAGCGAATCCTTCCTGTAAAGCGCGCGCGGTGCAGACCTGCCCCGAATCATCCTACACCGCCAGTCCGGATAGGTCTAATAAAATTTTTTATTCTGAAACAATAGACGTTCTCTATGATTCCGGGTATACTCGGCACGCCGACGGGAAGGACGGCCTTCATGACCCTCCAGCAGCTTCGATACTTCCAGGTCCTGGCCAAGGTCGAGCACTATACCAAGGCCTCCCAGGCCCTGTGCATCACCCAGCCGAGCCTCAGCTACGCCATGTCGGAGCTGGAAAAGGAACTGGACGTCCAGCTCTTCGACAAGCACGGGAAGAAGATCTCCCTGAGCGCGCAGGGACACACGTTCCTTAAATACGTGGACGCATCCCTGTCCACCCTCGACGAGGGTATAGAATCCGTCCGCCTGTCCGGTCCCCTCCAGGGCCGGGTCACCCTCGGCTACATCTCGAGCCTGGGCTCCACCTTCCTCCCGGAGATACTGACCAGCTTCTACAAGGCTCCGGGCAACGAGAAGGTAACCTTCAATTTCGTTCAGAACCTCAACAACGCCCTGATCGAGGGCCTCAAGCAGGGGGATATCGACCTTGCCTTCTGCCCGGATCCGTCCAAGGACGTGGCCTCCGTTCCGATTCTGCGGCAGGAGCTCTTCCTCGTGATCCCCCGGGACCATCGATTCGCCGAGAGGACGGAAATCGACATCCACGAGGTCAAGGACGAACCCTTCATCCTCACCAACCGGAAAAGCGGGCTCCGGCGCATGATCGGCAACATCTTCCGGGAGATGAAGATCCGGCCGAAGGTGTCCTTCGAGGCCGAAGACTGCAACGTGGCCATCACCTTCGTCTCCCTGCATTACGGCCTGTCCATAATACCGACCACCCCGAACCTCGGCAATCCGGACGTCCTGGGTATCCCGATCAAGAATCCCGAGTTCTCCCGTACGGTGTACATGGCTTGGTTTCCTTCCCGGAACCTGGCGCCGGTGGTCCGGAAAGTGCGGGATTTCATATCCGAGCGCAGGGCGGCCGCCTGCGTCTGAAGGCCGGCCGGGAGGATTGCCTCTCCCGGTGTTTCTTTATAGACTATAGGCCGAGTAAGAATTCCCCCGACCCCAGGAGGACGGCATGAAGAACTCCCTGCTCATCCGGGACCTGACCCTTCGGGACGGCCAGCAATCCCAGTTCGCCACCCGTATGACCCAGGCCCAGGTCGACCGCGTGCTGCCGCACTACCGCCGGGCCCGGTTCTATGCCATGGAGGTCTGGGGAGGCGCCGTCCCGGACTCCATCATGCGGTATTTGGCGGAAAACCCCTGGACGCGGCTGGAATCCATCAAGGCCGGCGTCGGGGACTCCTCCAAGCTGACCGCCCTTTCCCGGGGCCGCAACCTCTTCGGCTACACCCCCTATCCGGAATCCGTCATCGAGGGCTTCTGCCGCAACTCCGTCCGCTCCGGCATCGACATCATGCGGATCTTCGACGCCCTGAACGACATTTCGAACATGACGGGCACCCTCCGCTACGTGAAGGAGAACGGGGGCATGGCGGACTGCGCCATCTGCTACACCGTGGATCCGCGCTTCACCCGGGGAGAGCGGATCAAGGCCTTCCTCTCCGGCAAGCGACTTCCCGACAGACTCTTCACGATTCCCTACTACGTCGCCCGGGCCAAGGAGCTGGAGAGCCTGGGCGCCGACATGATTTCCATAAAGGACATGGCGGGCCTCATCGATCCGGCCACCGCGGGCCATCTCATCCGGGCCCTCAAGGACGCCCTCTCCATCCCGGTGGACCTCCACACCCACTGCACCCCGGGGTTCGGCACCGCCAGCCTCCTCATGGGCATGGCGAACGGTGTGGACATCGTCGACACCGTCATCCTCCCCTTCTCCGGGGGCCCCGCCGCCCCCGCCTACGAGATCATCCAGATCTTCGCGGACCGGATGGGGCTGGATACGGGGGTGGACCGGGCGGCCGTCCAGGCAATCAGCGACGAACTGCGGGCGATCCGGGAGGACCTGGCCAAGTTCGACCAGTACAAGCGCATGCCCCCCGCCTTCGACATCCGGAATCCCGAGCTCCCGCCGGACGTCTCCCGGCTCTTCGACGACGCGATCGCGGCGGCCCGGGCGGACAAGCCCCAGGTCGTCCTGGACCTCTGCCACCGGATCGAGGCCTACTTCAACTACCCCGAGCCGGACGACAACGTCCGGGAGGCCCAGATCCCGGGCGGGATGTACACGAACATGATGGCCCAGCTCAAGGAGGCCAAGCTGGAACAGCATCTCCGGGAGGTGCTGGCCATCGTCCCCAAGGTCCGGCTGGACGCCGGGGTCCCTCCCCTCGTCACCCCCACCAGCCAGATCGTGGGAGTCCAGGCGGTCAACTGCGTCGTCGACAAGACCCAGGGAAAGCCCTTCTACTCCAACGTTTCCAAGAACTTCGCAGAGCTGGTCAAGGGTACCTACGGCAAGACCCCCTGGCCCGTGGATCCGGAGTTCCGCTTCAAGATCACGGGCGTCCGGGAGGAAACCCCCTACGACACCTCCGCCTATCGCAAGCAGGACAATCCGGAGCTGCCGGAATTCGGCGGAGCCCGCCTGGCCAAGGACGAGAAGGAGGAACTCCTGCTGGAGCTGTTCCCCAGCGTGGCGGACAAGTACCTGCGGGGGGTCCGGGCCCGGGAATGGGAGGAGTGGGTGGCCGCGAATCCCCCGGCGCCGGAGCCGGAGATCCGGAACGGCCCCTGGCCCGCGGAGTTCTGGGAGCTCGACCTGGCCGCCTACGCCGGGTTCACGAACCCGGCCTAGAAGTCCCGGCCGGGGAAGTCGGCTTCGGCTTCGGCCCGGGGGCCTGGGCGATGAGCATGCCCGCGAACATGAGGGCGCAGCCCAGGAATTCCCGGCCGGAAAGCCGCTCCGAAAGCAGGAGCGCCCCTCCGACCGCCGCGAAAACGGTCTCCAGGCTCATCACGACCGCGGCCCGGGCGGGGTGGGCCTTCCGCTGGGCCACGGCCTGCAGGGTGTAGGCGATCCCGATGGAGACGAGCCCTCCGTACAATAAAGGTACCGTCGCCGAACGTATTCCTTGCCAGGCGGGAGTCTCGAAGACCAGGGCTCCCGCGGAGGTGAGGACCCCGCAGACGAGAAACTGGCCGGCGGAGAGCTCCACGGGATCCACCCGCTTGGCGAAGGTGTCCAGGAAGAGTATGTGGCCGGTCCAGAAGAACGTGGAGGCCAGGACGATCAGGTCGCCCCGGGCGATCGTGATATTCTCGGTCACGGACAGGAAATACAATCCCCCCGCCGCCGCGGCGCACCCGATCCACGCGAGGACCGGGGTCTTCCGCCGGAGAAACATTCCCGCCACGGGAACCAGGACCACGTAGAGCCCAGTGATGAACCCCGCCTTGCCGGCGGTGATGAACTTCATCGACCACTGCTGGAGGTTGGCGGCGACGGTGATGATGAGCCCCCCCGACAGGCTGGGAACGAGCAATTCGCGGAATCCCCCGGGAGTCCCGCCCGGGATCGCGCCGACGCCGGTTCTTTCCGCCGGTCCCCGCGTTCGGTCCAGCCTCCTTCGGAGATAGATCAACGGCAGGAGGGAAGCCCCTCCCAGGACGAAGCGGATACCGTTGTACGTGAGGGGTCCCATGTACTCCATGCCCACCCGCTGGGCCACGAAGGCGAAGCCCCAGAGGGCCGCGGTCAGGAGGAGGATCAGTTCGGAGGCGAAGGATCGGGTTTCCATAGGGTTCCTTTGATTCGCTGGCTTGGGAGGAGAACGGCGGCCCGGACGACGCCCTAGGTCTCCTCGATCTCCACGTCGTAGGGTCGGCCTTCCACGAGGACCCGGAAGCGTCGGATCGATGCGCCGGCGGGGACGGCGGTCCTCGGGGAGGCACGCCCCGAGGACTCGTCCGCGGACCGAATCCGACCGGCGATCTCCTCGTCCCGGGCTATCCACGCGGTCCGGGCTTCCTCCAGGCCGATCCGAAGGAACCGGACCCGGTCGCCCGGCCGGGCCTGGCCGAGCTTCGAAAGGTCCGCCCGTATGACGTGGGCGATCCGGGTGTAGCCCCCCGTGGTCTGCCGGTCGGGAAGAAGGACGATGGGGAGGCCGTCCCCGGGAACCTGGACCGTACCGGTCTGCACGCCCGAGGAGACGATGTCCGCGCCTCGGGTGTGCCGAAGGGGGGTGCCTTCCAGACGGCAGCCCATGCGGTCGCTCTTGGCGGAAACCGAAAAGACTTCCCGGAAGAAGAGGTCCACCGAATCCGGCGGGAACCGGTCGAGCTCATGGGACGGAACGGCCCGTACCTGGATATCCACGGGGTATTCCGGCCGTATATCCTCCGGCACCCGCAGACGGGGAACCCGGGCCGTATCCTGCGTTCCCCGCAGGGGGATGCGGTCCCCGGACCGGAGAGGCCTGCCCTGCCAGCCCCCGAACCCCGCCCGGACGTAGGTGGAGCGGCTGCCGAGGACCACCGGCACGTCGAATCCCCCGGCCGCGGCCAGGTAGGCCCGGAGTCCCGTCTCGGCGGTTCCGATGGAAAGCACGTCCCCGGCCTCGGCGTACAGGGTCTCCCAAGTCGGTACGGCGATCCCGTTCAGGAGGACGGGGATCCGGGCCCCGCAGACGCTGAAGGACGCGGGACCCGTGAACTCCAGCTCGGGGCCCCGGAGGGTGCACTCCAGGCAGGCCTCCCCCCGGGCATTGCCGACCAGGAGGTTCGCGGTTTCCAGCGCGTCCGGGTCCGCGGCGCCCGCGGGAGGCACCCCCAGGGATTGGCTCCCGAAGCGGCCGAGGTCCTGCACCGTGGTCTGGGGACCGGGATCGAGGACGAGGAGTTCCGTCACGGCCGGGCCTCCTCAATCTCGGGCCGCCATCGGTTTTCCGCGGCCGCGGCGGCCAGTTCGTCGAACTCACCGGCCGGGATCGGCCGGAACCGGAGACGGAGGCCGGCGGCCAGGAGGGTCGGCGGATTCCGGGACGGATCGAAGAGGATGGCCGGGGTCCGACCGATGATATTCCACCCCCCCGGGCTTTCCTGGGGGTAGATCCCCGTCTGGCGGTCCGCGATGCCCACGGACCCCGCGGGTATCCGGGTCCGGGGAGTGGCGCGGCGGGGTGCTGCGATCCGGTCGTCCATACCCCCGAGGTAGGGAAACCCGGGGGTGAATCCGAGCATGTACACCAGGTAGGTTCCGGAGGAATGGACGGCGACGACTTCATCCGGAGTCAGGCCCGTGTGCCGGGCCACGTCCTCCAGGTCTGGGGCATGGGTTCCCTCGTAGCATACGGGTATCCGGACGACCCGAGGCCGGGCCGGGGGGGCCTTCGCGGCCCCGATGGCCCGGGAGCGAACTTCCCGGGCCAGGTCCGAAAACCCGGTCACCCGGGGATCGTAGACCACCAGGAGGGAGTTGTACGCGGGGATGAGCTCGAGGCCGCCCGCG